>JAGLOJ010000077.1 GCA_023139045.1 Candidatus Sabulitectum sp.
TAAAATAGATTCCCCTTGCAATCCTTATTTTTTTGACGCATATTAGGCGTTTTGATACGCCTAATAAAAAGGAGGGTATATGCCGAGCGTGGTAACATTGAAAAAAAGGAGGGGGCGGCTTCTTGGAAAGATCTCCGGAAACCTCGATTTCCTGGTCGGCTCCGTCTCGTCCAAAGGTCTGAAGTACGAGGCCTACAACCTCACGACGAAGATCGATGGAAAAACAAAAACGAAGCATATCCCTATCGATATGGTTCCAACGGTTCGGCAGATGATTCTTCGGCATAAAAAACTCAAGGAGCTGATTAAAGAGCTCGGCGAGGTAAACTGGCTTCTTCTTCGTGAAGGCGTGGATCTGGAGAACAATGGGTAGGTATAAAGAAGCTCCCTGGGGCTTTGAATGCCCCTATCAGAATGCGTGCCCGCATTTGGGAATGTCTACAACATGGGCATCTCTGGAGATTGGCGATGCCCGGAAACAGCGGGGATTTCTGGGGCTTCAATTGCATCGGACCGAGGAGTATGTCAAAAAGCTCGAAGAGGATAACAAAGCTCTGGAGGCAGAAAATGCCGAACTGAAGTCTCGGCTGAAACAACAGCACCAGCTGAAGTTTAAGGCGAACAAAAAGGTGCCGGATCATCCTCGTGACCCCGCACCCAAGAGGCGGGGTGCGCCGCGGGGGCATCCCGGATGGCAACGAGCCACACCCGAGCGAGTAGATCGCTCCGTGCATGTCGACGCACCGGACACCTGTCCGCACTGCCGGCATGAAGGGCTGGAGCCCGTCGACAAAACCCACGTTCGGATTCAAGAGGATATCATCCTTCAACCCCGTACCGTTGTCACCGAATACATCCATCAAAAAGCGTTTTGCCCGACCTGTCGACGGGAGGTTTTCGCCACGGCGGACGGGGAGCTTCGCAACTGCGGCATCGGGCCGATCACGAAGGCCACGGCAGTCTACCTGCGCCATAGCGTCAAGCTCTCGTATCGTGATGTTCAAAAGGTTCTTACCGGACTTTTTGGCATATCATTCGTGCCGGCATCTGCCATGGCCTTTTCCCATCAAACCGCCGACGCCGGGGCGGCACTCTACGAAGATTTACGCAACAAGGTTCGCGCAGCCCACATCATCCATGGCGATGAAACCCACTGGCGCATCGACGGCAAAAGCGCCCAACTGTGGTACGCGGGCAACACCGGATTCGACTTTTTTCATGCCGACTACTCCCGGGGTTCCAAAGTCGCCGAAGCAATATTCGGCACCGCATTCAATGGGTATCTTACTGCCGACAGCTATGCAGGCTACAACATCGTCAACCCGCTCGGTCGACAGGTCTGCTTGGCTCATATCAAACGGAAAGCCGACGAGATCGCAGACCGCATGGAAATGCTTCCGAAAAAGAAACAAGACCGCCGATCCATCCATTTTTGCCGAGCCCTCAGCCGCTTGGCATCCCATTGCTGCAAGCTCGGCCGCGAGCGAAATAGCGGGGAACTCGCTTTCAAAAAAGCCCGGGCGCTGATACCGAAACTTGAAAAAACGAGGGATAAACTCTGCGCAAATCCCTTAAAAGATGACGATGCCGAGAATCTGCGGAAACGAGTCAGCCTTTCCAACAGAGACGGAAAGCGCCTCTTCGTCTTTTTAGAAGTCAACGGGATGGAGCCCACCAACAACCACGCCGAACAAGCATTGCGCCTTCCGGTCATCTTTCGAAAAATATCCTTTGGAAGCCGATCTCTTGAAGGGGCTCAAAATCTAGCCATCAACCTCTCGCTGATGGGAACCGCGAAGCGGCAAAACAAAGATCCGATTGAATTATTGAAATCCCTGTTACTCAACAGAGAAAACACCCCCGCCGAAAATCTATACCGGCCCGAAAATATCCCGCCGCCCGACACATCATAAGCCCGGCGGATTCCGCTAAACTGTTAC
>JAGLOJ010000078.1 GCA_023139045.1 Candidatus Sabulitectum sp.
CGCTTTCTGTCATCACGATACTTGCGTCGGTGGTGTTACGCACTATCTGGATGAGATCACATCATCAAGTCTTGAGCTGGCAGCATAAACAGACTGAACGCTCTGAAGGAAAAGAAGGGGATTCTGAAGTAAAGGCCCGCGCCTGAAGTCAATGCCACACAGGGGGCATTCTCTGCCATCCAGAGCTCCAGGTGTGCCATTTCCTCGGGGTTTTCTTCTTCTGGCGGAGGAGGTGGGATTCGAACCCACGGTCCCCCGAAAAGAGGACAACGGTTTTCGAGACCGCCCCATTCAACCGCTCTGGCACCCCTCCGCAGGGAAAGGGAATATAAACTGAATTGTCTACTGAGTGTGAGCTTGGGGTATAACCGCAATCAGCACCAGATCGCTGGAGCCTGTATTCTCAATTGAGTGTGATTCGCCACTTCTTGTAAGAATGGAATGTCCTGATGAAACTGGAAAGCTGCTGTCACCGTCAGAGACTTCTCCCTCCCCCTCGATAATGAAGTACAGCTCATCCTCATCGATGTGCTGATGCAGCCCAATGGAACAACCGGGAACAAGCCTTACTCTGGCACAAAACCGTATGGGTGCCTGAAACTCATCAGAGGTGAACAGGGGCTCTATCTCAGCTTCACCTTTTCCTTCAAACAGGTTTCTCCTGATAATCTGGATTCCCTTGCTTCTAATGATCATAAACACTTCTTCCCTTCACAGAGAGGACAGTCAGTACATTGCGGTTTCGGCTTGCAGAATTGTTTTGCACATTCAACAATCAGAGCATGAAATTCTTTGAATCTTTCCACATCAGGGGTCAGCCTTCTGCGGAAGATCTCCTGTATTTCCCCGTACCCGGCTTTCCTGTCACACAATCCGTGTCTACTGAGAATACGCCTGGTGTAGGCATCCACTACGAAAACCGGTCTCTCCAGCACGAACAGCAGAATACAGTCACAGGTTTCAGGACCAATGCCCTTCAGGCAAAGCAGTTCGTTTCTCAGCTTTTGCGTCTCAACAATCACTGATTCCGGCGAGCCATCCCATCCCAGAGAGAGCATGTAAGTTCCAGCAGTTTGAAGGTACTCGGCCTTTCTCTGATAGGTACCGGAACCCTTCAATATTTCTGCCAGACCATCCTGCTCAAGTTGAAGATACTTTTCAGGAGCAAGAATATCCATTTGCTTCATTCTTTGAATTACAGGAACAACTCTGTCCCACCTTGTGTTCTGGGCAAGGATGCAGCCGATGAAATGCTCATGGGACGACTCTCCCGGCCACCAGCCCCGGTGACCAAAACGAGCATATAGTCTGCTGTAAAGGGTGTTAAGATCCATTCAGTGTGAAGCCCCTCTGAAAGGGAGAATATTGAGTATGCCTGAAAAAGCGCTTTTGCCTACTATGTAAGCTTCTCCGGCACCGTTTCCCGCAATTGCAGTAAAGTCTCGAGACATACCAATATCAACAATTCCCCAGGTTAACCCGTTATCATCCGATACCAGCACGGTTCCACAATCACCCACTGCACAGGCAGTCAAACCCCATACCAGATAAGTCACATCATTCAGATTTTCCGTTGTAACGGAAGAAGCAGATTCCCATACGCCATCCGACAAAGACCGGTAGACTGCCCCGTTTTCTCCCACAGCAATGTACCTGCCGCCACCGGAAACAATTTCAGTGGCTCCTCTGAAAACAGTATCCCCGATATTGTAATTTACATCACTCCTGATATGATAAGCGGTTCCGTCTCTTCCCAGAACTATTTCGGGAAACCCGCCGCAAAGCATTCCGCAGGAAGCTATAAAATCTGAACTGGACCCGGTTTGCACAAGCTCGCCCTCTTCTGATGAATAGATAAATCCGTTTTCTCCTGCAATAAGAAAAGAGCCTGGATGTGTTGGATCAAAGTTGATGCTGTAAAGGTCTGTGTTCTCATATCCAAAATCAGTCCATACTCTCCATGAGAAACCTCCATCAAATGAAGAAAGAAGAGTACCGTCAGCACCGCAGCACATTATGCTGGAAACCCCCGCTGCAACAGAATACAGATCAGCTGACAGCCCATCGGGAGAAACATTGACCCAGGTTCCATCCTCATTTCTGCGCAGAATGGTTCCCTTATCGCCCACAGCCAGCGCAATACCGCTGACAATATCAACTGAAACACCGTTCAGATTGTTGGGGGTGGCACTGTTCTCACGAGCCCAATTTTTACCACCGTCGGAAGTATGGAAAATGAGTGCACTGGCAGAAGATTGAGAGTAAAGTATGCTTATGGCTGCAATATATACAGTGATGCTCACTATATTAATCTCTATCTCCCTCGCCCGTGTAGGAAAAACCCTCTCTGAACATCGTACTTGTTAAAGGAAGCATCTACAGCAAAACTGCACACATCAAAAGCACCATGTTCCGTGCAAGCATCATATTACACTTCTTCTTCAAGCTCACAAACTATTCGGGTTGTATCCAATCCAGGCCTATTACCACAGATTCAGCATGAATATAGCCGTGGGGAGTATCTTCAGAAATTCCGACTTCAACTGTCACTCTTCCAAGATGCTGATTGTTCCGCACTATTCTGTTATCATCCAGCCCCAGATCCAGACAAAGATCTATTATTTCCGAAGTTGTAAAATCGTCACCCCATAAGTCAGCGGCATTGAATGAAACCATTACACAGATTGTCTCAGTTTGCGATGCATCTACTTTGATTCTTTCGGGAATCTCTCCTGAATCAGCCACGTACTGCCTGTTGCCGGCTGCAATCCTTGCAGACCAGTCAAATTTCTCAATGAGTGTATGCCCACTGCTTTCCATGTTATGCACCTCTATATTCAGTACAAATTCCACAGGACAGTCTCCATCTTCCAGAGCAGTAACAATATAAGCCCGGTCATCTGTTGCCAGCGTATCGGCACCGTAGCCGTTTAACTTAATTCCGGCGACTTTAAAAGTACCGATACTGTTTACTCTGAAACTACACCCGACCGGAGAAGGATCGTAGTTACATGAAAAGGCGAAAAGCGCGACAAGCACCGACAGAACAACAGGCATTTTCTTTTTCATTTTTCTCTTTTCTTTTTCACAGGAATGCTGACAAAGTTTGAAAACCACACACCCGAGCACAATCAATATATGTATAATCAGTGCCGTCCCAAATAGTGTCAATGGCTGCAGGTTTTCTATTACCCGCCAGTAACACCTGTGACGGGATATAACTGTCCGATGTCACCAGAATCCAGACCTTGCACGGACTCCTTTCCAAATTCACTTCAAACTGATAAAGAAACACAAACAGCTTACCCCGTAAGAAATGCCAGGCTCCGCCTGACGCACCGAATCTTCATTATATATATATTCAAGGATATAATCCTTTTTCTTTGATTATTGTCTACCTGATCCATAGTATAACATGTTGTTATTCAAATTAGACAATGTTTCAGGAAACACTTGTTTTTAAGGTCAAAGGGAACCATACTACACCGTTGCAGGTAGAATCAATAAGGCTGCAAAGTCGAAAAAATATGAACATCTTTACGGATGAGAGGTAACGGTAGTGAAAAAGCAAACATTTCTCTTTTGGGCAGTTTTAATTCTTGCATCTGCTGCCGCCTGCCTGAATGAAACAGATAATCCTGTTGATCCAAGCGCTATATCTTCCAGTGCTCTTGTTGTTGATGCCGGTTTCACCGCAGGGGTACCGGATCCTCCTTTCTGGCCAAACAACATGGCCGGTGAGTTTTCCGCATTCACAATGCGATGGACAGAAGTTGAAAATGCTCAGTACTACGAGATTCGCGCCTCAGAAGCACCAATAACCACTGAGAACTGGTATGATGCAACACTCATGGAAACCGTTATTGCTCCTGCTGACACCGCATACGTTTTTGTTAAGGTTGAGGTTCAGGAAGAACCGTGCATCGGTTGCGGCATATGCGAACAGGTTTGCCCCATGGGTGCAATTGCAGTTCAGGGTGGTATTGCTGTAATCGACTACGATCTCTGCACTGCTTGCGGTCAGTGCATGGATGTCTGCCCGGTTGATGCAATTACCGGTACCAGATATGCGAAAAATTACTACTTCGGCATCAGAGCGTTCTACAGTGAAGAAAATCCGGCAACCGCTATTGCTGTTTCAGAAGAAGCATGGAGGCTTATCTACTATAATAATCACTACACCTATGTTCCCGGCACAAACAACTGCGGTCTCTGTGAGCAGAGTGAAGACTCTCTGGGCTGTTATGGAGGTTGCTATGTGCTTAACGATTTCAAGGATCAGGAACGAACTATTTTTACCGGCTACGGTTGCCCTGTGGATGCGCTCTGGCAGGACACTCTTCCAATAGGTCCTGTGGGCTACATGATTTATATTGACTACGATGATTGTATAAACTGCGGACAGTGCCTTCTTGAATGCTGGAACTATAACCTGGTGATCAATCCTGATCCAGGTGCCTATTTCGGGATGCGGTCAATAAAACGACGTGTTGTGCCAGCAGGCTGGGTAACAGATCAACCGTTGCGACCTTAAGAAATCTTTTGTACGGAGAAAGGAGCTTTCAATGAAAAGCACAACTTTGATTCTTGTTTTTTCCCTGGCCGCTGTTGCAGGAGTTTTCAGTTTCAACTGGGGGCCGGTTGAAGGAGATTTCTCGACGCTGGAGATCCAGGCAAAAGGAGCGGTACTCAAGACCATTGAGACCGAAGACGGCATCTTTCCTGAAAGTGCCGAGATTATAGAAGCCTACTATGTCATTCCGGATGGCTGCGTCGGTTGCAGCATCTGCATCAATCAGTGTCCTGTCGATGCAATTACTATGGATGAAGATATCATTGCATACATTGATCCCGAGCTGTGTATCAACTGCGGAATGTGTGCGGGCGCCTGCCCGACAGGTACGATCGAGCTTCTCGATAAAGATGACTGTGATCTTTACGGAGTGGATGCCGATGGGAATGAAGAACTGCTTCAAGAAGGATTTGAGGTAGAGTAATGCTGAAAAAGGGGATGTTGATACTGGTTCTTATTCTGGTTGCCTCGGCGGTAGCCGGCACGAGGTACTGGGTTGAACCGGACAAGTGCAGTGGATGTGGAGACTGCCTGGTAGTGTGCCCGGTGAATGCAATAGTTATTGAGGATGGAACCTCCCATATCAATCCTGACGTCTGTATAGGTTGTGGATTGTGTCAGGGGGTGTGCACCTATGATGCGATTCACTAAGTTTTTACTTATTGCCGTTCTTGCTCTGGCAGTACTTGCTGCCTGCGACGGACCGCTTGCAAACGCACTTCTTACAGTGGATACATCAAGATGTGTTGGTTGCAGTGAATGCGAAGAAGTCTGTCCGTACAATGCTATAGAGGTAATAGATGGAGATGCCGTTATTAACCCCAACCTCTGCCATCAGTGCAACAGATGCATCGAAATCTGCCCGGAAGGAGCGATATTTTAATGAAACTCTTTGCAGTATTGCTTCTTGCGGGAGCCACCGCCTTTGCTGTGAGCTTCGAGGGCTACGCTCAGATGAATGTTGTTTCCGACAGCATCAATTACGGTGAGGGTCTTCACCAGTGGGGCCAGGGCGGCTTCAGAATGAACGGCAGTAACTGGGATCTGCTTCTTAACGCAGATAGAATTTCCAGCGGAGAGGGCTCAGTTGTACCTCGCTTCTATAAAAACCATTTAGAAACCAGTCTCGAGAGCAGAATCCACTTCGGTGGCTTCACGGTTAATCCTGAAATTCAGTATACCGTCGATATTGACAGCGCCGATGTGGTACTGCCTCTTTCTCTGGGAGAGGGGTACAGAAACTCTGCTTTGAGACCCGGGCTTTCACTGGCATATTCCCTTCCAGGAATTTTCGAGGTCAGTGGTACCGGCAGATACTGGAAGAGAGATGTTACCGCTCTTGATTCAGATGCTGATACTGAATGGTCAGAAATGTGCTACGGAGGGGATTTGCTGTGGCATACCCCCCTTGGCGGCTATCTGGCGATTGGCGGATTATCCCATCAGACAAAACTTGATGCTTTCGATTATGACCGAAGCTGGTCACGGGTTGACATTTCAGCCGGGTACAAGCCTGTGCGTTTTCCCACCATGACCTTTGTCACCGCCGAAGCAGAGTACTCTCTTTACACAGGAGAAGACTATGCAGGCCTTGCCATCCCCAACAGATTTACTGCCAGGCTGAGAGCTGTTCAGAATGTTGCCAGAAATGTAACGTTCAACATCACCTTCAGTCAGGCTGCCGACTTCTACGAGGATGAAACGAGATTCGGCCCGTTCCAGGGCGCAATAAAAAGCCTGTACAAGTTCAGTGGCTGGGGCAGCGTTCCCTCCTCGATAATGATCGGCGGTCAGCTTACCGAATCCGCAATCACCACCAGACTGGGAGAACTCGAAGGCCGCATCAGTCTTATCAGTGGCCTTTCTGCACTGATTACCGGAAAACTCTGGTATGGGCCGAGTTCTGTTGCGGGAACCGGAGGATACAGAACCAGAGAGATCATCGGTGGTGGTCTTGAGTTCCGTATGCAGAACGGCCTGAACACTTTTGTTGTGTATGAACGCGAAGCCTCCAACCTGGCCTCCAACGAAGTATGGGGCAAGATCAGAGGAGGCGTAGGCTTCTACCCGGCACAGTTCTGAGTACATCGGGAACAAAATTTGCCGCGGTTGTTATCTTACAGGTATCAATCGCGGCATTTTTACTCAGTAGAGGGGAATCTATTTATGTTCACCGGACTTGCAGAAGGAACCGGGCTGGGGCTGGCCACCGGTATTTCATGCCTGGCATCCTGTGGCCCCATATATCTTACTTATCTTCTAAGTGAACAACGATCAAGCAAACAATCCCTTATGACAATTGCCATGTTGAATCTGGGAAGATTTGTATCTTATGCCGCTTTCGGAGCAATAATGGGTCTCCTTGGCGGGTCTCTTCCATCATCCATCAGGATTCCTCTTGCGTTTTCCGGGTACCTTCTTTTTTCTGTCTACCTCATCATCTCTGTAGTCAGGGTGAACAAAACCTGTGGAGGCTGTGACATCCCCAGGTGGATGAAACTGACAAAAAGCCCTGTACTTCTGGGAATACTCACAGGATTTTCTGTATGCCCGGCGTTTCTGATTGCCCTTACAAGCGCATTTGGAACCACCGGTGCTTTGCAGGGTGCAATGCTCTTCACCGGCTTTTTCCTGGGAACAACGGCGTACATGCTGCCATTCGCATTCTTCAGCGTGTTCAGCAAGAAAAAGTGGCTGAACTCTGTTGCGAAATATGCAGCGATTTTTGTGGCTGTGTATTTCGGAATCACAGGCGTCAGGGGGCTTGCCGGTTACATCTTCCAGTCGGGTTCAGGTGATGTAATCATTGATATGCATGAGTATGGACATGGGGGCGAGCATGATCAATCCGGAGAGAGCGAACCTGTGAATATCTACAACGCCATGAATGAAGATGCCCTGTATATCCTCACCTTCCCCGAAGTAGAAGGCGACCGTGGAGTAGATATTTTCAACGACCTGCATGAAGCCGAAGGCCCCGAAATGATACTGATTCAGTCAAACACTTCAGACTGGCAGAATAAACTGGAGTCTATTCCCGAGTTGGCCGGTGTAATAGGCCCCTGGTGGATGGACTTTCGATCTGAAGCCGACCTTTCCCCATGGCAGACGGATGCAAATCTTCTTGCTGAGGAGAGGCGTTTCAGATTGTTTGCAATCGAATATGAACCTTATGACACTGAACGGGCAGGCATTGTCTATCAGTACCTTGATCGATACAGCTTCAGGTGTGATCCCGATTCAGGATTCACATTTCTTCTGACAAGTGAAACAGGTTGTGCCACATCCGCAGACTGCAACACCTGTCCAGCCTACCAGAATTATTAACAGGAGGTTAGGAATGCCCTCAAGAGCCGGTTACTCCGGACCAAAGGTGAAGTCAGATATTCTTGTTGAATTTTCTCCACAGGGAGACGAACTTTCTCTCTCCGGGTTTACAGCAGAGCAGGAAGAAGCAGTTCTGAACACGGCGAAAAGACTTGAAATTTCATCGGGAACAGTTACCGGCGTTGACTCCGGTGCAGCGCCCTGGGTTGCTGCTGCCAGATTTGAAGCTGCAGTCAGAAAAGAGCTGGGCGAAATGTTCCTTCCCCTGCCTGCTGCTGCAAGTTGGACTGTTCACCCCAAAGATCGACCTCGCAGAAGCAGACTCTATGCCCCCGGTAACAAACCCCGCTTCATTGAGAAAGCTGCCGCTGCCGGAGCAGATGGAATTATCCTTGATCTGGAAGACAGTGTTGCTCCGGACAGAAAAGATGAGGCCAGAATACTTGTAGCGTACGCGCTGGCAAATACACACTTCGGGGATACCGAGGTAATGGTCAGAATCAACCAGGGTGATAGAGCCACAGATGATCTCAGCTGGATTGTACCACAGCAGGTGCAGCACATTCTTCTTCCCAAGGTTGAACAAGCTGACGAGGTGGCTGCATTAAGAGATATGGTGGAGACTGTTATGGATCTCTGTGGAAGAGATTCCTTCCCCTGGCTGATGCCCATCCTTGAAAGCCCCAGAGGCATACTGAATGCCCTTTCAATCGCCGACTCTGTTCCCGAGATGGCCGCTCTCACTCTTGGTCTCCAGGATTTGACCGCAGAGATCGGTATTATGCCCACAGCGGAGGGGACCGAAAGCTTCACCGCACGAAGCATTGTTGTTCTTGCTGCAAGAGCAGCAGATCTGCAACCCATTGATACCGTTTATACTGATGTCAAAAATGTTGAGGGTTTACAAAACAGCATTGCTGAGGCAAAAACACTTGGTTTTGTCGGCAAAGGCTGCATTCACCCGTCACAGGTTGAACCTGTTGAAGATGGCTTCATGCCTTCAGAAGCACAGATAGACAGAGCGAGAAAGATTGTTGCAGCGATGAAGGAGGCCGAGGCAAAGGGGCTTGGAGCAATTGCTCTGGGTTCAAAAATGATCGACCCCCCCGTTGCTCGTCAGGCCACTTCAGTGCTCAAGCTTATTGGAGAATAGACGGGCTCTGGCTCTGTGACGAGAACAATTTATCATGCCAGACAGACAGTGCGGATCGGATCAAACCACAGCTGAACATGCGGAGATCTGATCTCTTCCGAGGCATTTTGAAGGGGGGCTTCCGCCCCCCTTTCTCTATTTGTCGAACTCCTCGTCTGAATCTGTTTCAGGCTCTTCTGCCCTGATTCCCTCTATCCTGTTCCAGAGAGTAAGTCTGGCAAGGAATGACAGAGCTGCCCCGTAAAAACAGAAGTATTTGCAGAAAAATCTTCTGATGAATATGGCCAGTATGATGGTTATTCCAGCAACGATAAGACTTCCGGAAAGAAACAGGGTAAATATGGTGTGGAACGGGTCGATGGAACAAAAAGGAACAGACCACCGCAGGGAAATAACATCAAACCTGTTTAACAGGATCACGGTAATCAAGGCGAAGAGAATCAGTTTACTCAGGTGTCTCAATTTGCTGTGTACCCTGCCTGATGGAGAAAATCTACCTGGAACATGTATGCGGTAAAGGAATTCCTGTAAAGCACCGAAGGGGCAGACCCATCCGCAGAAAACTCTGCCGAAAAAGGCACTGAAGACGAGAGGAAGAAGAAAAATAAGTATGCCGCTCAGTCCAAGAAATGCAAGTCCTTCTGCGGTAAAGGCATATTGAAATGTACCCAGCGGGCAGAAGCATCCCTGCACACCAAAACCCAGAATCATAAGCGATACACCTCTCACAATGTGGTGAGCTGAGTTTCGTTTAAGCCTGTCCTTAAGCCTTCTGCCATAGAATCTTCGGGACAGCCAGGTTGAAACTGGAAGAAGAACTGCCAGTGTGAGAAGAATAATATTTATCCGTCTTGAACCCCCGGAGGGATTAGAGCATGCAGTGTTTGAAGAAATCCCATACCAGTGTGGGCATAGAGCAAGAGAATCAGGGCATGCTGCTGCCGGAGGAAGCCCCAGCGGGCATCCGATTACTGTGGGGGTCTGACGACCTTGAGGAATCGATTCGGTGCAGAGAACTCCCGGGTTGGGTTCCGGATCGGGATTGTCACACAAGTTGTCCCCGTTTGAATCAACAAAAAGCGCACAGTCGGGGTTTTCTAAATCACATGCCTCGTCAACAGTGTATCCGAGAGGGCAGGAGTTCTGTCTTTGAAGAAAATGAATTTCCTCCGGCTCTACGGTTTCTGCTGCTGACAGTCTGGCATTATCGCATACTGCATTTTCATCCAGGTCTCTGAACAGTGTACACAGAGGATCATCAGCAAGGCAGGCTTCGTCAACGGTGAATCCAAGAGGACATTCAACAGGAGGCAGATCCTCAACATCCGGTTCCAGTTCCACGGTCTCTTCTTCCGCCTGTACAGGCTCTGCAGGAGACTCAAACTGTTCATTCTCACTCTCAACCTGCTCTGTCTCTTCAGCAGGTAAAGCGGGCTGGGGGCCGGGGTTATCACAGAGGCTGTCTCCATTGGAATCCGTATAGAATGTACACCTGGCATTTTCCTGAGAACATGCCTCTTGGGGAGAAAGATTGAGAGGGCAGAATGGGTCTGTTGCGACCTCTTCTTCCTCCTCAACAACCACAGGGTCGGGTACGGGGTCTGAAGGAATTATTTCTTCAGGTTCCTCCGGTTCGGGCTGACTCTGAGGGCCGGGGTTATCACAAAGCAGATCGCCATCCTCGTCAACAAACAGTCCGCAGGATGGATTTTCTGCAGTACAGGATTCATCCGGTGTAAAACCGAGGGGGCACTGCGCATAGAGAACAGATGCCACAAAAAGAAAAATTAAAAGATACTTCACAGTCCTCCCTGCGGGTGTAAATTTAGTGGTTTACCGGAACGATGCCTTTTTGTCGACGCCGTCGAATGTAACTTGGCAAACACAGCCTTCTCTATTTCATGAAACTATAAGAAATCCTTGCGGGCACAGGTAGCCCTCGATCTGAACTATGGCTCCTCATTTCCAATGTTCTTTCTTTTGAATAGTATCATTTGCCGGAGTGCTTAAATTTTTCTCGAAGCTATGTGCATTTGGTTATTTTTCCGCAAGCAAAGCACTTCAGCCAGACTCCCGGAATCTCTCTCTGTGCTTTTCTCTCAGGGGACTTGACAAAGCTGAAAAAAATGAGATATTTGCACTCCTTGAGTGGCCCGGTAGTTCAATTGGTTAGAGCACCGGCCTGTCACGCCGGAAGTTACGAGTTCGAGTCTCGTTCGGGTCGCCAGGGTATCTTTTCAGGGGCGGAAACGCCCCTTTTTTTATCAATTTAAGCGACCCTGTAAGGGGGTTGACTTTTCTTTGTTCATGTTTCAGATTTTAATATCAGTTTCTGGAAACATGAAAAGAAATGATATTCTCCGCAAAAAATTGCCGGACTTTCATATTGGTATCCTCCCTCTTTACCAGGTAAGTCCGGTTACCCGCCTCCGTCCCACCGGGGGCGGGTTTTACATTCTGTTACAATTCAAACCCTGCTCTGCAATTATATTTCTGTTCGAGTTCGAGTTCGAGTTCGAATGCGAAAGACAGATAACTCAAACAGAATACCAGGAGATAACAATGAAAAGTATCATAGCAGCAGCACTGACCCTTATCCTGTTTGCGTGTGGAGGTTCAGAACCATCGGTAACAAATTCTGAAGTTGCTCCTGTTGAAACAGAAATTCCAATGCTTCAGATTGCAACTGAAATTGGAGTTGAGCTGGGAGATTCCAATTTTGTCTTTGGTGTGATTCAGGATCTTGACTTCACAGCAGAAGGTAATATTGCTGTTCTTGATTCCCGGAAAAAGAATGTGAGACTCTTTTCCCCTGCCGGAGATTTTCTTGGAGAATTCGGCGGAGAAGGAGAAGCACCGGGAGAATTCCTTAATCCCAGAGGCGTTGCCTGTTTGAATGATGGGAGAATTGCAGTAACTGATCCATTCAGCAGAGAGGTAGAAGTATTTGACAGCGACCTCCAGCATTCCGGGACAGTATCAGATTTCACTACAAGAGCACCCTTTGTAATTACCGCAGCTGGAACCGGATTTGCCGGTGAGCAGGGTGGGTTCAACAGAAATGCAGGAACAGTTACTACATCTGTCGCTCTCTGGGAAGAAGAATCGGATACAATACATGTGTTTTTTGAAATTGAGGATAACTTCTCCCCTGAGCACATGATTCAACGAATTATGATGCCGCAGGCTGGACTCGTTGCCGATGCGGAAAATCTTTACTACTCTGCCCCTGTGAGTGATGAGTATGTCGTATCAGTATATCCAATGAATGGATCCGAATCGTACAATCTCACCTACCCGGACTATGCACAGGTGATCAAATCCGATCAAGACATTGAAGAAGACATCATTGCTTACGAATACAGAATGCAGGGCATGGCAGCCTCCGGCAGAGGAAGCAGACTTGCAGGCGCGACTTACGAACCTCCTCTTCATTACTACGCAACCGGCTCAATCGGCATTGATGCAGATGACAATATCTGGGTACAGCGGGGCTGGGAATCCAACCCCACCTTTGATCTCTTTCCGCCCGGAGCAAGAGAGCCTGTTGAAACTGTCATAGTTAACCCTGATCTCGATCTGTCGGATTTCACTTTTGTTATCACTCCCAATGGTATGGCTGCTTTTAATCTCAATCCTGAAAATTACCCCAGGGTACTGATTCTCGACCTGTAAAGTTGAAACGTGCAGTGTGTTATTATGGGAGATGTTCCTGGCGAATGTGGTTTCCGTTGACCAACCTGCGGTATGCCTGTAGATTGGCCGGGAGTGAATCTGAAACGAAGAAATAGCTAAGGCTGCCCTTTACCCATAAGTGTTC
>JAGLOJ010000079.1 GCA_023139045.1 Candidatus Sabulitectum sp.
AAGAGCTTTTATGGGCAAAGGGCAGCCCGAGGAGGAAGAATAATGAAACTGAGCAGTTCGATGGCGTATGACACTTCCGCGGAAATGATGTTCGGGTTCGCCAGGAAACCTGTAGAGACAAAACAAGGCCTTACGATTGGCGGCGGTTATGTGATTCCTGAAATTGTTCCTCACCCCAGACCGGGTAGTGAAAAGACAATAAAAACGCTTTTAAGAGAATTTGAGCGTGCCAATTATGATGCGATGGAACGATGTGTCATGGTTGGGCATCCCCACCTGGTGGTTGAAAATGAGCATGTATACCAGATGACCGCCAATCCTGGATGGGGTGGAAAAATCGCAGCCCAGAGTGTCCGTCAAACTCTTGAATTTAAAAAGAAATACGGGCTTAAGTCCGCATATAGATCCACCATCGCCGACATACGCAAACCGGACATGGTGAATTTAAGAGATTCTGAACCAACAAGCAAAGTGCTTGAATCATTCAATGAGTGTGCAAAATATGCGGACATTATCTCAATCGAGTCCCTGGGGGGCAAGGAGATATCCGACTATTCCCTGATTAGGAATGATATCACGGGCCTTCTTTTCGCTCAAGCTGTGCTTGGTGGGAGGGATATGGAGTGGTTGTGGACGCAGATTGTGGAAATAGCAAAAAAACATGACTGTATCGCCGGGGGGGATACAGATTGCGCTCAGGCAAATACTGCCATGTTCATGGCAGGCGGCTTTCTCTCCAAGGATATTCCTCATACCCTGGCAGCACTGTCCAGAGCCATCAGTGCAGGTAGAACACTGGTGGCCTATGAATGCGGCGCAACTGGACCGGGCAAGGATTGTGCATACGAAAATCCTGTCATCAAGGCCATTACCGGTGTACCGATCTCAGCTGAAGGCAAGACCAGCGCCTGTGCCCATCCCGATCTTTGCGGTAATGTTATGGGGGCAGTGTGTGACCTCTGGTCCAATGAGGCCGTTGAATACAATAATATGTTTGGGGGAAGCACATCTGCAGTCTTTGCTGAAATGCTCGGATACGATACTGCGGCGATGAATTCAGCCATTTCACTTGGTTATCAAAAGGAGTTTCAGGCATGTCTGGTAAATTCAGACCGTTATCGGGATCCACAGGGCTTCATTCTGTGTCCTGACAATGCCTGGCTTATCGGTAAAGCCATTGTTGACAACAATGACAGTATGTATGCCCGCGCCAGAGCTGCAGCAAACAAGTGCGGAGAATTGATGATGAACGATCCTCTACTCAGAATGACAGTGTTTGAGAAAGAATCTCTGCTGAGTTACATGAAGGAAATGCAGTCTCTTCCAGATAAAGAAGAGGATTTCATTGACCTTTGCCTGAGCAGATACGGCAAAGTAAAGGGCTTTAGGCCAGCCTCTTACGGATTGTAGTCGTTACCGTATAGGAGGAGATAATACTAAATGTCTCAATTAGCAATAGCTATGGATATAGGAACAAGCGGTTTGCGCGCCCAGGCTGTTGATCTCTCCTCCCGTGAAATTATTTCAACAGTTATTACAACCCGTCATCCTCTGCCTGGTGCCAATGTTATCGACCATATCCATTTTGCTCTGGAAATGGGGGGGGAAGCGGCTAACAGGATAATCATCCAGGCAGTCAACAGGATAATCCAGGAACTTCATCTAAATACGGAAAAGGTAGTTCGCCTGGCAGTATGCGGGAACCCTGTCCAGCTGTCCCTGCTTCAGGGAATTGAAATCAGAGATCTGGCCTTTGCCGGAAGGCGAAAACTTAAATCTCTCGGCGTGGTGTCTCCCAAACGGGAAGCCGTTATTACAGCGGCCCGGAATATTCCCGGATTAAGTCTGCCTGCAGAGTGTGATGTGATCATCCCGCCTTCGGTTTGCCACGAAATCGGAGCGGATGCCCTGGCCATGATTATCCAGACCGGTATGCTTGAAAAAGGTGAGACCTCGCTGGCAACCGACTATGGCACAAATGCGGAAATGGCGCTTCTTCACCAGGGGCGTGTGTTTACAGGCTCCACCGCCGCTGGACCGGCCCTTGAGGGTCAGCAGATCAGCTGTGGCATTCTGGCTGTTCCGGGGGCAGTTTCCGATCTTAACTCGGATATTTCCTGTCAGCGTTTGATCGTATTGGATTCCGAAATGATTCCCGCTGAAGGGCCTCTGGTTAATATAAGTGATGGCAGCGTTGTTGATGCCGGGTCGGGTGTACGACCCATCGGGATTACCGGCACGGGAACCCTTGCAATTGTGCTTCAGGCCATGGAATCCGGTCTGATTCTGTTGCCGTGCATCAGGACAATAGACAGCAGACTTCATCTGACTGATGATATTTTTTTTACGGAGGATGATCTTATAGAGGCCGGCAAGGCAATCGGCTCAGTGCGTGCCGGCCATATTACCCTTTGTCGGGAAGCCGGTATCGGACTGGAGGATATTCGTACGGTATATATGTCCGGGGCCTCAGGCACATATGTAGACGCGGCAAAGGCACAGAAACTCGGTATGGTTCCTCCCCGTGCCAAAACCGTTTTTCAGGTGGGAAACACTTCCCTTGCCATGGCCAGAGATCTTGTATTCGATCTTAAAAAACTTGATGTGATGAGCAGCCTTGCCGACAAACTGCGGCAACACCACTGCATGTTCGCAGCTTCCGATACTTTTAAGAAAGTCTATATTCTGGAGTTGTCCTACTGGACCGAAGGAATGCCGATCTCAATGTACCGGAAATTCCTGAGAAAGTATGGTTTCCCCGATCTACTACCTCCAGGCGCTCAACCTGAAATCGTTCGCTCAGTAAAGCGGGATATTGATGATCTCGGACGGATGGGGCTCACGATCATCCAGGATATCGGCAGTAAGGTACACGTAAGCATGGAAGGATGCACAGCCTGCATGAATTGTGTGGAGGGATGTCCTGAAAACGCCCTAACCATCTTCCGGGAAGCTAATCCCGCTGTAGCTACGCTGGATCAATCCCTGTGCAGTGGTGTGGCATGCAGGCGCTGTGAACGGGCCTGCCCTGAAAAATGTTTTGATCTCAGTCGCTTTTTTTGCAAAACAAGTAAGGAGTTCGCGACCCCATGGGAGTGATAGGTATTATTACCTGCGAAGTGCTTGAGCTTGAATTTGCACACCTGCTTTGTGCAGATCACGATCTATCCAGGATTACGGTTCTGGAAGATATTCGGTCAATTCGGTTGATTGAGATACTTGAGTCAAAAGCAGCTCAGAAATTACGGCGAATACCTCATATGAACAGCTTTATAGCTGATCATTCACAGCAGGATTCAGGGCAGCCGGAGGTGCTGATACGCGTTCTGGAACTGGCACTGCACAGAAGAAAAAGCATTTTACAGAAAGGGTTGATCAATGCTGCCCGGGAAATGAGATCCCATGTGGATGCACTGCTTCTCGGATATGGTTTGTGCGGCGGTGCTCTTGATAACCCGCAGAAATTACTTGATGTAGACATTCCAGTCTTTATTCCCATGGATGGAGATCATCCTGTGGATGATTGTGTCGGCTTGCTGATTGGTGGGAGAGATAATTACTATGCTGAACAATGTAAAATTCCAGGAACATATTTTATGACACCCGGATGGACATATCATTGGAAGAGAGTATTCGATCCCGACAGCAGCAGTTTGAAGTCTGAAAAGGTAAAGCGTCTGTTTGACCGTTATGAACGATCTCTTCTGGTTGTAACACCGGTAATGCCCGAAGATGAAATGAGGCAGAATGTGAGGGAATTCAACGAGCTCTCTGGTTGCCGTACTGAATTGCGTGAAGGAACCATGGAGATTTTGAATGAAACCTGGAAAGCGGTTAAAGCGTTTATACAAAACAAAGACCGGTTGACTTCAACTGATAAGTCCAGGGGAAACAGACCATGAGAATATCAAAGCAGGAATTTGTATCCCTTCAATGCATTCATCAAGGCTCCAATTTCATGATCTACCGTTGGGATACAAGTGAATATGGGCCTGTGGTCATCAAACTTCCCGAAAACGACATTCCTGAGCCGGGATTGATTGCTCGACTTCGCAGAGAATACGAACTGACTGAAGATCTGAAAATCCCTGGAGTTCGCAGGGCATATGAAACAATCATGATTGATCACAGACCAGCTCTGGTGCTGCAGTATATTGAAGGGGCAACCATCAGAGAAACATTGGTCGAGAAACCATGGACTCTTTCCGGGACACTGACTGTAGCGATCTCAATCGCAAAAGCACTGGGGGAAATTCACTGCCGTAGCATCATTCATAAAAACATCAATAGCCACAATATTGTAGTCAACCGCGAGGAGCAGACTGCTACGATTATCGATTTTGGACTGGCAGTTAAAGACGATCCGGCCGACAAACGGCGTTTACAGCACAGTGAAGTGCTGGAAAGCGCGCTGCACTACATATCTCCGGAACAGACAGGCAGAATGAACCGATTTGTAGACTATCGTACCGATCTGTATTCGATTGGTGTGGTTATATATGAAATGCTCACCGGGGAATTACCGTTCGACACAAGTGTTGCATCTGAACTCATTCATTGCCACATTGCCAAACCTCCCAAACCGGTCTGCAAACTTAATGTCGAGATCCCGAAAGCGGTATCGGACATTGTTATGAAATTGATGGCAAAGGATGCCGAAGATCGTTATCAGTCAGCTTATGGCCTGGAAACAGATCTGGCAAACTGTCTGGATCAATTGCTGAAAACAGGCACGATTAATGAGTTTAATCTGGCAGAGAAGGATTATTCGGGTAGATTTCAGATATCTCATAAAATATATGACAGAGAAGAGGAAATACAAACAATATTAGGGGCATACAACAGGGTTGAAAAAGGAACGAATGAAACCATTCTGGTATTTGGTCAATCTGGTGTAGGGAAAACATTACTTATCAGCGAAATACAAAAATATGTAGTTGATAAGCGAGGATATTTCATATCAGGCAGCCATGATCGATACAGAAGCAATATTCCCTTTTCAGCTATGATTCATGCATTTACCATACTGGTTAATCAGATACTGTCCGAAAGTACACAGCGTCTTGCCCGATGGAAAGAGAAAATCGCAAAGGCTGTTGGCTCCAACGGACAACTGCTGGTGGAAATGATTCCCGCCATGGAACTTATTATTGGCCCGCAGCAACCTGTTCGGGAACTTGGCCCCACAGAAGCACAGTATCGCTTTCATGATGTGCTTCAGAGATTTCTTAAAACCATTGCTCTAAAAGAACATCCCCTGGTGATATTTATCGATAATCTGCAATGGGTGGATGTCGCGTCAATGGATTTCTTGAAATTCCTGATGACCGGCGCAGACAATCAATACATACTTTTCATAGGCGCGTACCGCGATGATGAAACAGGGGCAGATCATCCCCTGACCATGGCGGTTGCGGAAATGAAACAGGCCAGGGCTAATATCAACTCAATTCATCTGAACAGCATCAGCGTAGGAGTATTAAACCAGTTAATATCAGAAATGCTGCAATGCGCACCGAATTACTCAAAAACATTAGCACAGATGATATATGAAAAAACTGCTGGCAATCCCTTTGTATCCATACGCTTTTTAACATCATTGTATGAGGAAGGAGTGCTGAGTTTCAATTTTGTCAAGAGGAAGTGGCATTGGGATATTGATAGAATACGCGCAAAGCGCGTCACGGACAGTGTTGCAGATCTGATGATCCAGAAGGTCGAGAAGCTTTCTGCGAACACACGCAGGATTCTGGCGGTGGCCGCCTGTATCGGCAACAGTTTTGACCTGAAAACACTCGCTGCGATTGAGCGGAAACCCGACAAAGTGGTATCCGACTCTCTCCTGGAGTCGGTCAAAGCGGGATTGGTTCTTCCGCAGGATGAAAACAGCACAATGATGCCGGTGTTTGATGATGAGCAAATAATCGCGGAAGACACCGGTTTCGAATTTTGTGATGAAAGAATCCGGCAGGCATCCATTGGGCTGCTTTCAAAAAAAATCAGACAATCGGTTCAACTTGCAATAGGAAGGCTGCTTCTCAAAGATACAAAAGAAGTGGAATTAGAAAAAACTATATATGAAATTGTTGATCATATAAATGATGGTTTTCAATACATTAAAGGTAAGAAAGAACAACTCAGACTGGCTGAATTAAATCTCATCGCCGGTCGAAAAGCTAAAAATGCAACGGCATATCAGGCAGCCATCTGGTACCTGAGCATGGGTATAGGGCTGCTGAAACCGGACAAATGGGACCGTTACTACGAATTAACCCTGAAACTTTACCTGGAAGCTGTGGAAGCTGAATACCTGAGTACGAATTTCGAGAGGGCGGAACTGCTCTCTGGTGAAATACTGAAGCATGCCAGGAAGTTCCCGGAGAAGATAAAAGTCTATGAACTCAGTATCCTGTTTTACACAGCACAAAACCGGAATTTGGAAGCAATCAATTCCGGACTGGAAGCCCTTGAAATTCTGGGAGTCTCTCTTCCAACAGATCCGGAAGAGATCAATACATATATTGAGAAATCATACAATGAACTGTCCGGGGAAATAGAGCGTATTGAAGTTTTGACCGACTTACCGTTGATGCGAGACGAACGCCGGTTGGCGGCAATGCGGATATTGATGAATATGACTCTTCCGGCCACCAAGGCCAGGCTCGGGCTGCTGCCGGTGATTGTCTTCAAAATGGTTACTATGTCTCTCAAACACGGTAACTCTCCCACGGCAGCTTTTGTATATGGGAGTCACGCAGCAATTTTAATTGGTGCTTTCGGTGACATTGAAACGGGTTATCGATTCGGGCAGTTATCTGTGAAAATGCTGGAGATATTCGATGCTACTGAAATTAAGGCAAAAGTCGTTTTTATGTTCAACACTTTTGTAAAGCATTGGAAAAATGATATTGCCGAAACAATAGAACCTTTAAAGGAAGTCTATCAATGCGGAATTGAAACAGGAGATTTTGAATATGCCTATTATGGGGCGTTAAACCATTGCAGTTATTTGTTTTGTACAGGAGCCTCCCTGAAAAATATTAGAAACATACAGGCGAAGTATCTTGAGGCAACAGAAAGATTCCGACTGAAGTTTCTCAGTGATTTCGGGAATATCTGGGCGCAAACGGTTTTATATCTTATGGGCAGGTCATCGGATCCATGCCAATTGAAAAGAGAACTATTTGATGAATCAGAAATGCTGCCGGCCTGGAAAAAGCAGAATAATGGTATTCTGGTTTTTTGCGCTTACTGCTGTCGAACGATTTTACAGTATATGTTCGGGAAATATGCTGAGGCAATAGAATCAGCCCGCAATGCGGAAGAATATAAATCAGGTGTAACAGCATTTATCTATTATCCCGAACACCTGTTCTACTATGCGCTGGCGTTATTGGCGGAATATACATCGGTAGATGATGACACGAAAACGGAATACCTGGAGAAAGTGGATGAAATTCAGGGAAAATTCCGGCAATGGATCCACCATGCACCGATGAATTATCAGCACAAATTCGATCTGATCGAGGCAGAGAGAATCAGGGTATCTGCGGATCCACTGAAAGCAATGAAGTTTTACAGCAGTGCCATATTAGGTAGCAGGAAATATAAATACCTTCAAGATAACGCGTTATCCTATGAACGTGAAGCAGAGTACTACATGGAATTAGGAAGAGATGAGTTTGCCCGAATCTGCATGTTCAATGCTTATAATTCCTACCGCAACTGGGGTGCAATGTGCAAAGTTGATGATCTGGAAAGGAAATATAAATATCTGTCAACCCAGGACACAATAGTATCGTTGGATAGTGAGACTATTATAAAAGCCTCCCAAATGCTCTCCCGGGAAATACGACTGGACCGGCTTCTTGATAAGATGATTCATATTGTTATTGAAAATGCAGGCGCTCAAAAGGGTATCTTGATCCAGAGCGTTGACAACAGGCTTGTCATTCAGGCAATTGGGGAAATCAATCAGAAACAAGTTGAAACAATGCAGGCAATTCCAATTGAAGAGAGCGAAGAAATTCCACTCTCCATAGTGAATTACACAGCACGAACGAAAACGCCGGTTGTATTGAATGACGCCTCAGAGGACCGCACATATAGCGGTGATGAATACATCCTGAAACATCAGCCAAAATCACTGATGTGTCTGCCGATAATCCATCAGAATAAACTATCAGGATTGTTATACCTGGAAAACAACCTGACAACAAATGCCTTTACGCCTGATCGGCTGGAATTACTCAAAGTGTTGTCTGTACAGGTGGCAATCTCTATTGAGAATGCTGGCCTTTATACCAATCTTGAGGAAAGAATAAAGGAGCGTGAGCAAGCGGAAGAGGATCTGCGGAAGAGTGAAACTCGCTTCCGTGAGTTTGTGGAAGGCACGGATAACCTGATCACTCAGGTGGATGGTCAGGGAGACTTTACCTACATCAACAGCGCTGTCCGAAAGGTGCTTGGTATTCCGCCTGATGCGGGTATAGGTCTGTCAGCTTTTTCCTTCATAGATGAGCGTGACCGCGATCGAACGAAACGCTGGTATGCCCGGTGTGTGTACGATCGTATCGCCAGTGCCGCTATCGAGAATCGCCAGGTTACTATTGAGGGGGAGGTGCGCGATATGATCTGGACTTCCAACTTTCACTACGATGAGCGGGGACATGTCGAGTATGTCAACTCAATTGCGCAGGATATCACAGAACGCAAGCGATTCGAACAGACCTTAAGCGAGAAGGAGGAGAGATTCAGAAGTCTGCTAACTAATATTCCAGGTGCCATCTATCGATGCACCATTGATCCATTGTGGACAATGCTCTTCATCAGTGATGCTATAGAGGATATCTCAGGATACCCGGCATCGGACTTTGTGCAGAATGAGGTTCGCGCATACAACAGTATTATTCACCCCGATGACAGAGAGAAGGTTGATAAGAAGGTGCGTGAGGGTCTGAAGCGGCAAGCACCATACACTATCGAATATCGAATAATTGACGCCGATGGCAAAATCAACTGGGTTCATGAAAGAGGGCAGGGTTTTTTTGGAGGCAGCGAGAAGGCTTCCTGGTTGGATGGGGCTATCTTTGATATCACCGAACAGAAAAGAATAGAGATAAAGCTTAAGCAGAATGAAAACATGCTGCGGCAAATATTCGATACAGCACCCAACAGCATCTTCGTGAAGGATCGGAATGGAATGTACTTGTTGGTGAACAGGAAAATGGCAGAACTGCATAACACAACACCGGAAGAACTCGCAGGAAAGTACGATTACGAGATTGCACAAAAATGGTTTGAGACTGTAAATTATAAAAAATTCAGAAAAGAAGAACAGATTGTTATCGACAGAAAAGAGACGTTATATATACCCGATGAGCATTATATTTTTGATGATGGACATGCGGGATGGTTCAAAACCGTTAAGATTCCGTTTGAGTTGGAAGATAATAAAAATTGTCTTCTGGTTATATCAAGCGATATAACCGAGCGTAAGCGAACCGAAGAAGAGTTGAATAAATATCGTCATCAACTGGAAAAATTAGTAGAAACACGTACATCTGAGTTGCAAACCGCCAACAAAGATCTTGAAGCCTTCGCCTATTCTGTATCTCATGACCTGCGTGCACCACTCCGGGCCATTGATGGATTTACCAGGATTCTAATGGAAGATTATGCAGAAAAACTGGATACAGAGGGGAAGCGTCTGGGGTCTGTTCTTCGGAACAATGCCAGGAAAATGGGTCAGCTCATAGATGACCTGCTCAATTTTTCTCGTTTGGGAAGGGCAGCTATACGCTTTTCTGAAATTGATATGAATAACATGGTTAACAACATTTACATGGAATCAACCACCCCGGAAGATCGAAAACGTATTGAGTTCAGCTCATCCGACCTGCCCAGGGCAATCGGTGATTCGGGCATGATGCGTCAGGTATGGATAAATGTTATTTCCAATGCACTCAAGTTTTCTGCAAAACGTAAGCAGGCCGTAATTTCTGTATCTTGCCGGAAGGAGGAAAATTCATTAATCTATAGTGTAAAGGATAATGGAGCTGGATTTGACATGAGATACAGCGACAAACTGTTCGGTGTATTCCAGCGCCTGCACAGTGAACGGGAATTTGAGGGTAACGGTGTGGGCCTCGCTTTGGTTCAGCGTATCATTCATCGCCATGACGGGGAAGTCTGGGCGGAGGGCGAAGTAGATAAGGGGGCAGTATTCTACTTCTCAGTGCCAAGGAATCGGGGGATCTGAAAATGAGAAATGGATTTGAAATAGTGATTGTTGAGGACAACCCCAATGATGCCGAATTAATGATTCGCTCTTTGAAGAAGAATCGGCTGGCTAACAGTTTGATTGTGCTCGAAGATGGTGAACTGGCATTGGAGTATATGTTTTGCCGGGGTCAATACAACGACAGAGATTCATCCGGATCACCCAAGGTGATATTTTTGGATTTAAAATTACCCAAAGTGGATGGTCTTGAAGTGTTGAAGCAATTAAAAACAAACGAAAAGACCCGGAAAATACCGGTAATCATTCTCACTTCTTCAAAGGAAGATCCAGATATTGCTGCTGCCTACGATTTAGGAGCCAACAGCTATGTTGTCAAACCTGTTGGATTTGATGATTTCGTTGAAATGATGAATAAATTGGGGTTGTATTGGCTGGTAGTCAATGAAAAAGCATTGTAGTAAGAGCAAACATAAAAAAGAGAATTGAGTATGGAAAAAATATTGCATGTACTGATTGTGGAAGATGTTCTTTCAGATGCCGAACTTGCTGAGCGAGAACTAAAATCGGTCTTGGAAAACTATACAGTTCAGGTTGTGGATACAGAAGATGGTTTTCATCAGGCACTGAAGGTATTCAAACCCGATCTGATCATTGCCGATTATAAACTGCCAGTATTTGACGGTATATCCGCATTGAAGATAAAGCAGAGAAAATCCCCCATGACCCCTTTTGTAATTTTAACCGGTTCTATGAATGAGGACACGGCCGTTGATTGCATGCGTGAAGGAGCCGATGATTATGTGATAAAACAACATATCAAACGCTTAGGGCTGGCAGTTCTGAAAGCTTTGGAAAAGAAAAAGATAGAACGGGAAAGTCGCAGAACATTACAAGAGCTGCAGGAGAGTGAAGAAAAGTTCCGTACAGTCAGTTCTTCAGCACAGAGTGCAATAATAATGATGGATTACAATGGAAAGATATCATTATGGAATCCTGCTGCAGAAAAAATGTTTGGCTATACAGAAGACGAAGTAACAGGTAAAGAATTGCACTCCATTATCGCTCCTGATAGATACCACAGCGCATTTAAAAATGGTTTTTCTGTATTTCAGAAGACCGGCAAAGGTGCAGCTGTAGGGAAAACACTGGAATTAACAGGATTAAAAAAGGATGGAACGGAATTTCCTGTGGAACTCTCTATGTCCGCCACTAAAGTTAGAGATAAATGGAACGCGATCGGGATTATTAGTGACATTACCCGGCGCAAGCATGCAGAGGAGGAGCAGAAACGCCTAATTTCAGCAGTTGACCAGGCCGCCGACTCGGTGGTTATTACGGATACGGAAGGAATAATTCTGTATGTCAACCCGGCGTTCGAGAAGCTGACCGGCTATACGCAAGAGGAGGTCATCGGTCGAAATCCCCGTGTTTTGCAGAGTGGCAGGCAGAACAAGGTTTTTTACAGGGAGATGTGGAACACTCTCACAAGAGGCGAGACATGGCGGGGCGAGATTATCAATAAGGGCAAGGATGGAACATTGTTTACAGAGGAAGCGACGATTTCCCCCGTTTTAGACGACCACGGGAAGACAATCAACTATATCGGAGTCAAGCATGATGTGACAAAGCAGCGTTTTCTCGAACAAAAATTGAGGCAGGCTCAGAAAATGGAGGCTGTCGGAAGGCTTGCCGGGGGTGTGGCGCACGATTTTAACAACATGCTGAGTGTGATACTTGGATATACCGAATTAATCATGGACAAAATCGATCTGCATGACCCAGTGATGAAAGATTTGCGTGAGATACAAAAGGCAGCTCAGCGTTCCACAGATGTTACCCGTCAACTGCTGGCTTTTTCCCGTAAGCAGGTCATTAAGCCTGAAGTTGTCAATCTGAATCCACTGATTTCAGAAATGGGGAAAATGCTTGGTCGGCTCCTCGGTGAAGATGTTGACCTCTTTTTCATACTCGCGAAAGACCTGTGGACTATTAAGGCCGATCAGGGGCAGATCAATCAGATAGTTGTCAATCTGGGGATCAACGCCCGGGATGCTATGAAGGATGGGGGCAAGCTAACCATCGAAACTGTTAACATCACACTTGATGAAGCAGATTGTCAGGAGCATGCCGGATTTGTTCCTGGCTGCTTCGTTATGCTGGTGGTAAGTGATAATGGTATCGGTATTGATAAAGAAACCCTGACACATGTTTTTGAACCCTTTTTCACAACGAAGGATAAAGAGAAAGGCACCGGATTGGGCCTTGCCACAGTTTATGGCATCATTAAGCAGAACAACGGATTCATTAATGTGTACAGCGAGCTGAAGCACGGGACGACCTTCAAGCTCTATTTCCCGCGATGTGACGAAAAAGAAGAAAAAACAGAGATAGCTGTTGAACCCCCGAAGACTTTTGAGTCCGGTACGATACTTCTGGCTGAGGACGATGATATGGTTCGCAATCTTACCTGCAGGATTCTGAGGATGATCGGCTATACTGTTCTGGTGGCTGAAACTTCGAATGATGCACTGGTGCTGTGTGAGAAGAGTGAAACAGATATCGATCTTCTTTTAACTGATGTAGTGATGCCCGGAATGAGCGGTCATGAGTTGAAAGAAGCAATTGAAAACATCAGACCTGGAATGAAAACGCTATTCATGTCCGGTTACACAGCGAATATAATCTCCCATCATGGCATGTTGGAGAAAGGAATTAATTTCATTCAGAAACCCTTCACCATAAATGAACTTGCAAAAAAGGTACACGAGGTGATTGGGACATCCTGAAGAACAGCAGCAGGATTCCTCACTAACACCGGATCTCGGCTGTAAGCACATATTCATCATCAAAGTGCAATCCGAAGCATCATGTGCCTATTGACAAAAGGAGCAATCCGCCTATATTTAACTAAACGGTTAAACTATTTAGTTAAATGGAGGAAAAATGTCTCCGAAAAGGGTGGATGAGCAGGCGATACTGGATGCAGCAGCCGAGGAGTTTGCTGA
The DNA here is from genome assembly GCA_023139045.1 of Candidatus Sabulitectum sp. GTDB lineage: Bacteria > Fermentibacterota > Fermentibacteria > Fermentibacterales > JCC-6 > Sabulitectum. The sequence goes on from JAGLOJ010000079.1 coordinate 13,249, forward strand.
AAAGGGTTTCAGTGGTGCCAGGGTTGACGAGATCGCAAAGAGGGCCGGTATCAACAAGGCAATGCTGTACTACCGTGTGGGTGATAAGGAGGAACTCTACCGCAGGGTTGTTCTAAGGGGGCAGCAGGGTTTTCAGAACGCTATAATGGAAGCTATCGAATCCACAAACACAGCCCCGGATACGGTAGCATCCATACTGAAAGGTATTACCGAAAACGCAGCGGAAAACAGACTGATGCCATCCATCATTCTGAGAGAGATAGCCGGTAACGCGAAAACTCTTCCTGAAGAGGGGCGAGAGGGTCTAAACAGATTCATGAACACAATCAGATCAATGGTAACAATGGGTATCGAAGAGGGCACTTTCAGAAACATCGACCCGACAGCTCTTCAATTCATGGTTACCGGAGCAATTTTCACACTCTCGCTCACAAGTGAAATGCGCCGGGAATTGAACTCTGACAATCCCGGTCCGGTTACGCCGGATCAGATTACGGAATCAATCAGAGATATTCTTCTGCACGGTATACTGAAGAATGGAGACGAAAAATGAAGAAACAAATCGTCACCCCACTTTTTCTCCTGATACTCGCTTGCGGAAGCAGCAACGAAGATCTTTTCTCCGGCACCATAGAAATAGAGGATGTTAGAATTTCTGCAAGAGTGAGCGGAGCAGTTGAAGAGCGACTCGTTACACAGGGGGATCAAATACAGACAGGGCAGACCTTAATAAAAATCGATCAGACAGAGTACCTGCTTGCACTGACGCAAACACAGTCAGCACTCACCATTGCGGAAGCAAATCTCCAGACAATGATCGAAGGTACCAGAGAGCAGCAGATAATCTCGGCATCATCAAATGTCGCGGCAGCCCGGGCCGCAAGAAATCAGGCAGTTACCGATCAGCAGAGAGCAAGGGAACTGGCAGCAGCAGGAGCCATCTCAGACCAGCAGCTGCAGGCTGCGGAAACCGCTGCAACCCAGGCACAGACACAGTACACCAGCGCACAGCAGAACTATTCCCTGGCAGTAGAGGGTGTACGGGCAACGGAATTGGAAGCGGCCCAGGCGGCGGTGGAATCTGCAACCGCAGCTACAGAGCTGGCCTGGAAGCGTCTTGCCTGGACAGACATAACCTCACCCGTAACAGGTACTGTTACCGGAACAAACATCAGAGCCGGTGAGAATATCATGCCGGGAATGACACTGCTTACAGTAGCAGATATGGATACAGTGAAGGCGGTCTTCTACATCTCACAGCCTTACCTGGCAGCAACCGGGACAGGCGGCACTGTAACGGTCAGCACAAACACGACACAAACACAGGACACACAGTTGGAAAACACGGTAACAGGAACAATCACCAACATTGCAGACCGGGCAGAATTCACCCCATCACAGGTAGAAACCCGTGAGGGCAGAACAAGCCTCGTCTACCGTGTTGAAGCAACAATCCCCAATCCCCGGAACATCTTCAAGGCGGGAATGCCGGTTGATGTACAGATGAACCGGCAATGAACACGGCAATTGTAAAAGTTCACAACCTGACAAAATCCTTCAAAGAGGTGCAGGCTGTGAAAGGTATCTCGTTTGAAGTAACAAAGGGTGAGGTCTTCGGTCTTGTGGGCCCCGACGGAGCGGGGAAGACCACCACTATGCGGATACTTGCTGCTATCCTTACCCCGGACTCGGGCGAAGCACACATTCTCAATCTCAATACAACCACCAGCAGAGAAAAAATCCATGATCAGACAGCCTACATGAGCCAGAGATTCGGCCTCTACCAGGATCTTACAGTGGAGGAGAACATCAAATTCTACGCGGATATGTACGGAGTGAAAAAACAGGACCTGAAACAAAGTATGGAAAAACTCCTTAACTGGAGCAGTCTCACGCAGTTCAGAAAAAGACCTGCGGGAAAACTCTCCGGCGGTATGAAGCAGAAGCTGGGTCTTGCCTGCGCCCTGATCCATACGCCGCAGCTGCTTCTGCTTGATGAACCCACTAACGGGGTAGACCCTGTGTCACGCAAAGAATTCTGGAACCTGCTCTACAAACTGGTTGACGAGGGGCTTACCATTATCATGACCACAGCCTACCTGGATGAAGCAGAAAGATGCCACCGCCTCGCCTTCATGGACAAGGGAGAGATCACAGCACGGGGTACACCGCAGGAGATCATTGATCTGATTCCAAACGGAGTACTCAAATTCGACTCAGACAACCCCTTTGAGGAATCCAACAGAATCTCGGCAGAAACAGAGGCGGTTTCAACCGTATTCGGCTCACAGGTACATGTGATGGGCAGCATTACGGAAGAAGACATACAGAGAAGCATAAACAGGCAACCGCAGATAACACGCATAAAGGGATCGGTTGAAGATGCCTTTGTATACCTTTCGGAAACAGATCATGGTTGAAAACAGGCTGGAGCAGGAACCTGCAGTAACACTCCAGAGCCTCACAAAGAAGTTCGGTGACTTCACAGCGGTAGACAATATCTCCTTCACAGTGAACAGGGGAGAGATCTTTGGCTTTCTGGGAGCCAACGGCGCAGGCAAATCAACCACCATAAGAATGCTGTGCGGTATCCTCAAACCCACGAAAGGCAGAGGCATAGTCGGTGGAGTCGATATTTCAAAAACCCCTGAACTGGTAAAGCCTTTCATCGGATACATGAGTCAGAAGTTCTCCCTGTACGATGATCTTACAATTGAAGAAAACCTCAACTTCTTCGCCGGTATCTACGGAGTTAAAGACAGAAAAGCAGCAGTGAACAAAGCCATTAAAAGCGCAGGCCTTACCGGGAAAGAAAAAAAGATGACCGGCAGCCTTCCCGTTGGCTGGAAGCAGCAGCTTTCACTGGCCAGTGCTGTAATGCACAGCCCCGGCATTCTTTTTCTGGATGAACCCACATCAGGAGTTGACCCCATAATCAGACGCAAATTCTGGGAGACAATCCGGGCAAAAGCAGAGGGAGGCACCACAGTCTTTGTTACCACCCACTACATGCTGGAGGCTGAGTACTGTGACCGCCTCTCCATCATGAGAGCCGGCAAAGTAATTGCAATCGGTTCCCCCGGTGAACTGAAACAGAAAAACAAAAAAGACTCGCTGGAAGATGTTTTTGTTTCTCTTGTGCAGGGGGGAGAAGAGCAATGAACCGCCAGCGCCTGAAAGCCATTGCAAAAAAGGAAATCATTCATGTACTCCGTGACCCCAGGAGCCTTGGTATGGGCATTGCCATACCGATTCTGCTTCTTATTCTCTTCGGCTACGGGCTTTCACTGAATGTAGACAATGTACCCCTTGCAGTATGGGATCAGGACAACACCGCAGCATCAAGAAACCTCATTCGCGACTTTACCAATTCTGAAGCATTTCAACCGGCAGGCGTGTGTCACTCAAAAAGCGAAACTGAACAGATAATCCAGTCCGGTCAGGCAACAGCGGTTCTGGTAATACCGAACAACTTCTCAGAAAAAATAGAAAGGCAGGAACCGGCAACGGTACAGCTTCTTGTTGACGGCAGCGATTCCAACATGGCAAGGCTTTCAATAATGTACGCAGAGGGTATTACAAAGGACGCGGCACAGTCATCAGCCATCAGCATTATTACTGCCTACAACCCGGCCATGGACACCACCTGGTCAATCATTCCCGGTCTCATTGCCATAATTGTGAATGTTATTGCAGCCATGCTTACTTCCCTCTGCATAGCCAGAGAGTGGGAGAACGGCACAATGGAGCAGCTCATCTCCACACCGATGCGTAAAGCGGAATTCATTCTGGGCAAGCTGGTTCCCTACTACGCCATTGGCGTAATAGATGTTGTAATAGCAGTACTCATGGCCCTTTTCCTTTTCCAGATTCCCCTGAACGGCAGCATAATCGCCCTTGCTGCTGTCAGCGGAATGTTTCTGCTGACAACACTTTCAGTTGGTATTCTTATCAGTACAGCAGCAAAGAGTCAGGTTCTGGCCAGTCAGCTTTCTCTGATTATCACATTCCTGCCCGGCTTTATTCTTTCAGGATTCGTCTACGATATAAAAGCGATGCCCGGAGTTGTTCAGGCAATCACAAAACTCATTCCAGCCACATACTTCGTCTCATTGCTTAGAACCATCTTTCTGAAGGGCACATGGGGATTGGCTCCTACAAAAGAACTGCTGTTCCTCACCCTGTTCACAGTAGTCATTCTGACGATAACCATGAAAAAGCTCAAACTGAATCTGGACGGCAGATGATGTCAAAACGACTGAAATTCATGCTCAAAAAGGAACTGCTCCAAACCCTCCGCGACCCCCGGATGAGATTTGTTATTCTTATAGTGCCCATATTCCAGACACTGGTCTTCGGCTATGCAGTTACCACCGATGTAAAAAAAGTGGACACTGCCATAGTAGATCTGGCAAAAACACAGCAATCAAGAGCAATAACACAGCAGTTCATATCCTCAGGCATCTTCATTCCCCAATACGAAAACAGCTACGCAGCAGCCTGGGAGGCCATGGATCAGAGCCAGATCCAGGCGATGATCCTGATCAATCAGCAGGGACAGATGCAGTTCGTCACAGACGGCTCCAGAGGGTTGTCAGCCGGAGTAACAGCAGGATATGCGGCAGCCATCCTTTCAAGAAATCAACAACCGGCAATTACCATAGAATCCAGAGCCTGGTATAACCCTCTTCTCGAGAGCCGAAACTTCTATGTACCCGGCGTAATCGCAATGATGGTAATGGTAATTACACTGATACTCAGCAGCATGGCAGTAGTAAGAGAAAAGGAAATAGGCACAATGGAGCAGATCATGGTAACGCCCATGAAAAGATGGGAATTCATCGTAGGCAAGCTCCTGCCGTTCGGCGCAATTGGAATGGTGAATGTACTGCTAGTAACAGCAGTAGCGGTATTCTGGTTCAACATACCCCTTCAGGGCAGTCTTCCTCTCCTGATGCTGGCAGCAGTACTCTACCTCATGAACACACTTGGCATGGGCCTGCTCATCTCAACAGTCAGCCGCACCCAGCAGCAGGCTATGCTTAGCGCCTTTTTCGTCATCTTCCCGGCAGCACTTCTCTCCGGTTTTGCATTTCCCATAGCCAACATGCCCAAAGTCATCAGATTCTTCACCCTCTTTAACCCCATGCGCTACATGATGACCATCCTCCGGGACCTTTTCCTCAAAGGCAACGATCTGACCATTCTCTGGCCCAACTACCTTGCCATGTTCCTCCTTGGAACAGCCCTTCTTACAACGGCTACGCTGAGGTTTAAGAAGACGGGGTAGGGAGGGGCAAGAATTGGTTTTCAGCCTTTGTTGAATAATTGATTAACCGTATTCATTGGCAAAAAAAGACGAGTTCTGTTGTAAGAGCCAATCAGTTCCTGAAATCCGAATCGCAGGTAGAAGCGCTCAGCTGAATCATTCAGGCAATCAACAATTACCGCATAAGCAGGTAGGACGGATTGAACTCTTGAAAGGTGTTCCAGAGCCCTGATCAGTGTGATTTTCCCCAGACCTTGTCCCTGGCATTCAGTATGCACAGCAAGCTGAGCCAGCAAGAACACAGGAACCGGGTAGTGTGGCAGTTTCTTCGCGATTCGCAGTGGAAGATCATTCCTTCTCAGGGAGCTGGGAGCAACGGTAAAGAAAGCGCATATGCTATTTTTCTCTGAAGAATTTGCTTCAACTGAAGGCAGAACCAGAGTATGCCCGACCCCGGCACTCATTTGCCTGGAAGCATGCTTCTGCATATAGCTGTTCAGCTCGGGCTCGCCGCAGTTGAAAGAAGCACGATCATGCAGCTGTTTGCTCAGTTGAACAAACATATCGGACCACTTCACTGGATTCCAGATCTCTTTGCAGTCAGGGCAGCTTTTCTCAAGTATTCATCAGGTTCTGCTGCTGCTTCACAAACTTTCATGAATTTGTCAAATGCATCATTTTCCAGCGTAAATTCCTCGTATTCTGAAATAACCTTGCTGGAATCTTCATCCATAAGTTTTACAATGTATTCTGTTAGACTTTTCATCCCCAGTAATGCAGCGGCTTTCTCAGCCTTTCTCTTCACTCCGTCATCAAGTCTGATATCAAGTCTGGCTGTTGCCATCATTCCTCCCTTTTCTCAGTGTACGGAACACTTCCGTACATAATCTAGTGTTGTAGATGTAGATTGTCAATACTGTACGGAATGATTCCGTACACAAAACAACTACTGATTCTCACCGGCGGGATAGAGGAACCATTACTTGACCCTCATTCTGCGATAAGAGGGAATAAACCATCAGAAGAGTAATCCAGAAGTGCTATCGGGATAATTTCCAGGCTGAGTGACTGCTAATACTGATATTGGATCTAAGAATCAATATGTTCATCAAGCATACAAGTTGCTGTCACCACAAATTCATTTGACTAAGGGGTATTACAAGAGCATGGAACAATCTTCTGGATCAGATAATCCATTAGCAGTCATGAGTCTGGGTATATCTTACAGGGGCAGTCAGGTGCGGTAGTTCTTGACTCAGGATATCTTCGGGAGGTATCATTCGATTGATTGAAGGAAAACATCCCATACATCATCCGCTATTTACCGAATGAAGGTTATTATGAGTATTGATTTGATCTCCAGAAAGTGTCCGAACTGCAGCGCCAATCTGGAGCTGACTCCCGGGAGTGAAAATGGGCGGTGTGAGTATTGCGGAAGTTCGTTTATTGTCACTCAACCAGGGGCTGATACTGGAATGAATGCAGCATCCGGCTGGAAGATGAAGAAATTCAGTAGCGATTGGGCTCAAAGAATTGCGGATCTGACAGTTATGCGATTTCAGGAGGACCACAAAATAGATCTTTCTGAGGATCCAGATGCTATGAAGCGGATTGCGGAAGCATCCCGGAAGGTTGTCGTTGAACTGCAGGAAGAAGATGAGACAACAATGAATATTCCATTTATTGTTATTGTTATGGATACAAGTCATCCCCTCCATATCTGCGAGAAGTACACACGTTCAGATATGGCTGAAACAGATTAACACTGAATCTGATTGTAAGCGTACAGAATATCTCCCGACGCAAATTGTGCAAATGAGGCTTAAATTCAATAGTGTACTGAGTCAATATGTGTTCGGCATTCGACATGGATAAGGGTGTAGGATTGTACGCAGACCCGCTTCTTGATGAAGCCATAAGGTTCACCGGATTGTAGAATTGCCAGTTGATCAGAAGTTTGTTCTATTGCACAGAGTAAAAGAAACGAACTCACAGGGTAAACAAACGAAACAAGGTGAAGAGCAGTGAGCATGATCCCAATAGTCAGTTCCAGGAAAAGATTTTATAAAGCCGGTGAGATATCAAAGAGGGACAAGGTAAAACTTGTTAACCTTGCAGACCCCAGGCGGTCAATCAACAAAGCAGCTTCAATGCAGGATTTCATAGATGGCATTAGAGACAAGCATGTTGTTATTCTGGTTCACGGATACAACAACACTTTTGAAAAGATCTGTGATGCGTATCTCCGGGTAACCAGCCAGCTTGTAACCAACGAAGTTCCACACGATACGGCAGTAGGTTACATCTGGCCCGGCGGTACTAAGAAGCTGAACTACTGGCCTGCGAAAAGAAGAGCCCGCCAGCTGTCAAAGAGAATGGGAAAGTTGCTTGCCGGTATATCAGCATCAGCCTCTCAGGTAGACATAATCGCACACAGTCTTGGTTGTTTCCTTACTCTGGGTGCAATGAAGACAAAAGGCAGTCTTCCCATAAGAAACATCTACCTCATGGCCGCAGCGGTAAGCAACTACAAGCTTACCACCGGCATGCCCTTCGCCAATGCAGTCAAATTCGCAGACACCACTTTCATCTTCAAATCGAAAGACGATGACATTCTGAAGTACTCCTTCCCGTTCGGTGAAGGGGGAGATGACGCACTGGGCAGCACAGGCCCGGTACCGGCAGACAAAGTAGTAGGCAATGCCCTTACTGTTGACTGCTCCAACAACCCGGACCCCATTAAACACCGATCCTACTCCCGCCGTACTGAGATCTTCCGGTTCATCAGCACCAACCAGGCCCCGGGCAATACTCCGGGCGAGATCGAACTCTAGTTCCGAAACCTCTCTTCAGATAGAAAATATGGCAAATTCTGCAGTTCTTTACCGAGAGAAGAAAACTGCCCAGCTGACCTTTAAGCGACTCCCGGATTACATACAGCCTGGAATCTTCCCCTGAGACAACAAGGCGGACAGTGTGGTAGGGGTTTCGAGAGAAACCGTATTCCTGCCATATGTTCTGAATTGTAAAGTACCTCCCAGAGAATATGCTTTATAAAGCAATAACAACTTTACAAACAAATACAACCTAAACTCCCGCTGCCCCCTATACCTACGGTCATCTAAGCTCTTTCGATCTATTCCCAATTCCTGAATTGCAGTAATGTCAATAAGATATGGCCTTGCTTTTCTCCGCAGAAGTAGGTATATTAGTATTAACCTACAGCGAGGAGAAAATAATGGCATCAATAGTTAGACAAAAAGTTGGCAACCATACATACCTGTATGAGTCTGTTTCTTTCAGAAATAAGGAAGGAAAGCCTCGTAACAGGCGGGTCTCCATTGGGAAAATAGATAAGAAAACCGGGATGCCTGTTTATAAGCAGGACTATATTGATCGAATGAAAGCAAAAGGAATAATAGTCGAGTCAGCGGAATGCTTACCAGTTTACAGCGTTGAGGATGTTCGCCGGTCTACCATATTGCAGACTGGCATGGTTCATCTGCTGGATGGTATAGCAGAGAGCATCGGGCTTACTCCTGTTCTGCGGCAAACCTTTCCCTTTTCACATGAACAGATATTTGCAGTAGCTTCCTTTCTTCTTTCCTGTGGAGAGCCTGTTGCCTACTGTGCTGACTGGATGAAACGCAGCGACTTCAAGAACAATGAGTTGCTTTCTTCACAGCGAATAAGCGAATTGCTTCAGAATATCACAGATGAAGAACGACAGCGTTTCTTCAAAGCCTGGAGTGCTTACCGAAGCGATCGCGAGTATCTTGCTCTGGATATAACAAGCATCTCCTCATGGTCTAAACTTATTGATGATGTTGAATGGGGCTACAACAGAGATGGCGACAAGCTTGCTCAAATCAATCTCTGTATGCT
>JAGLOJ010000008.1 GCA_023139045.1 Candidatus Sabulitectum sp.
CAGGGCACCTATTCCGATGTCGTCAATTCCCGCTCTGAAGGCTCTGTCCAGCCCATGAAGTCTCCAAAGGTAATTGGACTTGAGACCAGCAGGATGAACAGTTTTGTAAGTAGGCTCATGGTATGTTTCCATGAAAACCTGGTAGGTGCCTATTCCTGCCTCTTTTACAAGTCTGTACCCGTCCTCGTCCAGGGGGGCTGCGTTTATGTTTACACGGCGTATTTCCCCTTTTCCCTTATGGACAGAGTATGCTTTTTTTACAGTGTCGTGTATGAACTGTGCGTCATACATTGGGTGCTCGCCGTACACTAGAATCAATCTCTTGTGACCTCTGTCCTCAAGAGCTTCGATCTCAGCACCCAGTTCATCCATTGTGAGTGTTTTTCTGAGAGCTTCGTTGTTTGACTTTCTGAATCCGCAGTAAGTACAGTCGTTCACACATTCGTTACCAATGTACAGAGGGGCAAAGAGAACAATTCTGTTCCCGTACACATTTGTCTTGAGATCACGGGCTCCCTGTTTGATCTCATCCAGCAGCTCAGGGTCGGTGGTGTTGATAAGAACAGCCATCTCCTCTGGTTCAAGACGCTGTTTGCTCAGGGATTTTGCAATGATTTCGCGAACTCGCTCTTTGCCGGGATTTATGGTTGTTTTTAGAAGTGACTCAATTTTATCAGCAGGAATGAAGCTTTTTAGACCGTCAGTATCGATTTTGGGAAGCGGCATTTTCTCCTCCAGTCAGTTGTCGTTTCCTTGACAGCATGGATTTTACTGATACGCCGGAGATAGAGCCGAGTTTACCGCTCAGCTCTCCTATTTCATCAGTAGTAGCATCCACAACGAGACTGATTACCGCACATCCTTTTCTGGTGTGCGGAACGCCGGTTCTTGCTATAATGAGCTCAGCATATCGTGAGAGCAGGCTATTCACCTCTGAAGCTTGTTCGCTCCGGTTCTCAACGATTATTCCGATGAACCCCAGTCTCTTCTCCACGGAAATGACACCTTCAATCAGAAACCCGCGCATAAAGCACGGGTAAATTAAACAACTATTTGTTAATTGCCCCGGATCAGGCGCTGCAAGCACCCTTACCTCAGCTACGGCTATTCTGCAAAAAACCCCACAATCAGTCAAGAGCGGATCTTTGCTGAATGTTCTATATTCATCATCTGTCGGGCCAGGAGGGAAATGAAAAAAACAATTGTTCCAGCGGTGATATTTCTTGTGGTTCTTATGGTTCCCATCATTCTTTTAATGAAGGGGAATGATAGACACTTTGTGTACACACTTGATGATCCCTACATTCACCTGGCTCTTTCTGAAAACGTTGCCGGGGGGCATTACGGGATAAATCAGAACGAATTTACAGCGCCATCCTCTTCTGTACTGTGGCCTTTTCTGCTGGTTCCCTTTTCTGTCTTTTCTTCAGCCTATCTTGCACCGCTTCTTATGAACACCATTTTTGCGCTGTTTACTGTTTTTCTTTTAAACCGGTTTTTTGGGACTGGAGGGCTGTTTCTTACCATTGCATCCATCTTCGCTTTCAATCTGGTCGGGCTTGTTCTTACCGGGATGGAGCACAGCCTTCAGTTGTTACTGGTTACTGTAATTGCAATTGGGGCATCGGAATTTTCTAAGAATCGCAGGATATCTCCCTGGTTTGCTGTTTCACTGGTTGCTGCACCTTTGGTCAGGTATGAGTGTCTTGCTGTCTCTCTTCCTGTGCTGGCTTTTTTGTTTGCTGCCGGAGAGAGAAAGAAAGCATTGCAGCTTTTCGCTGTTCTTGTTGTTCTGCTTGGGGCTTTCTCTCTTTTTCTGGTTCATCTGGGCCTGAATCCGATGCCGGCTTCCGTTAACGCCAAATCTGCCGTTGTGAGTGATTCAGGCAGCCTGGTTTCAATTCTGGGCAATCTTGTTGATTCTGTGAAAAGCTTCAGGGGTATGGTTCAACTGCTGATTCTGGTTCCTTTTGTCTTTGTGCTGTTCAGCGGAAGAAGGAGCAGGATTGAGAAGCTTCTTGCCGGTGCTGCTGTGGCCTCGGTTGTTCTGCACCTTGTTGTTGGCAGGTCAGGGTGGTTTCACCGGTATGGTGTTTATGTGTGGGTATTCTCCATTCTGATCTCTTTCCAGCTCTACCGCAACTATGCCTACCGTTACCGTATCCCTGTTGTGCTTCTTCTTCTTTTGTTCAGTGCTGATTACCTCAGTGGTTACACCAAGATTGCATATGCCTCCGGTAACATTTATCAGCAGCAGTATCAGATGAGAAGATTTGTTCATCAGTGGTTGAATAAACCGGTAGCTGTGAACGATCTCGGACTGGTTTCCATGGGTTATGACGAGTATGTGCTCGATCTGTGGGGGCTTGCTACACCGGCAGCCCTTGATGGAGCCTTCGATTCAGTGTGGGTTGATTCGGCAGCCAGGGCAAACGGAGTGAATACAGCGATTGTTTACAGAGATGAAATATCCGGCATACAGCACTGGACCCATGTGGCCAGAATGGAGATAAGCCCTCCTCTTGTGGTGTGTGTGAGTGGAGGTGTCGACTTTCTTGCCGCACCATGGGTATCCCCCGATCCACTAAGAACAGAACTCCATGATTTTTCCAGTACGCTACCCGAGGGAATAGAAATTGTTATTTTCAGGTAATTCCAGAGCATTGATCTTATCAACAGGGAGGAAGACTGTGAAATATTTCGTGACGCTGATGGTTGTGGTATTGCTTGTTACTGCAACAGGTTGTTTTGGTGGCCGCAGTGACGGGTCAATACTGATGGGGCAGATGCCCCGCGGCTATGACATGTACATCACAATAGATCCTGAGGCCATGGATCTGGCGGGTATTCTTGAGGTTCTTGAAGACAATATTCCCAAGGATGCAATTGAAGATATTGAAGATGCTGATCTTGGGATAGATCCCTTTGACTGGGATGAATGGAAGGAAGAACTGGGCATTCTGGACGGAGAGATCGGTATCATCTCCCTCATAGAAGACGAGGATCTTGTTGCAATCTTTCTTCCCTGCGGAGATGGATCCAGACTGGAGGAATTCATAGAGGATTCAGACTTTGGCGATACGGAGTTCTTCACTCATGGGGAATACACTGTAATGGTGATAGTCTGGGACGATGATGACCTGCTGGATGACCTTGAGGACGCACTTGCGGAAGACCCTCTTTCTTCGGATGATGACTATATCACAATTGGCAATGCCACCGGACTGGATCGTTCCTGTATTAACTTCTTCTTCTCGGAAGAGGTTGCGGAAGTTCCCATTTACGGTGCTTTCAGTACAAACAGTAATGAGAGCATTCTGAAGGTAACTGTAATTACAGATGACGACAAGGTTGAATTGTACACGGGAATGCTTGGTGAAGGACTTCACAGCGGGAATATTAAATTCCCTGAGAACACCATGGCTGCCGTAAGATATACCATGGATATGGACTGGCTTACTGCAGAGTACGAGAATCTTATCGATGACTCGGCAAACGCCAGTATTGAGGAAATTGAGGCAGGTCTTCCATTCATCGGCTTTGAATCCCTTGAGGAGTTCATTGCTGTTTTTCAGGGTGATTTCTGTGTAACGCTTCAGAAACTTGAGCTGGACGAATACAGTGAGTTTGAGAGTGTGGAAGCAACTATTGCAATTTCACTGAGAGACGCTGAGAAATTTATGTCTTCAATGGATGTGATTTCTCTGATTGCCGAGGCAAACCGTGAGGAAATCGACGGAGTAACTACTTATGAAATCAGGGAGAATGGTGATACTTTCTGGTACTTCATCAGTGATGAAGTTTTCTATGGATCAATGAACATTGATCCTGAAGATATCATGGACGGGATTTCAGCAGGTGATTACTTCCGGGGAGATGTTGCTTCCCGGGGATTTATCGGGGGAGCAGTTGATCCACAGGGGATCATGAAGGGAATCCATGCTGAGGATGATGTGGAAGAGATCATAACCACTCTCTTTAAGAACCGGGCGGTATTCTCCATCGCCTCGGAAGAACAGATTTTTACTTTAACCACTGTTACCGGTCCTGATGTACTCAAGTCTTTTGTTTCTCTTGTGGCGGTATTGGGTGGATTTGAAGAGTTTTCATCGTCTGATACACCTCAGCGGGATAAACATTGACGCATTGCAGAAGGTAAACCTGTATGCTCTTCATTGCTCTGCTGATGCTTTTTGCGTCGGTGAACACCAATTTTGAGAATTCACTGGCGGTAAGGGATTTTGAGACGGCTTTGGAATCTGCGTGTGATTCAGATTCGCTGAAGGCTGTAGTTTTTTGCAGCAGCGGAAACTACTCCATGGCTGCAATGCTGTTCCAGATGGCTTTTGAGAAAGAGCCTTCTGCGGGATTGTTCTGTGACATCTGGAATGTGGTGGCGGTTTCCACTGAACATTTCGGTTCACTTTCCGCAGCGAGTTTGAGAGAAGAACTTGATGAGTGGGGTAATAAGCTCTCATGGGGGCCACAAGACCTGCAATCTCTCATTGAGTCTTCAATTATGCTGGAGGACAGTCTGCTGACCGATAGTCTTGTTCTGGTTCTCACAGATAGATTCTCCGGCTCTCTTGAAGCATCCGGGATTATTGGCTGGGGATTTTACGATGAACTCTATCCAGTCTGGTCTGACGATTCAGCAAGAGTTGTTGTTCTCAGAGAGTTCCTGGCGGAATGGGGAGACAGGTCAGATCTCTGGCGGAGCAGAGCCTGGCAGTATACTGTGGCGGCGATAACCGAAACAGCAGACTCTTTGTACTGGAAAGACTATTTGAACTTGTGGCAGGAAGCCTGCCCGGAGGACCCCAATGTATATCTGACCGGCGCAGCTCTCTGTATAGACAGAGATTCTTCATGGACTGAGGCATTGCTGCTTGCTGAAACCGGTCTTGAGCTTATTCAGGCAGGATGGATTCCTCTGGAAATGCCTGAAGAGGAATGGCAGATAACCGGCAAAGCTCTTGAGGCAGGCCTTCAATTCAGAAGGTTATTTGCTTTGGCTGGGCAGGGCAGAAAGCAGAGGGCTCTGGAGGAACTCCAGGAGGTAATTTCTGCTACTGACTTTGACATGGATGATTACCACACGAAATCCTCCCTTTTCTGGCTGGAAGGGAAACTTTTCCTTGCAAACGGTGACACATTGAATGCCCTTGCCAGTTTTGCGGAATCTGCAGTTGCCGGCGAAGTAAGAAACCGCTGGAGCGGTTATGCTGTTAAGGCTATGGGCACCCTGCTTCCACCGGGTAAAACGCCGGTACAGTGGGCGCGGGAATACACCGGGTACTCCGGCCCTGTTTTTTCTGATGCAACTGAATTACTGGGGCCGGACAGCCTTGTGAGCGGAACCAGAATATCCTGGTGCGACTGGAATAGCGACGGATTTCCCGATCTTTTCACAGGACATTCTCTTTTTCAGAATGTTGAAGGGACAGTCTTTGTCGATGTTACCTCTGAAGCCGGGCTGGATTCATACAGGGGCAACGGCGGAATCTGGGGCGACATCAATGGCGACGGCATACAGGATCTGGTTACCTCCGGGAACCCGGTTCAGGTGTTTGTGAATTCAGACGGAGTTCTTGAAGATGTTACAGAAACAATCGGCATAATGACCACAGGTGCTTCTGTTGAGGGTGTTGGCCTTCTGGACTGGAATGCAGACGGGTGGCTGGATCTTTACCTGGCCAGTTATGAAAGCGGTAGAGGCTCCGGTACTGAAGATGCTTTCTACTTCGGGGAAAAAGATGGCTTTGTCGCTGCAGGAGAAAGCCTGGGAATGATACCTTTCCTGGATGACCATCTCTGCGGCAGAGGTGTGAGCCCCTGTGATTTCGACCTTGATGGAGATATGGATATTTTCGTTTCCAACTACAGACTTCAGGAGAATTTTCTCTGGGAGAATGATGAGGGCGATGCTGTTAATTCTGCCCTGACCAGAGGAATTGCAGGGGTTGATGTCGATGGTTGCCGGGGGCACACAATAGGCAGTGCCTGGGGCGACTATGACAATGATGGTGACTGGGATCTGTTCTCCGCCAACCTGGCTCACCCCAGATACATCGGATTTTCCGACAGAAGTATGTTGCTTGAGAATAAAGGAAATATCTTCTTTGATGTTCGGGCAGGCTCTGGAATTCGTTTTGAGGAAACACATTCAAACCCGGTGTGGGGTGATTTCAATAACGATGGTCTGCTGGACTTGTTCATTACCTCAATTTACCCCGACAGGAGAACCTGCCTTTACTTGAACTGCGGAGATGGCAGGTTTGATGATGTAACCTGGTTATCGGGAGCAAGGGTTTTTAACGGGTGGGGTGCTGCTGCGGGAGATTTCGATCTTGATGGCAGGCTGGATCTGGCAGTGGGCTCTGGAGATGGTCCTGTTCTTCTCAGGAATACAACTGCAGGGGGGAACTGGCTTCTTGTTCAGGTTAACCCGCCGGAGGGTGTAAATACATCAGGCATCGGCTGTATTGTCAGAGTGGAACAGGGCAATGCAACCCTGATGCGACAGGTTGAGGGAGGTAGCGGAACCACAAGCCAGAACAGTGGCCTTCTGCATTTCGGACTGCTTTCTGATGATTCATTTGTTTTGCGATTGTCAGTTCCAGGAGAAGTTGACCCACTTGATGAGGTTCCAGGTGAGCCGGGATCTATTATCCTGATTGGCAGTTAGTTTTTTCATTCTTTCTCTGCGATTGGGCATTTGACATCAGGCTCCAATGAGAATATCATCATGGTGCGGTGTTCATGGTGAGCACTTTCTGAAACGGAGGGAATATAATGCGACTTTTCATGTGCGTGCTTCTTATTGTTGCCGTCACGGCGTCAGCTGGAGTCAGGACAGGCGGAACCGGAATGACCAACCCATGGTCAACCGATGGAACGTATACAGTTACTAGTGTTATGGCTGGCGGTCTTAAAGATACTTACGGTATGGCAATCAAGGACAATGTTGCCAACAGTATCTGGCTGCTCAATTACGTCGATATGCTTAATTATGAGTATGACATGGTCGGTGGATCTGCCACAGGTACTTCCTGGGCAATTACAGGCGGTGTTGATCCTGATGACCAGGCTTACTGCGAATACACTTCCGGCAACCAGTGGTTTATGACAAACTATGACCCTAGCTTCTTCTCTGTTTTTGCTGAAGACGGTTCCTTCGTCCATAGCATTGATGGTCCCGCTGCCTGGGGAAAAGTGTTCGGTGTTGGTGCCGGTCATGACATGATGTATCTTGGTGGTAATGGCGAACTCGCCTGGGGCACCTACACTGGCACCGAGACAACTATCACCTGGACAACGATGGTCTACGAAGCTGTTTACGGGCTTGCAGTCTATGGAGACTTCCTCTTTGTGGCATGCGGCATTGAGTTTGCAGATAATGTATTCATTCACGAGATTGCTGCTGATGGAACTCCCGGCGCTACACCTGTCTGGTCCTGCTCTTTCGTGGAGACTGCTGATGGCACAGCCAACGGCGGAATAGACTATGATGGAGAGTATCTCTGGCTTTATCCTCAGAATGATTTCCTCTACAAGGTCGAGATAGACTGGTCAATGGCTCTTGAATCCGATACCTGGGCTGCTATCAAATCCTCTTTCTAGAAGAGTGTTATTAGGGAAAAGGGCGGAGCCGGTTGGCTCCGCCCTTTTTTATTTGATGTCTGTCAATTCAGCAAATATTATCCGTTTATCGCAATCCAGATTGTTTTCAGAAGACTTTGGGGATCCATGAGGATGTTCGAATAGGCCTGGTTGGCCAGAGGGCAGGCACATTCACCGGCCTTGATGTTTTTTCTGATCTTTGCGGCCTCTTTTGAATTCCATATTTCCAGGAATTCAGAGTCAATGTTAACTCTGCCCATCTGTCCGTTATAGGCAAGAACAGCGCAGGGCCAGACTCCTCCGTCAGAATTTACATGCACATTCAGTATCCCCGCGTAGCACGGGATAACCTGTCTGTGCTCCTTGAGAATGTCTGCGGCCAGGTCATAGTAAACCAGGCGCATGGCTGTGGTGATTCTTGAAAGCAGTTTCATGCTCTTCATACTGGCTCTTACATTTTCCTTGAAGGTAAGCATGATCTTTCTGTAACTGTCTTCATCGGGTGTGATACCGCTGCCGAGGTTGAAGAATTCCTCCCTCTCCTCGGCAACCTCATTGATGTAAGTGTTTACCCCTAAGGTGCCGGCATAGGCAATTATGGCTTCAAGACTGTTCTGGTTGAATTTGGAAACCACAGTGCCCACGCCTACATGGAGGTACTCGTACTTGTTCCTGAGAGCCTTGAGTCTTTCCAGAGTGTCGAGAAGTTTCTCAAAATTTCCTGGAACTCCGCGGATTTCATCGTGCTGTTCTCCGATACCATCAAATGAAGGTTTAATAGTAAGAACTGTGCCTGGGGCTTCTTCGTGTATTACTTCAAGTATTTTCCGTGTGATCTCTTCAATTTGCTCCGGCATCAGGGCGTTGGTGGGTATGTGTACAACTGCAGGTCTCAAATGCCGGCAGGCAAGGCGGACAATCTCTGCAAGGTCTTTCCTGAGGAAAGGCTCGCCTCCCGAGACATTGAAGAAATATGTCCATCCAATGGATCTGAAGAGTCTCTCTATCGTTGGAAGATCGAGATCGGAAGAAGCATCTCCATGGTCATTTTCTTTCCAGATGAAGCATGTTTTACACCTGGATTGACAATTTCCGGTAACAGAAAATGTTACATTTATCGGATGCGGAGGGCTCGAAAGACCATGCCTGCACATCCAGCCCTTCATGGCGCTCCAGCTTAGATGTGAAAGTTGATTCAAATGATTCATCTTCACAGGGAAATGTTTACACAGGAACTGATAAACAACAGCCTGCAAGGCGAAAAGTATCTCTACAAGCATAACAATGGCTCTCTGGGCAAGAGCGATTGTGGTTGCAACGGCCATGCCACCAACCACAAATGGTGCCAGAAAGAGGCCCCTGATTGATTCTCTTACACCGATTCCACCGGGGATGAAAACCATGACAAGGGCAATAAGCCAGGAAGCCGGAGCAGCCAGAAGACACACAGCAACCATTGCATAAGGCGGTGTTGATGCCGGTACACCGAAGCCGCGGAACCACACATACAGCGCAAGACTTCGGAGGGACCACGAGAGTATATGAGCAGCGATGAATTTGAACTGATCCCTGTGGCTGATGTGGGGCAGTTCCTCCAGATCAACATCAAATTTTCTGGCAAGTCTTCTGGCGAATATCTTCTGCAATCCTGGAGCAAACAGCATGAGAATGGCAAGCCCCGCTGATATCCACAGTGCTGCTGTGACTGCCGGAGGAAGATCTGAACCCAGAAATGGCAGTGCAACAAGAGCAAGCAGTCCCAGAGCCACCAGCATGTAAATATTTTCAAGAACAAGAGCTGTAACACCCTTGAAGGTGCTTGTGCCGTTCACCCGAAGAAAAGTTAATCGACCCAGTACCATCCAGAGTTTACCGGGCATGTAGCTGCCCATCTGAGTGATGTACCAGTTTCTTCGCAGTTCACCCCTGTCAATCCTCGGGATCTTCAGAGCTTCAAGGATTTTCTGCCACGGGAGAGGAGCGAAGTAATATCCCAACCAGGCAAATGCAAAGGAAAGAAGCATGAGCGGTCTGCTTGCATTCTGTCCGGAGGTACTCCAGAATTCTTCCAGTTTCGGCTGCCAGTCCGGCAGCAGCTGGGAATAAAAATAGTATCCGGCACCCACAAGCAGGATAAGACCGGCCCAGGTCTGTATTTTATGGAATCGGGAATTCTTATGCATTTAGCCTTTTTTTCTTTATTATGGAAAACAGCAGAAACAACAGAATGAGCAGTACAGCTGCACCGCTTATTATACCACCAAGTACCACATTTTGGTTGCTGTATGAAAACTCCACCATGTGCTCTCCGCCGGGTACTTGAACACCGCGCATCCAGCCATTGGCTCTGTAGATTGCGGTTGCATTTCCATCAACTTTGACTTCCCAGTTGGGGAACCATGAATCTGCAAGTATCAGAAATCCGGATCCTGAGGTTTCAGTTCGTACAGTAACCAGCTCCGGCAGATCAACAAGTATTTCAGCAATGCCGACAACACCGTCATATGTCAATGGCGTTTCCAGAACATATGATCTGATCTGGGGGTTAATTCCGTTTTCAATTGCATCGAAGCCGTCATCAACAGAGCCTGCCACAACAGATCGAGGAATGAAAGCTCTGGGCATTGGATCAGCAGGATATCCTGGAATTCCTTCGGCAAGCATCGGACGGAACTGTTCCCAGCTTGCTGCACCTTCAGTGGATGCAAAGGCTGCCATGGCTGTTTGTCTCAGGACCCAGGGAGATGAAGAGCGAACAAGTGCCATGAGTCTGTCAGTTGCCGCAGGTTTGGCTGCATGGTAGCCATAGACAGATCTGATTCCAAGGGGAACCAGCTCGTTCCCGCCGGGGAATACGCGGCCTTCTCCTACCATTTCTCTCAGCAATGGTGCATCAGGAAACATTGATTCGATAGTTGTTGCAGGAAGGTAAACCTGGAAATTTCTGTTGAATGGAATCAATTCAACCGATGAAACTGCCAGTATGGAAACAGCGAAAAGCCATACAGATCCTCTGCCTTTTCTCAACACGAACATCATTGCTGCCAGAAGTCCCGTTACTGTGAATACTCTCAGGAAGTCCTTCGAAAGCAGGGAAATTCTTTTTGCAATAATTACACCGAATGGGGATGAATCAGCAATGCCGTTTTTTGCCCACCATGAAGCCTGCAACGCTTTGGAAATCGGGTCAGCAGCCAGCATCAGTACAAGGAAAAGCCCGGAAGTTCCGGCAAGAACAATCATTACTTTTTTCAGCTTTTCAGTATTTAATCCCCCCGTAAACAGAGCATCAAACCCCATTCCAGAGGCCAGCGCCAGAGAGGATGTTGTTACAAAAGCTGCCATGTGCGGAGCCCTGAGTTTTCTGAACACTGGGATAACTTTATACAGCAGAGCGAAGACCGGGGTGTACCCTCCCCAGGAAACCACCGCACCTGTAACTGCAAGAGTAAGAAGAGCAATTCTGGCCCTTTTGCTTTTGCCGAAGATAAGTCCCATGAGGCCCAGAGCAAAAAAAGCTACACCCATGAACTCACTGGAGAGCCTCAGGCCAAGTCTGCCAAAGTAGACGGGAACACCGTTGACCATGCTGTCGCTGAAACCGTGCCTCAGCCCGAACATGCCGGGAAGAAACATCGTCAGGGTTTCTTCCGGTGCGAGAGAGTAACTGGAAGCAGCTTCCAGAGACAAATCCTCACCTCTTGAAGTGTGCTCACTGAACTTATAGCCTGGATAGAGCTGAACAGCTGCAAGTGCCCCGCCAAGAAGCAGAATTGCGGTAAGACCGCCGAGGTTTACACAGACAGATTTGACTGCCGGTTTCTTTGCCATGAATAAAGTCAGCACCAGAGCGCAACCGGCAGAGTAGAGGATCATCTGGGGATGGCTGGCGAGACCCTGCATTCCAATTGCTATGGCACCGATTGCTATGTATCTGGAATCCGATGATTTTGCCCACCTGACCACTGCCCAGAGAAGCAGCGGAAGCCAGGCCCAGCAGATGATTTTGCTGCCGTGACCAGCGTAGAAAAGGGTATTGGCCCAGGCACCGGAGGCGTAGGCAAAGGCGCCCACAAGAGATCCCCACCGGGAGACACTTATTGATTTAAGGAAGAGCCAGGCAAAGAAACCTGCAAGAATCAGGTGTACGGGGAAGAGGAACCTTATTGCCACTTCCGAACCAAAAAGTACCATTGGGAGACCGCGGAGAGGATAGAAAACAGGTGAGCTGAAGGATTCGTAAAAAGGAACACCGCAGAAAATGTATGGGTTCCACAGAGGAAGTTCACCCTGTGAAAGGCGACTTTCCGTGTATGAAAAAAACGGGTAACCCTGGCTGACTGTATCGCTCATATCGCCACCGGGTAATCTTGAGGAGGAAAATATGGTCCAGTATGTAAGAACTGCAAGAAGAATCAGCGCAATCCCCAGAACGGTTTTTTCACCCTTGAACATCTATTCCTCCTGATTGAAATCGAATTTTACTTTTCCAGCATTCAGCAGAGCCAGCAAGACTTCCACCAGAGCCATGAAAAGTCTTTGTCCGGCAATTACAACGGCAGCTGGCGCAATCAGCCCCGGTGCAGCAATGGCTGCTGCTGCAGCCTCTCTGACACCGATTCCCCCGGGAACGAAGAACACAATATAGCCAGCCAGCCAGGACAGCGGTGCCGCAGCCAGTGAATGAGAAAAACGAAGGCCCGTTAATCCGACACCCCTGAGAAGAAGATAAAGAGATAATCCGCGCACCAGCCACAGGAGAGCGTAGATCAGTGTTGCTGTTACGGATGTTCTTATTGATGGCAGTTCCCCGGTATCAATACCCCTTTTTCTGCACAGGTAGCTTTGTACAGGGTGGAGAAGAGGCAGAAGAAGAATCGCTGAAGAGGCTGCTATCGCAGCCGCCCTTCCGCCGGTATGAAGGAATACCTCCGGGCTGATAAATGCAAGTATCATTACAAGCAGGCCAATTGAAGCCACCGTGAAGAACAACTCATAAGCAGTAGTTGCTGCTGCCCGTCCCATTTTCATTCCACGGGCTTTCAGAAAACCTGCCCTGCCGGCAAAAAGCCATATTTTCCCCGGGATGTATCTTCCGAGCTGACTGGCGTACCAGGCTGCAAACATCTCTCCTGCAGGAATTCGCGACCCCATTGATCTGCATATAAGAACCCAGCCGGAAGGAGTAAGACTGAGAGAAGCCGCCAGGAGTACCGCTGAAAGCAGAAGCTCACCGGTGTTGAGGTTCCAGCTGAATCTGTCTATTTCTTCAAGCCAGCCACCACCATTCTTCCAGATAACAAACGCTGCCGCACCGGCAAGAATGAACAGAGCAGCCTTTGATATCAGAGCAAGTTTTTTCCCTGTCACAGAAGCCTCTGCTCTCTGTACCAGTTGACTGCGTCAACAGCTGTGAGGCCGAAGGAACGGGCAGGAATGAATCCTTTGTTTCGTGCTTTGTCTGTGTTGCAGAACCTGTCCATTCCGAAAAGTTGATATCTGCTTTTAGACAGGCCTTTTGGGCAAAGGGGACCAAACATAAGTGCCGTTCTGAAAACAAAACGGGGTATGGGAAGGAATCTTACAGATTTGCCCATGGCTACTGAAATGTATTGTGCCACTTCCTTTACAGTGAGAACATCCGGTCCTCCTATATTGTAAATTCCCCCTGACAAGGCTTTCCCTGGAAAACTCATTAGAACAGCATCTGCTACATCACGGGCATCCGTTGGTCTTGTTCTTGCCGAGCCTGATCCTACAAGAGGGAACCACCCTTTGTGAACCTGACGAAAAAGAGGGAATTTGTGCATATCCCCGGGGCCGAAGACGAAATCAGGTCTTAGAATTGTTAATTCCAGACAGTTTGAAATCAACTGTTTTTCCGCTTCCACTTTTGTGAACTCGTATTCTCCCATGGGATCGTACCGGGATTTTTCCCCGGCATTGGCAGAAAGACCGGTTACACCGGGAGTACTTAAGTGAATAAGGTGGATTCCTGTTTTTTCGCACTGTTTACCCAGAGAGACTGGAAGCAGCACATTGGCAGTATTGAGTTCTTCATCAGTCGCACCCTGCCCACCCAGCCTTCCCGCGCTGTTCACCACCAGATCAATCCCGGGCGGCAGTTTTGAAAAAGTTCCCTGCTTTGAATAGCTGTGTGTGATCACTGTGTGGCCAGCCTTCTCAACGGCCTGCTTGATGTATCCGCCGATGAAACCCGAGGCGCCCGTTAGAAATACATTCACGAGATTGTTTCCAGCAGCTTGTGAGTATAGGATGCCCAGGAGAACTCTGAAGCTTTTAAGGTGATTCTCTCAGTGGTGATTTCCTTACCTGTAATTGTGAGTGCGAGTGCAGAGCATTTCAATATGGCTTCAGCAAGGCTCTCCGGTGTTGCCCGGTCTGCTACAATTCCTGTTCTTCCCGGGTTCACAGTTTCGGCCAGCCCACCCCTGTCAGTAACAACCAGGGGTTTTCGGAATGCAAGTGCTATCTGAGCTATGCCACTCTGGGATGCCCTTCTGTACGGAAGAACAACAATGTCTGCCGCATTGAACCAGGTTCCAACATCACTGTCGGGTATGAAGGAATTTTCCCAGAGAAGCCTTGGAGATTTGAAATCGTTGTCTGTGTAGTTTTCACCGGCTGCAATAACCCGGTATTCCTCAGGAAGAAGGTTGCATGCTTCAATTAGAATGTCCAGCCCTTTGTATTCCCTCACAAGACCGAAGAAAAGAAGAGCTTTCTGGTTCGGTTTCAGACCAAGCTTTTTCCTGGCTTTTTCTCTCGCAAGCCCTGTTCCCACGTACTGATCATAGATGGGATGAAACAGCCTGATAACTTTTCTGCCTGTTGCTGCTGCCTGATCTTCCGCCCGCTGAGAATGAACTGCAAGGAAATCCTGCTTGTTGAAAAAACGCCTGGAGAAAGCTCCGGCAAGAGGAAAGGATTCGTGAGGCTTTATGTTGTGACATATCGCAACCGACTTGATTCCTCCAGGGTTCACTGCAGTAAGACACGGTGCGAAGAAGGGGTGCCACCATTGAGAGATTATAAGATCAGGCTTCATCTTACTGATCGCTTGTCTTGTTTTCCTCCAGGAAAAGGGCTGAAATGAATGCAGAATTCCCTCAGACCGGTTGCTGCCTTCTTCGTACTGTGTTTTCCCGGGAAAAAGAAAACCGGGATAAAGATGTGAATAGTTTATGCCGGTAACATCACAATTTTCTTTCTCCAGGGCGGAAAGAAGCATTTTCCCGAACTGTGCAATTCCCCCCCTGTAGGGCGGAAGAGGGCTTATCAGAGCAATTTTCATTTCGTTTGCGAGGTTATTGTGTATGGCTTGCGGGGGTTGAAACGGAGAATCATTTCTCCCAGCAGCCCCATTGATATAAATTGAAATCCCGCCAGCATGAGAAATACACCCATGAGAAGAAGAGGTCTTCTGCCGATGGATTCACCACCCAGCCATAGTGCTGACAGGTAGATGTTTATCACAAAACCGGTAAGAGAAAGCAGAGTACCGATTCCGCCGAAGAAATGAAGAGGGCGGTAGGAATAGCGCCCAAGAAAAAGAACAGTTATCAGATCTGTATAACCCCGGAAAAATCTGGCCATGCCGTACTTGCTGTGTCCGTGCTTGCGGGCGCGGTGGTTAACGGCTTTTTCACCGACCTTGAAACCGTTGCGAAAGGCAAGAACCGGCGTATACCGGTGCATTTCCCCGTACAGTTCAAGAGTTTTGGCTGCAGCGCTTCTGTATACTTTCAGCCCGCAGTTGAAATCATGGAGATGGATTCCTGTGGTCAGCCCGACAACACTATTGAATACCTTTGAGGGCAACCGCTTTCCCGCAGGATCATGTCGAACTTTTTTCCATCCGCTGATCAGATCCAATCCATTCTTTTCCATGATTTCTATCATGGGAAGAATCTCTGCGGGATCATCCTGAAGATCGGCATCAAGGGTGGCGATGAACTTACCGTCTGCTTGATCAAACCCTGCCGCGAGAGCTGCTGCCTTTCCCCGGTTTGCCCCGAATCTGAGACCCTTGAGAGGGTACTTTTCTGAAAGAACAGAAATAGTTTTCCATGTACTGTCAGTGCTTCCGTCATCAATCACTACAGCATTCCAATTGTGTTTCCCCAGAACTACAGTTATTTCGCTGAGCAACTCTGGAAGGCTGTCGGTCTCATTGTATGCAGGAATGACAACGGTAATTAATACTTCATTATTGATATTCATGTAGATTTATCTCCCCTCCGCCTACCCTCAAGTATGTGAAGTGGGAAATCCAGTCGCCAAGTGATGCGTGAATGAGATTTCCGTGCTTCACCACGGAAGGACAGTGTGTGTGTCCTGTAATCACAAGTTCAGTACCATTGTCTGCCTGATTCACTGCCCAACGGGTCAGGTAATCCGGTATGGAATCCACCTGTTTGCGGAGTATCCTTTTGCTTGTATTTGAGAAGATATTGGCAAAACCGGTGGCCAGAGTCGGGTGCAGCACTGAAAAGAGCAGTTTTGCAGTCGTTGATCGGAGCACTGGTTTTATCATCCGGTATCCAGTATCACCGGTTCCCAGACCATCACCGTGAGCCATAACAGTTTTTCTGCCGTCAATCACTTCGCAATGGGTAGTTTTGAAAATCAGCTGCATTCCGGTTTCAGCAACCAGGCGATCCCCACACCACCAGTCATGGTTGCCTGGTAGGAAGGATACCAGCCAGCCGCTGACTGACAGAGACTTGAGCAGTGAAAGTACGTCTGAAAAACCAGCGGGAATCACCGAGTGGTACTCAAACCAGTAATCAAACAAATCACCAAGAATCCATAGTTCTCCAGGTTCATTTTCTGCGAGTCCCCGCAGGAAGTTCTTTAACGGTTCCCGACCGGGGTGGTGTTTTCCTGAAGGATAGAGATGTACGTCGCTGATGAAGTAGTGGTTCACTGGACCCCTCGCAGGGTCCTTTCGATACAACCGAATCCATAAGCCCTGACAACAGAGCCGTCTGTACGGACAAGAGCAGCAACGGGAAGATTGTCTGCCACAAAGAAGTCTTTCAGGGCGTCATCTCCCAGAGCAACGCTGATGGATATTCCCAATGTGTTTAACTGAGTCTGGGATGCATTACGCACCTCAGAGCTGAACTGAACAGGAACAGGTGTTATCCCTCGTTCGTAAACGGTTGCAAGAAATGCAAGGTCACTCTCACTTTCCGGGTACTCGCCTACAGGTAGCCAGCAGTAGAGAAGAATGGCATCATGGTCACTCTCCTTCATCTCAAGAAAACCGTCAGTATCAGGAAGAAGAATTGTTCCTGGTACGGAAAGTACCGGAACTGCTTCCTCCACGGTGGTAAGAACTGCATTGCTTTCCTCTCTGCAGCCTGTAACGGCGAAAGAAAGAAGAATCACGATAACACTGAGTTTGACAGGCATGCTTCTTAAGGTACCTCACTGAAAATTATTGACACGGTGCCCCCCGTTTGTATGTAATCAAGAGGAAAAGGAATATGTTCCGGTAATCTGGAGTCAGGCGGAACGGTTGTTCCGCAGTTCTCTATGCTGGCAAATGTGACCAGCTCTCCGATATCCACAGTGATGGTCATGGGGTACAGTTCCCAGCGGCCTTCCCCTTTGTTTTCTGCCAGTACCCAGGAAAGAGCTGAAAGCTCATTCCCTGATCTCACTGTATTTGCCGGTGACCTGAATAGAATCAGGGGCACGAATGCAATCAGAGTGCCCACCGCCGTGAGAATCCAGGATCGGAGTTTCAAACTTTATCAAACATGCTGGATATGGATTTTTTAAGAGCTTTTGGAGCAGGAATTCGGAGCAATCCTACAGTTCGGCCATGGATTCTGGAGGCTTTGCCCAGAAATATTTCACAGTTTGGACAGACCTTGATGTGGTCTTCAACACGGCTGATTTTACCCAGATCCAGTTCTCCGGAGATGTAATCATTGTAATAATCCAGCACAAAAATACATTCAGGACTCATTGACCCCCAACCCTTCATTGAACCATTGACTCAGCATTTTCTGCAGCGAGGCTCTGGCCCGGTGCAACCTTGATCTGACCGTCCCCACGGGAATCTCAAGTAGCTCTGCTGCTTCAGCATAAGAAAAACCCTCAACATCACACAACAGCACAACGCTACGGAAATCAATACTGAGCCCGGCCATCGCCTTATCAATATCCTTACGCATCATATCACGAAGGAACATCTCAAACGGCCGGGGCCACACACTTCCAGTGAACCTCTGATCTCCCGACTCTACCTCATCTGTCCAGTCACTGGGAATCTCACCTCTGCTTTTAGCCCTGTGCTGGTTAAGAAATATGTTCCTCATAATTGCGAACAACCATGCCCTGGCATTAGTTCCCTGCTTGAATTTATCTGCGGCTTTCAATGATCTGGCGCAAGTTTCCTGAACGAGATCAGCGGCATCCTCCTGATTCCTGACCAGATGCAGCGCATACCTGTACATACTGTCCAGGTTCGACATTACCTCATTCTCAAATGCCAGTCTATTTTCGGACTTTGTATTCATCAATCCTCCAATAGGTGGAACATTAGTAAAAGGTACCCCTTGCGGCAAGTGCTGTGATTTTAAGGAGTGAAGAGAACCGATGTTTTTTTTGGTACTCGTATGTGTCGAGGAAATAGGCACATCCACAACCTGTAGTATCCGGGGCTTGCTTTAAACACTAAATATTGATAATTTCGATGAAATGTAACATTGAGGGGAGATACTGTGCCAGAGAATAAAGCCGGTCTGTTTGAAGACTTTTTTAATACAGAGGAAAGAAAAGAGGAACGGGAGCAGCCTCTTGTGGAAAACCTTGCAATTCCATCATTTACTCCAAATGCTGAAATGGTTCTCAGGAAACGCTATCTCACCCGGAACGGTGAGGGAGAGATTCTGGAAACACCATCCGAGATGTTGTGGAGGGTGGCTTCCTGCGTGGCTGATGCCGAGATGGAGTGGGACGGGGATACAGGCCAATGGGCTACTGTGTTTTATAACATGATGGCACGCAAGGAATTTCTTCCAAATTCACCAACATTAATGAATGCAGGGAAAGAGCTTGGTCAACTTTCTGCCTGTTTTGTACTTCCAGTCGAAGACAGTATGGACAGTATCTTCGATGCCGTTAAAAACACTGCTCTGATCCATAAAAGCGGCGGTGGAACAGGATTTTCATTCTCGAAGATCCGACCTGCAAACGATTATGTACATTCCACCAAAGGCGTTTCCAGCGGACCAATCTCATTTATGACAGTTTTTGATCATGCGACGGAAACAGTTAAACAGGGTGGAGTTCGTCGGGGGGCAAATATGGCTGTTCTCCGTGTGGATCACCCGGATATTGAGCAGTTTATTTCTGTGAAACAGGATATGGGTCTTCTGAACAACTTCAACCTTTCCATCGGAGCAACTGATAACTTCATGAATGCGGTCGACAGGGGCGAGGAATTCTCACTTGTGAATCCTCGCAACGGCAAAAGCGTTAAAAGCTTAAGCGCAAAATCCATTTTTTCAAAAATTGTTGACTGTGCCTGGGCAAGCGGAGAGCCTGGTCTCATTTTTATCGATAAGATGAATGAGGCGAATCCCACTCCCCATATTGGTGAAATCGAAGCTACGAATCCTTGCGGTGAGCAGCCGCTTCTGCCCTTTGAAGCATGCAACCTCGGTTCTGTGAATCTCTCAGTGATGGTCAGGCGGGGCTCTAACGGACATCCTGAGGTAGCCTGGAACCGTCTGGAGAAAACCGTTCGAAATGCAGTGAGGTTTCTTGATGATGTTATTGAGGTGAACAAGTACCCGCTTCCTGAAATTACAGATATGGTTATGGGTAACAGGAAGATCGGTCTGGGTCTGATGGGTTTTGCCGATCTTCTGTTCAGATTGTCCATTCCCTACAACAGCGAGAAAGCTCTCGTTCTTGCTGAAGAAATAATGAGTTTTGTGGCAGACAAAGCAAGGCAGACCAGTTCTGACCTCGCCAGGGAACGAGGTGCATTTCCCAATTTCAAGGGCAGTCTATTTGATACGAAAAACCTTCCGGTTATGAGAAATGCCACGGTGACCACCATTGCACCTACAGGATCCATCAGTATTCTTGCAGGTTGTTCCAGCGGTATTGAGCCTGCTTTTGCTCTGGCATATACCCGGAGAAATCTCCTGGATGAGGGTGACGAACTTCATGAAGTGGTGCCTGAGTTCGCAAAGGTTGCAATGGAAAGGCATTTTCACTCATCGGAACTTATAGGTAAAATTGCGGAAAAGGGAAGCTGCAAAGGTATGGAAGAAGTCCCGGAGGATGTACGCGGGGTATTTGTAACTTCACATGACATCAGTCCCTCTTACCACGTGAGAATGCAGGCTGCTTTCCAGAAGTACACGGATAACGCTGTTTCCAAAACTGTTAATCTTCCCTCGGATGCAACACGGGAGGACGTTGCCCAGGTATTCCGCCTTGCCAGACAACTGGGTTGCAAGGGAGTTACTGTTTACAGGGATGGAAGCCGGGACAAGCAGGTGCTGAATCTGAATTCGGAAAAACCGGAAACAAAAGAAGAACCGGTTCTGGTTGGCCCCCGACCCCGACCCGAGCTTACAAGAGGAGTTACAAGAAGGGTAAGGACCGGATGCGGGAACCTTTATGTAACCATTAACGAGGATGAGCACGGCCCCGTGGAGATATTCAGTCAGATGGGTAAGGCTGGTGGATGTGCTGCCAGTCAGAGCGAAGCCATTAGCCGAATGGTGTCTCTTGCTTTGAGAAGCCACGTTCATCCCTCGGAGATTGCCAGCGAACTCAAGGGCATCAGTTGCCACAGGCTTGCATGGCAGAATGGAACAAGAATACTGTCCTGTGCGGATGCAATGGGAAAAGCTCTTGAATGGCACATGAAGAGCGATAACAATGATCCG
The DNA here is from genome assembly GCA_023139045.1 of Candidatus Sabulitectum sp. Taxonomy (GTDB): domain Bacteria; phylum Fermentibacterota; class Fermentibacteria; order Fermentibacterales; family JCC-6; genus Sabulitectum. The sequence goes on from JAGLOJ010000008.1 coordinate 20,571, forward strand.
GCAGAGCCGCCTGGAAATGAACCTGATACGACGGTTATTGTAAGGGAAAGCTCTGCTTCTTCAGCTTCAGTCAATAATCTCGCCGGGGCATGTCCCTTTTGTGGAGGTCCTTTGAAGTATGAATCGGGTTGTGTCTCCTGTGCTCTTGAATGTGGATACTCGGAATGCGGATAAGCCCTCCGGGGCTTATCGCTTCTTGAAGGTTATCTGTACGAGGCTGACAGGTTATACCTGCCCTCTCGCCGGCAGTTCAGATTACCGGTACAGGCTTTGCGGAAACGATGACACTTTTGCCGTCAGGGGATGGTCTCTTGCATGCTGCCGTGGCCACGGTCACGTATATGACTGCGTGGCCAGCTGGCAGCACTAATGTTTATTCGGTATCTGCGTCCCCTGCATTTTCGACTTCTTCAAGGGCTTTTCCCAGAGCCTGGTGAACTTCTTTCATCAGGTCAGGATTGAGAGTGATGCCTTTGCGTGTGGGTTTCCACTCACCATCATCGGCCATGTAGTAAGTGCGAACCTCAATGTACTGACGCTTGCGAAACTCTGTTAAAGCAACTCTGACAACATCCTCACCCTTTTCTATCTGAGCTATCTGCTTGTCCATTTGAACCTTCCTTGGAGTATGCCCATAATATAACACTGGCGAAAATACTCACATATTATCGTTCAATGCCTTCAATATTAGCCTCAAATCTGTAACCATTCTATCTCAGTTTCCAGGCTGTATCGCTCAATGTGCATTGCCGGAAACGCTTCGTGCCTGATTATAAGTGGCTACTGTACAATCGGAATAACCACAGTGTCAAGTGTCTGTTACCTGTCAAGCCTGTCGTTTGTATATTAAAGAACATAAATCAGGAGGCTTATTCTGAACGAACTTGGTGTATGCAAACAGAGATTTCGCCAGATGCTGGGGGCGTTGCCCTGCGGTTATGTGTACGGCGAGGTGATTGTAAACGGGCATGGTGAACCGGAGGATTATTCGGTTCTTGATGTAAATCATGCTTTTTCGGATATCACAGCCACCATAAAAGACAAAGTTCTTGGCAGGCGAATATCCGGCCTTTTCTCTCTTTCCTCTGTGAAGGATGACATTGCAGTCTTTGCCAATGTAGCCATCACCGGCGATCCTGTGGAAAAGGAATTCTATTCCCCGCATTTCGGCATTCACTTCAGAGTGTTCTGTTTCGCTCCCAGGGAAGGGTTCTTTGTAGCCATGCTCACTGACCTTTCCCGGGAAAAGAAACTTGAAAACCGTCTGGATTTTGTCTGGCAGTTCGGCAACTCTACTGCTGACGAATTTTTCATTCTGGATCCCGCTGGAAGATTTGTTCTGGGAAATGAGGCCGTTGCCAGAAGATTGGGAACGACCCAGGGAGATATCCCCGGCCACCATTTTTCTGAACTTAACACAATGGTGGAGGATGAATGGTGGGAAACTTTGTGGAAGTCTCTCCTTCAGCGTAGTTCTCTGCAATTTGAAACGGATCATCGAGGAAAAGATAATGAGGTGTATCCCGTTGAACTCTCTGTTGACATTATGGAATTCGGCGGCAGAAAGTATGCGGCATTTGTGGCCAAGAATGTTTCCAGCAAACGAATTCTCAGCAAAGCCCTCCGACAGGACAGACGGTTCGCCGAGCAGGCCGCCTTGATGGCAGGTTATTTTGTCTGGATGATTGATCCGATGAGAGTGTTTCGCCCTCTACTGGGTGGAAACAGCAATCTTGTTGCAGGACCAGTAGATGATGTGTTCTTCTCTCTCGTCCACCGTGATGACAGAGATCAGCTTTCAAGAGCGATTAAGGTTGAAGCAGAGGGAAGCAGAGATCTGCGAATGAAGACCGATCGCGGAGCAGTCTATCACAGATTCAGATGGTCCCGTGTTGAAGACAACTGTCTGGTGGGTATTTGTTACCCGTTGAGTGGTGCAGGGCTTTCCGGCATGGGAAGTCACTCAACTGTTATGGATGCTATTGGTCTGATGACCGAGTCTATGCTTGAAAGGGTGAGCAGGCTGGAGGATGCTCTGAATCAGAACAACATCAGCGCGGCTGTTAGAATGGTAAGATCTCTTACCGCAGACTTTTCCAACATCGCAGGAAAGGCCAGTTTACCCGAAAAGGTGAGATTCGATGCCTTTCTATCCGATAATGAAGGAATGTTGAAACAGTTGTTTCAACCTGCAATACCTTTGACAATAGACACATCCATGAGAACTGTGGGGGCATGCGATCCCACTTCCATGGAAAACATTCTTGTAAGACTGCTTCTTGTGATTCAGAACACCGATCTGGTTACAGATATTGCAATTCGTTCATGCGGCGATGCTCTCAGCGCCGGTTTCTGTGTGAGTGTTGCAGGCCAGGAAGGTATCCAGGCGGCGCTTGAGAGATTATTCATTCCCCTGAGAACTCAAGCACCGGGGCTGGCATCTGTTTATGCCATGGTCAGGTCCAGCGGCGGTCGGGTTTATTATGAGACACTGGATGACCAGATTGAGTTTACCCTGAGTTTTCCAAAAGCAGGAATGGACGATGACTCGGCCTTTATCCTCGTAGTACTTCCTGACAGTGTTGATGCTGCCAGGTCCAGTGCGGTCTTAAGAAATGCGGGTTATTCTGTAGCGATTGAAAGCAGTTTTTCAGAGATTCTCAGAAGGATAGCTGAAGACGGCACGGGCATACTGATAGTTTCAGCATCCATGCCTGATTTCTCACCGGAGGAGATCATGTCTACCGTCTCGGGCGTTTCTTTGATTCAGATCGGGGGGGAACAGGGCAACCCGGATACCAGATACCTTCCTGACGGTTTCCGTACAAGTGATCTGGTTGCCTGTGTTAATGAAATTGTGAATACTACAGCTGAAAAGCTTCAGGCAGCAGATCACCCAGACGGAAATCTCTGGAAGGTACCCCATCTGACGTCACCGTTATCCTGAAGTCTTCGTCACAGAATTCCCACAGTACTTGTCTGCATGCCCCGCACGGCACAGGTGGTCCATCCGGAGAGTAGATCACAATCTTACTGAATCTTCTTGCCCCGGCAGCAACAGCGGCGAACACTGCTGACCGTTCCGCACACATTGTCATGCCATAGGAAGAGTTCTCAACATTTACTCCGCCGTGGATGTTTCCATCGGAGTCTTCGAGAACTGCAGCTACTCTGAAGTGCGAGTATGGGGAATAGCTTCTGGCAATCAGTAATTTCGCTTCATTGATCATCTCACTGGATGTCACAGCACACCTCCTTCAGGAATGACTCACCGGGAAAATCTCCACCAACCTGGAAAAACTCAGCCAGTGTGCAGGCAATATCGCTGAAGGTAGAGCGTACTCCAAGGGATACTCCGTTACAGCCGGGAGAATACACCAGTAGCGGTACAAATTCTCTGGAGTGGTCGGTGCTTGGTGTGGTTGGGTCATTGCCGTGATCCGCAGTGATAACAAGAACATCACCTGAATTAAGTGATGCAATTAGAGACGGAATCCAGTTATCAACATCGACAAGTCCTCTGGCAAAACCCTGAAAATCGTTTCTGTGTCCCCACTTCGAATCAAAGTCGCAGAAGTTTGCATAGATAAAACCGCCTGAAGACTTCCGGATTTTGTCAAGAACCAGATTCATGCCCTCGGAATTCCCGGCAGTGTGTATTGTTTTTATGTTTCTGTGGTCGAAAAGATCATCAATCTTGCCCACACCAGTAACGGAGATTCCGTTCTCAACCAGCTTGTCCAGAAGCGTCTTACCCGGTGGTGGAACAGAAAAATCCTTCCGACTGGAGGTTCTGGAGTAACTTCCGGCTTCTCCTGTGAAAGGCCTTGCAATTACTCTGCCCACTCCCAGGTCAGGGGGAACAAGCATATTCCTGGCTATTTCACAGCAGCGGTAAAGTTCATCGACAGACACTACAGATTCATGAGCTGCTATCTGAAATACACTGTCTGCGGAAGTGTAAACTATCAATCCTGCAGTACGTACCTGTTCTTCTCCCAGCCTTTGAATGATTTCGGTACCCGAGGCTACTTCATTACCAATAATGGAGTGGTTGCAGGCAGCCGAAAACTCATCTATGAAATAAACTGGAAATCCTGCCGGAAAGGTGGGCATTGCAACCTGGGACACCAGCCCCATCATCTCCCAGTGCCCTGTTGTGGAATCTTTCCCTTTAGACATTTCGCTCAATTTTCCCCAGGAAGCAACGGGTGAGCTGACAGGTTCAACTCCCGGTATGGGATGAATGTTCCCAAGACCCATCTTCTGCATGTTCGGCAGACACAAACCACCTGCTGCCCTGGCTGTATTCCCAAGGGTATCACTGCCGGCATCGCCATAATCACCCGCATCAGGCATCTCACCGATACCCACACCATCCAGTACAAGCACAACTGCTTTTTTCAAATTGACCTCCTCTTCCCGCTGAACATAAGAACCTTTTCTCTGAAGAGGAATCCACTTCTGTTCTTTACATTATCTCAAGATGCAAATATAATTGTACATATAAGCTTCTCGAGAGAAAGTGAGGTCACAATGGGACAAGTAACCATCTATCTTGATAATGAGCTTGAAATGAAGATGAAGAGAGCTGCCATGGCGGGGCATCTATCAGTGAGTAAATGGATTGCATATGTCATTGGAGAGAAGATATCAACAGAGTGGTCGCAGGATTGTCAATGGCTATGGGGGGGGTGTACCACCCCTGGCTGGGGTGGGGGTACCAGTGAGCAGTGATTTCTTACACCTCTGATTTTCTGTTTTCAATCATTTTTCTCTTCTTTTCAACAAGTTGTTTCTGTCACTGACAATTGACGCCTCCGACAAAAACAGTACCCATCAAATATACATCTAACTACATATAGTGCAGTAGATTAAGAGCGATTTAGCCCTTGACAATGGATATCTCATGAATTAGGTTAACAGCATACCATGCAAGGAGATAAACCATTATGCAGAACATCAACAACCCAGGACAACAGCAGCTGTTTGACCCGTTCGAGCGCATTTTCAGCCCGCTTGCCTACAAGACAATAAAAAAAGGGTGGCAGGGTCTGTTCCGGCATGCAATACTTGAGTTGCTGCCTGCAGAAGTTCTTGCCGGTGAATTTCACCCGGAGATAGGACGTCCCACAAAGGAACTGTACTCTATGGCCGGTCTGATCTTTATGAGTGAATTTCTGGATTGGAAAACAGAGCAGGCTGCAGAGGCGTATATGTTTCGTTCTGATATCTCGTATGCCCTCAATCTGAAGACAGAGCCGCAGAGCATGAGTACACGAACCATTGAACGTTATCAGAGAATATTCAGAGAGAATGATCTTGCAAATGGTATTATGACTGATGTGACATCTCGCCTTGTAAAGTTGCTGGATCAGA
>JAGLOJ010000080.1 GCA_023139045.1 Candidatus Sabulitectum sp.
GGGTTTAAAGTAAACTCACGCTAGCAGAAAATCGTAGATCTCTAAAGAATGAGTTAACGAAAACGCAACTTGATCGATTTCATTGAAGAGGAATCAAGGATATCAAATCTTGTTTTCGATTTGATACTTCAACAAGTATGGAAATTTTTCTTGCATGAAAGAAAAAATCGCTTGACAGATCTTTCAGCAATGGATTCATTCTGGCACCCCGAACGGAATTCGAATTCAGAGATCGATTGATCTACCAGGTCGGGGCTTAAGTCTTATCGTTTCCCTTAATTCCGATATGACAGGATCGTGTTTGATTTGCTTCGAGCTTAGCCTCAGGACTGAACTGCTCGGTGTTGAATCCGGCAGCATCTGATAAGAATTCACCGGTTTCCATACGCAGTTTGAAGGAAAAGCCTTCTATGCCGCCAAACACCATTACGCAGAGCATAAGGAGAGCAGCGGCATAAAAGGCTAAAAGTTTCATATTTCCTAACTTACCAGCATTGTTTTGGCAAAACGACCGTGGAGATTCCCGATTGCCTTTGCCAGATGCAGAGTAAGCACAATAAGCATTCCTCCCGCTGCCACTATGAAGGGCATTGCGTAGAAAGGCACCCAGATTCCTGGATCAACAAGAGGTTCGTGAAAAATGTACTGCATTACCGGTGCCCCAATTAAGGACAGCCCCAGACTGAACAATGTAACAATCAGAGTGAAGTATATGATTCCAAGAGGCATGAGAAGAAACATGTAGATCGTAGTGGTCCAGGTACTTCTTGTGGTTAGAATGATCTTGAACTTGGCCCACCAGTTCTCCCTCCTCCCTCCCGGAGTTATTGCTCTTCTGGGCATTCTTACACCGAGTAATGCCTCCACCATTCTCCCCTCAACAAAACCAAGACCCCTGACGGAAAGAAGGAAGAGAAGAGCAATAGGAATTCCAATAATGAGTACAAGAAGTCCCAGGGAAACAGAGAGACCAGTTGTTACCCAGGTAAAGTAAAAGATGCCAGTAACCATGGATAGAATCATATAAAGACATGCAGCCCAGGCTTTCGGCTCAGCAACTATCTCGCAGAAACTCTTGAATCCTTTGCTTCTCTGTTTTTTGGAGCTGGCGAAAACCGGGGTGGTGATCTCTTCAATGTCTGAGTACTGATCACGTATCTCTTCCGGTGTTCCATATTTCTCAATGATGGATAGTAGCAATTCTCTTCTATCGACATCAGGCCTTTCTTCAGTCTCGACCTGAAGAGCTGCGCTAAGATGATCTTCAGCATCGGCCAGTGCGTCCTGAATCGTTGATCTGTCCAGCTTAAGTAAGGCATCTCTAAGATCATCAAGGTACTTCTCAATTTGTTTATTCATGTATATAGCCCCCAAGAATTCTGTTCATTAAAGTACAAGTACCTTCCCAGAGACCCTGCCATCTCTCAAGGGTTTCCCGACCGGTATCTGTTATGCTGTAGTAGCGCCTGGGAGGTCCTGAAACCGAGGGTTCAACTATACTGCTGAGAAGCTTATTCTTCTCAAGAGACTTTAGTACGGGATAAAGGGCTCCCTGCTTAATCAGCTGAAAATCCCCATCATGTCCCGACATTTCCTTGGCAATCCTGTAGCCGTACATGGGCTCCTCCGCCTGGAAGAGAATTGCAAGTAATGCAAGGGAAGTAATACCCGAACTGAGCTCCCTGCTGAACTTCCTGTCCACAGTGCTGCTCATGTTCAATTTGATCTTCCTTTCAAAAAAGAGAATACTGGTAACTCAACACTAATTACGATTGAATACTACTACATGTTTCATACTAGTGTCAAGTTCACACTACTAGTATTAGGTCCTGTTGTGTTTTGGTCACTTCATGAAACCACCGTATTCTTTGATAATTCATCTATTACATACCAATGAATCAGGGGTTGACCTTCAAGAGAATGGGTACAATGTAAAGGCTGGGTTTTCCAGTTGCATTCTCATTGAAAGGCCGATATTGAAGGTGTACGAAGGACATTCACAGTTTGCAGATCTTCTGAAAAACTCGGAAGATAATCTGTCTTCATTGCTCTCTCTTTTTAAGAATACACTTATTTTTATCTTTGACGCTCGGGGTCGCTTCACTTTTGGACAGGGAGACTCAACTATCCGCCTTCACCTTGATTCTGATCATTTCCTTGGAAAATCGGTGCGTGATCTTTTTCCGGTCAGCGTTTCTGCACCTTTTAAGGAGGCCTTCAATAAAAATCTGCATGGTGAAGTGGCAGAGTTCAGTTACAAACTAGTTACGGAAGCACACACAGGATGGTTCAAAGCAATATGCTCTCCAGTATTCCGGGACGGGGTTTTTGATGGCTCTCTTGCAGTAGTAAGGGAAGTTACCAAAGAAAAGGAATCCAAGGAAGCGTTACAGAGAAGTGAAGAGAATTTCAGAACACTTGTGGAAATGGCCACTGTTGCAATAGTAATTATTACAGAAGGAAAACTAGCCTATGCAAATCCAGTAACTTGCGAATTGTCAGGCTACACATGTGAAGAACTTCTTTCAAAAAACTTCATCGACTTCATTGCCCCATCTGAACGGCAGAGAGTAATGCAGATCCATTCATCACGGGCTTCTGGCGATGACGCACCAGACTCCTACGAAACAAAAGTTGTCAGGCAGGATGGCTCCATTCTGGATGTTGAAATATGCCTGCGAACCATCGAGTATCAGAATACGGCATCTGTTCAGGCTCTCTTACAGGATATCAGCATCAAAAAACAGTTGGAGCTTGAAAGGTTATCCATCCAGGAAACTCTGCAGAAAAGAGTGACGGAAAGAACATCTGAGCTTGAAAAATACCGTGAACATCTCCAGGAGATTGTAGACGAGAGAACAACCCGCCTGAGGAACACCGTAAGCCTTCTCAGGATCGAGATCGAAGAGAGAGTAATTGCCGAAGAACGGGCGGAACACCTCAAGCAAATCCTTCGAGCAATCCGCAGTATCAATCTTCTGATAACAAAAGAGACAGATACCCAGGTCCTGATTGACAGTGCATGCATGAATCTGGTTGAGGCAAGAGGTTACAAGGATGCCTGGATATTCCTTGTAAACCAGGACGGCTCCTACATGACGGCATCCGAGGCCAGATACGGTGAAAATCTTGAACCCCTGAAAGATAACCTGATGCTGGGCCACTACACCCCATGTATTAATAAATCTCTAAGCATAAATAAACCATGGATATCCGATCTTGCAAGAAGTATCTGCTCTGACTGTTCACTAAAGCATGATTCGGATAAACCCAGACACATAATGGCATGCAGACTTGAATGCAGGGAGAGGGTATTTGGTGTTCTTACTGTCACAAGTCTCGGCTCGGTACCACCAGATAGTGAAGAAGTGGGATTATTCACAGAAGTCTGCGATGACATCGCATTTGCCCTGGACAGTATAGAACACGAAAAGGCAAGGAAACTGGCCGCAAAAGCTCTAAGCGAAAGTGAGGATCGGTACAAAGCACTTTTTGAGAACTCCGGCATGGCCATTCTCTTCATGGAAGAAGATATGATCCTTGACTGTAATGCCAGAGCAGAAGAGATTTTCAGGTGCAGTAAGCAATATCTGACGGGAATGAAGCCATGCGAGTTGTCTCCAGAGAAACAGCCGGATGGAAGACTCTCTCTTGAAAAATCAAAAGAAAGAATCCAGGCTGCCATCAAGGACAAACCTCAATTTTTTCAATGGGTTCACACCAGAGTTAGCGGTGAGGAATTTCCAGCAGAAATCAGCTTGAATGCTGTTAGAACCGGTGGGAAAAACTACATTCAGGCTATTGTAAACGATATTACTTCAAGGGAAGAAGCCGAAAATGCTCTTCGAAAGAGTGAAAGAAACTACAGAACACTTTCTGATAATGTGCCAGTTGGGCTTTTCCGGAGCGACCCGGCAGGAAAAGGTACTCTTCTGGCTGTGAATCCAATGATGGCCACGATGTTTGGTTACGATTCTCAACATGAACTTCTTCAAAAGAGCTCTGAGGTACTGTATATCAACGTCGAATCAAGACTGTCATTTCTCAGTGAATTGAACTCCAGCGGTGTAGTTGAAAACTATGAAACACAGATGCATAGAAGAGATGGATCTTGGTTCTGGGCATCAATCTCAGCAAGGTTTTTTACGCAGGATGATGAAAGTCAGTCCTGTTTGATCGACGGCATTATAACGGATATTTCTGAGAGCAAATTGCATGAAGAAAATCTTCGCAGGAGTCTGGACAGTTTTAAGGAAGCAATTGAAGGAACAGTTTCCGCCATGAGTCTGCTTGTGGAAATGAAAGATCCTTATACTTCCGGTCATCAGAAGGGTGTGGCGCTGCTTGCATGTGCCATCGGCCGGGAAATGGGACTGGATGACGATACCATTGATTGTCTGCGAATCGCCAGCACTCTTCACGACCTGGGTAAGCTCAATGTTCCACTGGAAATTCTTAACAAACCCGGGCCGCTTAATGAGTTTGAGATGGATTTCCTCAAAACTCATCCCGGTGCCGGTTACGATATATTGAAAGCTGTTGAATTTCCCTGGCCAATAGCGGAGGTTATTCATCAGCACCACGAAAGACAGGATGGATCCGGATATCCAAGAGGCCTCAAGGGTGACGAAATAATGATTGAAGCAAGCATAATTGCCGTAGCTGATGTTGTTGAAGCCGTTGCCTCAAGAAGACCATATAGAGCCAGCAGAGGCATTGATGTGGCACTTGATGTTGTCCGGGAAGGCTACGGAACCTTCTTTCACCCGGAAGTTGTAGACATCTGTCTCAAGCTCTTCAACGAGAAGGGGTTTACTCTAATAGACCATGACATGAAATCCGTCAAGACTGATTTTACTCTCTGATCAGAGCCCGATTATTCTCCGGGATCAGCCTCTACAGATACTATGTCAATATCGAAGAACAGTGTTTTTCCAGCGAGTGAGTGGTTTCGGTCATCTGCAACTACACCGTCTCCAACAGATATCACTCTTACAATCTGACTGTTTCCGTTTTCATCCTGAGCCTTGAATTGCATTCCTGATTTATATCTTCAATAGCAGAGAATGCCTCTCTTTTCAGCACGGCATAATGACAAGAGGTTCTCCATCTGCTGAAACACTCATCACCTGACCGGCTTCATTCTTAAGTTTGTAATGCATAGAAACAATGCTGCCATTTTTGATTTTTCCTTCTCTGAATACACAGGAAGACCTGGTCTTGGAATTGTCAGATCAGGTCTGTCTGGAACTATGAAACGAGGTGATTAATCCAACCGATTTCCTGGCAAGCTCAAATGGTATGTAGCAATCACAATGTAGAATCAGTCAAGAAAACAAAATACATTTGTAAAAGATCTTGGTGGTTCAGCATTTAGTGGCAGTGTAATCTACGATCCTGAAATGAAGGAAAGGGATTTATTATCTTTAATGAATGTTTTGAATCTTAAGTATTAGCTCTGCCCAAAACATTTTTTCTGAATCTCTCCTACAGGAGGATATTGGAGACACTGAAACTGGCTTACTCAGGCCTGATATGCGATGTGCAGCAGCCGTAAATGAATGTAGTATTGATCATGCTGGCAATTTGTATCCTTGCAGACTCATGACATTGCCTGATATGTGTTGCGGTAATTTGTTAAATCAGGAATTTAAGACTTTGTGGGAAGAATCAAGTGTATTGTGGCAAGTTAGAAATCTTGATTATTCTGCAATTGAGAAGTGTAGAGATTGTGCATTTTTCCGTTTATGCCTTGGTGGTTACAGGGCGATGGCTCAAAAAAAGATTTGGAGACTTGCTTTGTTATCCTGGTGATACATATTGTGCAAATATGAAAAGGGTAATTTTTGGAAAATTAGTTAAATCTTGCCAAAACTCAAATGTGAAAGTTCCGGGGGTTTCTAATGCATGAAACGAAAATACTTTTGTATTTGCTAATTCTGACAGTACTTTTTCTTTCGGCTATAGCTTGTTCTGAAGGCCAGCCGACAAGTACTTGCAGTCTTGCACAACAAAACTTAATAGATTCTATTGCATTTCAGGATACTACCAGGAAGTGGGTAGAATACGCAGAGTCATCAGACGACGGGATATGGGAGAATGATAGCAGTCATCAAGTATCTCTTGAATGGATGGTAACATATGGCGGCGAAGAAGATATTATGCCTCCCTTCTATACTGCTGACTATTTCAGTATTTCCGGTGACTCAATTTTTGTTTCCGACGACGCTGTTCAAACACTGGTGTGTATGACGTTGGACGGGACAGTGCAGTGGAAAGCAGGAGAATTGGGTGAAGGCCCCGGTCATTTCCTGGGTATCGGAAGATCAGCAGTTTCTGATGAATACATTGCAGTTTGCAACAATGGCGGATGTGCTATTGATCTATACAGCAGGGCTGGAGAATTCGTTCAACGAATTCCATCAATCTCTTCACCTCAAGATGTAAAGTTTCTTTCTGACAGCACTCTTATAGTGTTTTCCAAGTCACAACCTGGTGGCGATGTTCATGTTGTGAGCATCATATCGGGAGACATAGAGGAATCATTTGGAGATGGTGAGTGGACAGTAGTAACGAGAAATCGTGCTCCAAGAGATCTCTCCGGCATTGTTTCATCTGATGGAAAAGTAGCTTACATTTCACAATTTGAATACAAGCTTATTATTTACAATCTTGACTCTCATTCTCTTGTGTTCAGAGGAGGCAGGCAACTTCCCATGGATATGCACGATGAAATCGTAGGAGAAATAGATGAAGAAGGCACCAGAAGAGGAGTTCTTTTCCCGATACCCGGAATGGTTTTCACTGGACCGGAAGGAATGATCAATATTACAATGCCTCGTTTGCTCGCTGATGGACAGCTACCTCATGACTTAGGGCCATATGATTATGCTCCGGTAACTCTTGTAGACAGATATGACTGGGATGGTACCTATCTCGATAGCTATTCTGTACCAGACTCAATGCTGATGGATATGAGTTATTCCGAAGAGTATGGGTTAATTGCTCGTCAGATGAGAATGAAAGTAATACAACGTTTTGTTGAGATCGATAATATATAGGTAAAGCAATACATATTTTGGGTTCCTGCAGACATCATGCTTAAGTGCTTCGTGCTAACGCTTTGTGGGAAGAATCAAGTACATTGTGGCAAGTGAGAAACCTTGACTATTTTGCAATTGAAAGAAGCTTGATCACTGCGGAAAGTGCGCTGACTACCCTTGTGAACAGCTGAGTGGCTTTTTCGCACACGTGCCCGAGGCCAAAGTGGTTCTTGACGGCTTAAGAGACTGAGAATTCAGTTACCGATTATTTGACTCCCACGCAGGGAGTGTTTTGCTCCTGCATGGCTTGAAAAGTAAATACTACTCGTCTATGTTGTCCGGTACCACTTCCCAGAAGATACCGTTGTCCTAAACTAAGCGATTCCAGTTATTTTCATGTCGCTGCACATGCTATCCCTGCAAAAAGAAGAGTAAAACTTACATATATTGTTAAAACAAAAGAATATAGATTGTTTATCTGGCTCCAGTTCTGTTAAGATACAATAAAACAAGGAGCCAACCAGGGTGCGGAAAGAGAACTGACAACTATCTGAATTCCTTGTAGAGCTTGCAGAGAAGGCTCAGTTTACCACAACCGTCCTGTAACTGGAGAACGAGAATCCATCATTAACTCTAATGAAATAGATGCCTGAATTCAATCCGTCCACATAAAAAGTGTGTTCTCCCGGTGGGAATGAACCACTTGCAACATCAGATGCATGTCTTCCGGAAATGTCATAGATATTCAATGTGAGCTCACTCATAAGCGCAGTTGTTACCGAAACTTCAAATGGAATGGTCACGGGGTTAACCAGAGACACTGTGCAGTTCACTTCCGATTCTGTCTCGTATTGAGATATACCGGAGGAAGTACTCCACCCGGCAAGCACGGCCATCATCCACCACCAGGCTCTTCCCTTTATGGTGCAGCTTTCAACAGTGGTATGACCGTATTCATCACCGTAATACTGTGGGTGCTCAGAGGGTACATCTGTTCCGCTGAAGTTGTAGGTATTCTGCTCCCAACTGGAGCTGGAAGGGTTAAGCCACCAGCAGTCCAGGTCTGCGAAGTCGAACAGAACCTTGTTGTTAGCTGCGCAGTAGTCTCTTATCTGGTTGTTCCTCTGGTATCTGTTGTATCCGGAGGAACCGGTTCCCTGGGCGTTTCCTGTAAGGTAAACAAAGGTAACGTCAGGATACTCTCCGTCATTGCATCAAGATAAGACTGTATCTGAGCTTCTGAGTAAGAGTTACACTGGGAACACCAGGACCACATGGAGGTATCCAGAGCGGGATTATTATCAAGAACTGCCCTTGTTAAGTTCAATCCATTTACAGTTTGCCAATAGTCTTGAGGGCCAACATATCCAATCGTTTCCTGACCATCGAACACGCAGTACGCCCCGGAAACGGTTGGAAGAGTCATGTTTCCTATCTGGCAGTCATAGAATGGATTATCATCCTCGATAAACCCAACCCCATATGTAAGCTGACCGCCGTGAGAAGTATGGGCATAGTGAGACTGAATAGAATTCTGAACTTCAGTGATCCAGGGTTGAGGAATATCATCGAGATCAGCGCATGTATGATCGATCACAATCCCCTGAGCGTAAACGGAACAGGCTGAAACAAACACCGTTAAAAACAGATGGAAACAACGCATGGCATATCCTCCTTATTCGAAATACAACTCCATTCCGTATAGAATAGCACAATTGCTTCCTTCAGAACAAGGATATCCAGACTTCGACAATTCCGTTGGCATTGGCTGGGTACTCCCGCTTAACTGCCTAAACCATCCTATTTCTGATATTGGGCTGTAAATATGCTATTCCCTCTGGTATGCTTATTGCTTATGTTCATCATGCGGTTGAAGAAAATGGCATAACTGGCTGAAATTGTTATTGCATGAGCAGACTGAGAGGGAGTGTTTTCATGCGTTTTACATATCCGCTGATTGTTATGGTTCTCTGCGCTTCGTCATTTGGCGCAAATTTCATAGAACAAACTGACTGGAGTAGTGGACCGGGAGTTTCGGGTCCGGTACTGTCGTGGGAGGATTTTTTCGATACGTCAACCTACATCGACTGGTCTTCGATCCCGGGAGAACTGCTTCTTCAAGAAAACGGTTCTGACTATTCAGGAAGTTTTTCGAGGGAATACGAGACAGTCGGTACCCTCATTTCGAGTATCCTGAAAATGCCGACAAACCTGAGAGATGACAATTTCTGGGGTAACATATTCTGGGATGCAGGTCTGCCGTCAGATACTGAAGTATCCTTTCGAGTAAGAGGGTCAGATGATGCTGGAAATATGGGCCCCTGGTCTGATCAGATAACAGAGTGGGGTGAGAATCTTGAAGACATTCTGCAGGAAGAATTTGCTTACTTCCAGTATGAAGCTACCCTGGCAACAAGTAACACATCGGTTACTCCGGAATTGTGCTCGATAATTGTAACATTTGAAACTGATTCAGGCGGGGTCTGGACTCCTGGATCAAGCGGAACAGACGAATTTCTGAATGATGTATACTTTGTCGATTCTCTTCATGGATGGGCCGTCGGAAACAACGGGACTATTCTGGTTACATATGACGGTGGCACAAACTGGAATCCGCAAACAGGCAACACAGCTAAGAATTTGAACAGCGTTTCTTTCACTAATCATACAAATGGATGGGTTGCCGGTGCGGATGGAACGATTCTTAACACCGAAGATGGTGGAGATGTCTGGAATTTTCAGACAAGTGGAGTAGCCGCTGAATTGAAAGGCATCTCTTTCAATGACGATTCTCACGGTTGGGCCGTGGGAGAAGGAGAAGTGATTCTTGCTACTGTGGATGGCGGATTATACTGGCAACAGAGACACAGCGGTTCTGGAATTCTAAACGGAGTTCACTGTGCTGATAATCAGAGTATTACTGCAATCGGTACTGATGGTCTGATTCTGGGATCTTTTGATGGCGGAGACGTCTGGATTCCCCAGACAAGCGGTGTAGCAGAAAATCTGAATGATGTATTCATGGCAACGCCGAACATCATTTATGCAGTGGGAGACTGGGCCACAATAATCAACTCAAGTAATGGCGGACAAACATGGACATTACAGTCTCAGAACAAATTACAGAGTAACAATGTAAATTCAGATCTCCATTCTGTTAATTTCGTGAATGTCTATACGGGCTGGGTAGTGGGAACTGCCGGAGTGATTCTCTATTCCGAGAGTGGTGGAAGTAAATGGATACTGCAACCCGGGGGAAGAATCCCGGAGAATCTCCTTGGTGTCAGCGGAGTAAGCGTAACACACGCGGTATCCTCAGGATCCAACGGTGCAATTCGCCTTTACAATGCCGCAACTGGTATTGAGGAAAACACCTCTGATCAGTGTTATGGTATAGAGATCATGCCCTCTCCAAACCCATTCGGATCATTAACGAAAATACAGTTTACTCTGGATGTTCCGGCCAATGTTGATATAACAGTGTACGATCTTTCAGGAAGAATAGTTAACAAAGTATTCACCGGAGAGAAAACGTCAGGCCGTCACAGTATTGAATTCACTGGAAGGAATCAGTCAGGCGATTCGCTGCCATCAGGGGTGTATCTGTGTGTCCTGCGTTCTGAAAACAGGGTAGTATCAAGTCTCATGGCTCTTATTCGCTGAGCATAATTAGAGTGGAGCTGTCTACGAGATCAGCTCCACTTCCAGTAGATTGATCTTATCCAGATATGAATGTACTGGGCTGCTGTTGTACAGTGACCTGTATTTCTCAAGGGCCTTTTCCCCGTGTTCCCTGTCCATCAGAATGCGGTGAAGCTCGTAATACAGCTCGGCCTCATGCTCTTCCGCACTGCAGGATGCAAGCATTTTTTCCAGGTTACTAACTGCTCTGTCTGGTTCCGTCTGTGAAAGAATCAATTCCCCGAGAAGTTTGCTTCTGAATCGCAGTTCATGGTTGCCAGTCTTTTCATTCAGCTTACCAGCCCTGAAATTCAGTGCTTTGGCTTCATCATATTTCTGCTGCCTGAAGCATAAGTCTGCCCTGGCAAGCAGACACTCGCATTGTTCTTTCTTTTGTTCAGTTTTACCTGTTAAAAAGAAGGCCTTTAAATATGATTCTTCCGCCTCGTGAAACCTGTTAAGCAACTTGTACAGATTGCCAAGACTAATAATATCCTGTATTAAGGTTAACTGATGAACGTATCTCTCGTTTATGTCTATACTCTCGCGATAAAAATAAACAGCTTTCTTGTACTCTCCCAGATCGAACAAAACAGATCCAATGTTCCATAATCCAATCACCGTACCGGCTCTGTCGCCAATTCTCTGAACTGCATTCAGGTGCCCTCTGAAATACTCCATTGCCTTCTTGTAGTTATACTGTTGATGGAATACTTTTCCCATATTTCCAAGAGTTGCAGAAATTCCTGCTTTGTGCCCAAGCTCCTTCTCAATGACCAATTCTTTTTCAAGACATTCCATCGTCATTGAATAGTTTCCTTCGCTACCGTAAGCAATTCCAAGATTTCCCAGAGCCTTAGCTTCCTCTCTTCTGTCGCCCAGCTCCACTGAAATACTTAAATACCTGCTGAAATAGTCTTTTGCTCCGGTGCTATTTCCTCTGGTAAACTCGATTATCCCCATATTCGCATAGGCGATTGAAGTCTGTTTCCGGTTTGATTCCAAGCGGGACAACTCGAGCTGTTTACCATAGTACTTCATTGCCTTATCGGAATCACCCCTGCGCCAATGAATCACGCCGATGCTTCCCAGCACTTTTGTGATACCGTCTTGATTGTTGTTTTCCTTATTTATTTTGAGTGATGATTCTAGATACTTAATTGCTTCATCATTCATTCCATTAATGGAGAGTTGTTTCCCGAGAAGATACAACGCCTCCGCAGTTGCCGGCCTGTCTTTAATCGTCTCGGCAAGCCTGAGCATAGTCCTGTATGTTTTCTCAGCTTTTTCCCAATAACCTGAGATCTGGAGAACCTGAGCCTGGTTTGACAGTATACTTGTGTATTTCAGTATTGATTCCTGAACGGGAATGTTTTCAAAACCAGGAGCACTAATTGATTCAAAGACAGCAGCACCATCGGTCATAAATACCTTTTCGGTCCAGAAGTAAACGTGATTCAGTTTGTCATACATTTCCATTGCATCATGGTTTCTGTAACTTATCCTGGAATGATCGGCTGCAAGCTCATAATATTGAATCGCCTCACGGAACATATTCGCTTTTTCATAATGGTACGCCAGAGTGATATACTGCTCATTATCTTCCGGAAAAAGATTCAGTGTAGCTTCTGCGGCTTTTCTGTGAAGTTTTCGCAAGTCACCTCTCAACTGCATGTCATAAGAAGCATCTCGAAGAAGAGGGTGCCTGAATGAATACAAACTGCCCAATGGTGAAGAGGTCCAGATCAATTCACGTTCTCCCGCGGCGAGCAAAGAAGAGGTGTCTTCGGAACTGTACATCTCTGAAAGTACCGTTGAGTCAAACTCCTGACCAAGCACTGAAGCAGATTGCACCAGATCTCTGAGCTCTTCTGAAAGTCTGTCAAGTCTGGCGATAATGACTGTTTTTATTCCTGAAGGAATTTCGTGATCTTTGTGCACAAGGCTGCCTATACCGCTTGCAAAATAGATGTGTCCGTTCTCCAGCAGATAAAGACAGAATTGCTCCATGTAGAATGGATTGCCTTTTGTTCGAGAGATAATAAATGAGCTGAGCTCCTCTTCAGGAGGAAATTGAATGAGATCTGTAATCAATTCCAGAGAGAATTCATCTGAAAGAGCATCAAGTATAATTTCCAGTCTGGCGATACCGTCTTCAGTACCAAGAACCGGCTTTGATCCGTCATCATTGAACCTGCTGGAGGCCATTATTATCAGAGGATAATCTTTCAGGCTCCTCAAAAGAAACTCAAAAGCCTTACTTGAATCGCTATCAAGCCACTGCAGGTCTTCAATAATGATAATAGTGGGATGCAGTAACGAAAACGCAATAAACAGCTCTTTTATGGCGTATAGTGTATTCTCGAAGCGCCCCACAGCATCAAGTGTCTCATAGAAGGATCCTCCCCAGTGAAGTCCGAGCATTCCCCCGATAACAGAGTGCAGGTTTTCAAGATTGTTCACCACAGCATCTGATAACACCGTATCCTCAATTTCAAGAATATCCTCAATTAATTCTTCCCAGATTTCATCAAAAACAATTTTGTTATCGCTCTTTGTTCGCGAATCTCTCTGATTAAAGAACTTTCTCAGAAAACTGGTGAATGGGTTAAGACTTTTTCCGAGAACATCATCCGTCTTGAGTGTTATTGTTCGGAATGTATTTGAAAGTTGTTCGGATAGTTCAAAAAGAAATCTGGATTTCCCTGTTCCCGGATCTCCATATGCATAAAGAATTCCTCCCGTTCTCTCCTTTTCCCAATTTGACCCTATAAAATCCGTGGCTTCCTTGATTTCATCATACCTCCCTACGAATTTTTCACTAATGAAATTCCTGTTTACCCCTCGTCTATTGCCAGTAAGCTCGAAAACTTCAACTGTCTGCCTCTTTCCTTTCAGAAGAAGGGGTTCCAGGGAAACGGTCTGATATTCAATTTCAAGACCCTTAAGAACTCCAGCTGACAAAAGGATCTGATTCCACCTGGCCTTACCCATAATTCTGGCTGCTGTATTAACCACATCACCAATTGCTGTATAGGTGCATCTTTGCTTTGATCCCAGGACTCCTGTATATGCAATACCCTTTGTGATTCCTGCGCGGATATCCCAATGGGTATCTTCACGTACTGACAGGATGAACTCAAGTGCTCTTTCAACATTATTCTCGTATGCTACCGGGGCTCCGAAAAGCACCAGCGCTGTGGCACCTTTGTCATCGAAAAACAGTCCATTGAAATATCCACCAAACCCCGCAGCAGCGTTCAACAGCGTACTGGCAAATTCATTCAATTCTCTGAAATTACTCATTTCCCGGAAGGAAATAAAGAGTGGTACCACCTCACGGAATTCACCGTTCATTTCACCTACTCCCAGTACTTTCCTGTGAGTAAAATAACTCGCTGTCTTAGTTCCAATGTCAGGAAGCTCGTAAATATCATCTGAGTCTTCCCCGAAAGAATCATCACAAACAGGTTTTTTCGATATGGGAGAGTAATCAACGAAAACAGTCTTACCGGGAGAACATTTACAGGTAGCTCTGGCGGAATCGATAATAGCTTTCCCCCTGAAGAAAAATGCTTTCCTTCTGGCTTTTCCCACAACGCCCCAGAAAACCAACCCGTGAGAAACACCAATTCGTACAGTAATGAAGAACTTACCAAATCGAGTATTTCTGGGCTCTTCGCTAAACTGATTTTGAATCATACTGACGAGTGGTTCTATTTCATGCATTGTCTTCCACGGAAAAATTGCACTAATTGCATCTCCTGGAAAAGTTGACACAAAGCCACCATATGAATGGATTTTCTTAATTATCGGCTGGAATGTGTCATTCAACACTTCTGAGAGAATCTCTGACCCCTCTTTGCCATATCTATAAAGTCTTTCAGCCATAGGCGTAAAACCGGAAATGTCAATAAATATCGTTGTTGCGTTGTTGCGTTTATCTCACCCTTGCGGATCCTGTTTACAACCTGATCCTGAATGAAACGTGGAATCACATTAAGCAAAAATACCCTCCGTGATTGGAAAAACGGTCCTCGCTCACCACTGAAAACCTAATATAGTGTTCACTGGTGAAAAACACATTTCAGTTTTAACTACTTATTGCAGACTTGTTTTGAATTGTAAGAATTTGAGAATTATAGATTACGCGCAAAGCGTGCAACCGCCGCTCGTTGCCGGTTTCCTGTTAATGGTGTAGGGCCGAGCCCTTTGTTTTGTTTTGCCTGGCGCCCCTGACACGATTCGAACGTGTGGCCTACGGTTTAGGAAACCGCCGCTCTATCCTACTGAGCTACAGGGGCGCAGGCACAAAGAAAGGCAATTATGCAGAGTTCAGTGTGGTTCGTCAAACCCCTGAACATTCTCCAGCAGTTCAGCAGCTTTGCAGGCCAGGTGATCGGCGAAGAGCATTCCCTTCTCATCCGGGATCAACAGATTACCCTTCTGCTTCACAAAACCCGTACTCAAAATATCTGTGGGGTTCAGCTTGAAGCCGAATCCTGCCAACACACCAAGATCAACACCATTTGTGTTTCTGAAACCCAGAGCTAGAACCTCGTGGGCTCCATTCTCAGCGGTCAGGTCTTCGCTGGATTCTTCGGGCAGTTCACCATAAAGAAGAGCTGTCTCATATTCTATAATGCCACTCACATTCCAGCTTCTTTTTGTACCACTGAATGAATGTGCCGACGGCCCGATGCCTATGTAGGGTGTTCTGTTCCAGTATGATGAATTGTGGAGAGATCTGAATTTGTCTTCCAGAGCATAACTTGAAACCTCATAGTGAATGTAGCCATTTGCCGTGAGCATTTCGTGTATCTGGTAATACATGTCAGCACACTGATTCTCCGATGCTTTTTCTCCTCTATCCCCCATGGGTGTTCCCGGTTCAAGAGCAAGATCATAGGCTGATATGTGTTGAGGCATAAAACGAAGGGTTTTTTCAATATCCCTTTGCTGATCCTCGGGTGTCTGACCGGGAAGGCCGTACATAAGATCCAGGCTGATATTTCGGAAACCGGTTCCTGCAATGAGTTTCAGACTCTCCATCGCTTCACCTGCGGTGTGTCTTCTACCGAGCAGACTCAGATTCTTGTCATTGAAACTCTGAACCCCTACGCTGATCCGGTTGAACCCCGAAAGAAGAAGCGAAGAATAATCGATAGCATCAAGAGTAGCAGGATTGGTTTCAATGGTCAATTCCCTCAGGGATGGGGTTTGCACCATACTGATCAGGCGCATCCAGAATTCGGGAGGCAGCAGAGTCGGAGTTCCGCCGCCTGCATAGAAAGTTTGGAATTCAAAACTATCCTGTTGAGTTCTTCGAATAAACTCAGTGGAAAGTGCGGTACACATCCCCGAGGTATCCTCCGGCTTTTTCACCGAATTAAATGCACAGTATGAACACTTCTTCACACAGAAAGGCGCATGTATGTAAAGACCTATACTCTCATTTGCCAAAAGTCTACTCCGGTCCTCCCGCAATCCAGCTGCCGCCGATTTCATCAATACCACTTTGTCCACTGAGATTGTACTCAACTGATGAATCCCAGAGACCCATCAAACTGTCACCTGTAACAAAAGTTCCACTGAAGGAAAAAACATACTTCAGGGTGTCGTGGTCAACTGAATCGATCCAGCTGAATGTGGAATCCTCAGCAATCAAGATTGACGCGCACAGCCAGGTTCGAGTATCCGTAGTGTCGGCATATATGTGTGCAATAGTCATAGTCCAGTCGGTAATGGCCGGGTGATCCAGAGTAAAGGTAACCGGTATTGATGTCGCTGTTTCACCGGTCCAGTGACCATTGTTCCAGCCGGCTGGACCAACTGGATTGCCGTCTTTTCCGCAAGCCATTAATGCCACAAGGGTAAGAAGAATCACTGCAACTGCTCTTTTCATAGTTATCCCTAATCTCTTTTAAGAACCGCCAGAAATGCTTTCTGGGGGATCATAACCCTGCCAACCATCTTCATTCTCTTTTTTCCGGCTTTCTGTTTCTCAAGAAGTTTCCTTTTTCTTGTAATATCTCCTCCATAGCATTTGGCTGTTACATCCTTTCGCAGGGCACTGATAGTGGCTCTGGCAATGATAGCACCGCCAATTGTTCCCTGAATTGGAATTTTGAACTGCTGCCTGGGTATTGCCTCCTTGAGATTCTCGCAGGCTCTTTTTGCCCATTTGTTAGCTCTATCCCGGTGAACAAGCATGGAAAGTGCATCAACCTTCTCGCCATTAACAAGAATATCCACTTTTACCAGATTGCCCGGCTGGTATCCCGAAGCTTCATAGTCAAAACTGCCATAGCCCTGAGTAACTGATTTCAGTTTATCATAAAAATCGTACACGATTTCAGCCAGGGGCATATCTACTTTGATCTCAACCCTCCTGGCTCCAACGTAGGTATTAGTGTAATTCCGACCTCTTCTGTCCAGAAGCAAAGTAGTGACAGGCCCGATATATTTGTCCGGCATAATCACTGATGCCTTGATGTATGGCTCTTCAGTGAGCTCAATTCTGGAAGGATCAGGATAGAGATTGGGATTATCTATGTACTTGACTTCTCCATTGGTCAGCGAAACTCTGTAGAGAACAGTAGGAGCCGTTAAGACCAGGCTCATACCGAATTCTCTTTCCAGCCTTTCCTGAACAACTTCAAGATGAAGAAGGCCAAGGAACCCGCATCTGAACCCGAAACCAAGACCAACTGAATTGACTTTTTCAAAAACGAGTGAGGCATCATTCAACTTCAGCTTATCCATTGCCAGAGCAAAGTCATTGTAGTCTTCGCTGGAAATGGGAAAAAGGCTTGAAAAAACAACCGGTAGGGCTTTAGCAAATCCATCCAGCTTATCTTTAGCCGGGCTAAGTTTCGTGGTTATTGTTTCGCCACTTCTCACATCACTGACACTTTTAATGCCTGCGATAACGTAACCCACATCTCCATTGTTCAGCAGCTGGCACTTCTCGCGTCTGATCCCCAGGTGGCCAATCTCTTCTACACGATATTCGTTCCCTCTGGCCATGAGAAGAATGTCCTGGCCACTTCGCATTACTCCATCCACCACTCTAAAGTAGGCAATAACTCCCCTGTAAGGGTCAAATATGCTGTCAAAGACTCTGGCTCGGAGCGGAGCATCAGGGTCCCCTGCAGGTGGAGGTATTCGCTCCATGATGGCTTCAAGAAGTTCCTCAATGCCCTGCCCGGTCTTTGCACTTACCAGTATGGCACCCTCTGGATCAAGACCAAGTTCATTATCAATTTCATAAAGGGTCTCGTCGATATTCGCTGACAGGAGATCGATTTTGTTCACAACCGGTATTATCTCCAGCTCTTCTTCCATAGCCTTGTAAAGATTGGCGACAGTTTGCGCTTCAACCCCCTGGGCTGCATCAACCACAAGAAGCGCTCCTTCACAGGAGGCCAGTGCCCGACTCACCTCGTAACTGAAATCAACATGTCCTGGTGTGTCAATCAGGTTCAATTGAAACTTTTCACCTGCTTTGTTCTCGCTGTACATTGTAACAGCAGTACTCTTGATTGTAATACCGCGCTCCCGCTCAATATCCATGGAATCAAGCATCTGATTGTGGAATTCTCTGTCGGTCACAGAACCTGTTGCCTGGAGAAGCCTGTCAGCAAGGGTTGATTTGCCATGATCTATGTGCGCTATAATGCAGAAATTTCGGATATTTTTTTGCAAGTTTTTCCTCCTGTGTTGAGTGTAATATGTTTGGTATCCGGTTGTCATTCCAAACGGCTTAAAAAGGGGGAGAAAAATGCCTATTTTCAAAAAGGATAAAAAGAGCAAAAACAAGATGCAGGAAGCACCAGACAATACCCTGCAACTTATCAACAACTGCAAAATTGGAGAAGGAACAAAAATCTGGAATTTCGTCAACATCTACGGATGTGAAATTGGCAGAGACAGCTTGGTTGGATGCTTCTGCGAAATCCAGAAAGGCGTAAAGATTGGTGATCGTACCAGAATTCAGAGCCACACTTTTATCTGTGAGCTGGTTGAAATCGGCAACGACTGCTTCGTCGGTCACGGAGTAATGTTCATAAATGATGTTTACCCTCCACAACCTGATCCTTCAGTGTGGAAAAGAACGGTTATCGAAGATGGAGCCAGTATCGGATCCAATGCCACCATCCTTCCGGTAAGAATAGGAAAAGGTGCCATAATCGGTGCCGGCGCAGTGGTAACAAAGGATGTACCCGCCGGAGCGGTAATTGCCGGCAATCCCGCCAGTTTCATGAGATACCTCAATGGTGGGAAGGGGGAGTAACAACTTTTGAGATCAAGGATATACAGGGTCATTCCGAAAATACCTGAGAAACTCAGAGATCTGAAAAAAATAGCAGAAAATACATGGTGGAGTTGGAACAAAAAAGCAATTGAGCTCTTCCGGTCCATGGATCAGGATTTATGGGAAAAAACACATCACAACCCCACTCTGCTCCTTGGAAGAATCAGCCAGGCCAGACTGGAGGAGTTGTCTGAAGACCCTGTTTTTCTTTCTGAACTGGATAATGTTTCAAGCCGGATGAACGAGTATCTGGGCCGACCAAGCTGGTTTAAGAAACATCACTCTGGTGCTGTTCGCAAGGGAGAAGTTATAGCCTACTTCTCGGCGGAATTCGGACTTCATGAAAGTCTGCCAATCTACTCAGGTGGTCTTGGCGTTCTGGCCGGTGATACCCTGAAAAGCACAAGCGATCTGGGGCTTCCAGTAGTTGGTATCTCAATCCTCTACAGACTGGGATACTTCAACCAGTACCTGAACAGTGATGGATGGCAGCAGGAAAGCTATTCCGTTAATGATTATTCCAACATGCCAGTGGAAAGAGTAAGAGACTCAAACGGAACTGCAGTTACGATTATGGTTCCCATGGAAAATGAGAGAGTACTCGCAGCCATATGGGAAATAAAGGTTGGACGGGTCAAACTCTACCTTCTTGACACCAATCTTCCTGAAAACACTCCGAAAAACCGGGAAATCACCGGACAGCTATACGGCGGCGACAAGGAAATGCGGATCCGTCAGGAGATTCTCCTTGGTGCAGGAGGCATAATGGCCTTGAGGGCCATGGGACTTACGCCTGTGGTCAGACACATAAACGAAGGTCATTCCGGATTCCTTATCGTTGAGATGATGGCTCATTACATAGAGACAGGACTTTCCTTTGCCGAAGCAAGAGAAATGGTTACCGCAGGAAATGTGTTCACGACTCACACCCCTGTACCAGCCGGTAACGAAGAATTCGATCACGATCTTGTTCTCAGGTATCTTCGACCATATCTGGACAGGGTGGGGCTGGACAATCAGACATTTCTTCACTTTGGCAGTCAGCCGTCATCTCCTACCTTCTCAATGACAGTTTTCGCTCTGAATTTCTCCCGTAAAGCAAACGGTGTAAGCAGACTTCATGGTGAAGTATCCAGAGACATCTGGCGGAATGTCTGGCCAAAACTGCCGGGAAGTGAAATTCCCGTGGGACATGTGACAAATGGTGTACATGAGGATACCTGGGTATCGGGAGAGATAAGAAGACTTCTTCAAAGATATGTGGGAAGCACTGCTCCGAAGAATCCAGAGGATGAGAATTTCTGGAAAAAAATCGCCAGAATACCCGATTCAGAGCTGTGGAGAGCCCATGAAAGACTCCGGGCCCGACTTGTTGGCTATGCTAGAAAGAAGTGGGCGGATCAACTGGAAAGCATGGGAATCAGAGGTCTTCCCCAGCAGAATATGCCTGTGCTGAATCCTGATGCGCTTACAATTGGTTTTGCAAGAAGATTTGCCACCTACAAAAGGGCTTCACTGCTTCTAAGTGATCTGGATCGGTTGACTGATCTGCTCAATAACAGAGAGAGACCTATTCAAGTAATCTTCGCGGGAAAGGCACATCCACACGATAACGGGGGCAAGGATCTCATCCGAGAAATTTTCCACGCCTCTCTCAGCAAAGATCTGTACGGTAAACTGGTTTATCTCTCTGACTACAACATGGACATGGCGCGGCACATGGTACACGGTGTGGATATCTGGCTCAATACTCCCAGAATTCCAATGGAAGCAAGTGGAACCAGCGGTATGAAGGCTGCCATGAATGGTATTCCACATTGCAGCGTTCTGGATGGATGGTGGGCAGAAGGCTATCGACCCGACAGGGGCTGGGCCATAGGTAACGGAGAGACCTACGAAGATCCTGCAGTACAGGACAGAATTGAAGCAAAAGCACTGTATGATCTGCTGGATAATATGATTGCTCCATTGTTCCATGACAGAGGAAACGGCGGTATTCCAACAGGATGGACTGCGATGATGAAACAGTCCATGCATATGGCCCTTTCAGAATTTAACACAAACAGAATGGTTGCCGAGTACACAAACAACTACTACATACCTGCTCTAAATTTCTCCAGATCGCTTGGTCTCAACAACATGGAAGGTGCCAGGGAGCTTGCTAACTGGAAAGAAGCGGTACGGGATAAATGGCAGGGAATCACCATTGACGGCGTTGATCCACAGGAAACCGACGAAACGCTCACTGTGGGAGATGCCATTGAAGTAACAGCAAGACTCAGGGCTCCGGGGCTGAGTGCAGATGATCTCTCTGTTGAAACTCAGTTCGGTGAGGCATCCGGTGATGACTGGTTGTCAGACAGAACCTCCACCGTTCTAAGATTCAGCGGCGAAGAAAATGGAATACTCTTCTTCAAAGGCTCAATTCCTTGTACAGAAGCTGGAAGATTCGGCTTCACCGTCAGAGTGCTACCGGCTCATCCCAAATATGGCAGGGTTGTTGAACCTGGTCTTGTTCACTGGTGGGAATAAACATAGACCCTCTCATGAGTCCCCTGCAAACCTCAGTAATGATATGGCCCGGGAGCAGAGAAACACTGCAAATGCCTCTGCGGGAGTGATGGCTGGAAGGGTTTGGTTTCAGAATAAACACCAGCTATGAAAGCGGTATTCCTTACGATAATGGTTCACACGGAACACATCCATTCTTCCGCAACAAGAAAAGGTGTCCATGGAGAATGAATACTGATTTCAGGTGACGACAGAATCCTCAATCAACTGAGACGACCTGATCATAGCTATAGCGGATGACATCGAGGCAAGTACATTCTCCGGGACAGATGCTCTTTTGAGCTTTCCCCCGGAGTTTTTTTCCAGAAAGCTTCTGAGGGCATCAATATCTTCAGTTCTGCCTGACCGGATCAGGATAGCAATACCGTCATGCATAAGATCTTCGTCATCAAAAGGTATACCCCGGCAGTGGGAAAAAGCAGCACGGAAATGCCGTTGAACCGCCGGATCATCATACAGCTTTATAAAGAAGCGCATCAACGTCTTCCTGGCTGAGGGTAGTGTATGCATCAGTCGAAGCATGGCTGGAATGAGTCCTCTGTCGGCTTGTTTCACCTTCGCCAGAATATCCACAGATACAACTGCAACATCCAACGATGGATCTCCAATCATGTTGGCTGCATAGGACTGGGCTTTCTCCTCGGAGATCTTCATCAATGAAACCAGAGCCTGTCTCCTGACCCTGTCATCAGAGTCATCGCAAAGTCTTTCCAGAACGATCAGTGATCTTTCAGATCTCAGATCACCCAGCAGGGATACAAGGTTTCGCATAATGTACCAGTCCTGAGCGACAAATCTCCCGGTATCACTGTCTCTCACAGAAAGACCACCCCGTTCGAGCTCATCAATACGGTTGTGGAACATCAGTAGATACCCGGTTCCAAATCTTCTAAGAACTGAATAAACTCTGGCTCTAATGTCACGTTTTCTTTCAAGAAAAAGATCTACCAGCCGCATTCCCAGATTCCTGAACATAACTTGGGCTGTGATCTTCTCTGCCGCCTGATACCTGCTCTCGTCCGACTCCATAAATGCCTGAAGAATCACATCTGCAGCCTCCGGTGTATCAATTCTCCTGAATGCTTCGGAAAGCCCTCTTCGAAGAGCGCTTGCATGAGCAGGAGAATCTACCGGTAGAATCCTGCAATCGGAGATAGTGGAAACCAGTTCAGAGGCTGAGGTTAACCTACTGGTGGCAATAAGCCTTTCACATACTGAACCAAGCAGAATAATAGAAGCAAAAAGCGAGTCGGGTGTTAAAGAACCCTGAAGAAGAAGACCACGCACATTGTCAGTGACATGCATTACCGTGTGGGTTTTTCCCCTTTCAGCACCAATGCAGGCCAGTTGGTTCAGTTTGTCCAGTGCATCAAGAATGCGATCCTGATTCTTACTATCCAGATCCTCAAGATTCTTGTCTATTATTTTTCTCAAAGCTCCCCATGCCAGGGTTTTCTGAAGTTCTCGACTGACGAGAATACCTTTCTCAAGAATAGTGGGATCAAGTGTAGCAACAAAATCAGCCAGCATGGATCTGTATTTCCCTGAACCTGAGGCAGCTTCCTCAAGGATACGGGAAAGGGCCTCACCCAGCTGCTGCGCAGGAATGTCCTTGATGGAATCCCCCTTTTGAAGCCTGTCGATGAGCTCTCTGAAAATCAAGTCCTCAAGGGTGGTGTCCAGTGACCCAGTCACTATCTCGGAAACAAGCTTTCCATCTTTGGCAACAAGTGCATATCTGAACTCGTCAACTGAAACATTCTCGATAGCTCTGGTTCGACACATTTCGCTCAAGCCGCCGCGTTCTCTGATCTGAGCCGGCTTGCGATTAAGAAGCTCAACAAAATTGAACAGGTTTTCCGAATCCAGACCCAGCTGGAACGAGATGCTGTTGATCCTTCGCTCTGTAAGGTGAGCAAGGAAATTCTGGGTTGATTGTGTTTTGGACTTCACCTTCACGTTATTCAGCATGAGTTCTCCACCAAGAATGGTGAGTGTAACCATGCCCGCTTCACTGTCGGCGAAAGCGTCCAAAAGCTTGACAAAAGAGTCCAGTGCAGGTGAAATTGAAGGATGATCTGCAGGGTACATGCTGATAGTCCGAAGAAGAAGGCTGAACCTTGTTACAAGATTCTGCGAGAGCCGGGCCAGAGCCAGGGGAGAAAGGGTGCTGGCCCCAGTCTTCACATAAGCCTTTATATTGGCTCCGGAAACAAGTCGCGACCGGCTATCCAGATCAATGCGGTATTTCCAGCTTCTGTCCTTCTCCATGGTGAAGTCAAGTTCCTCGAGAACTTCCTCTGTTTTTTTCCAGATACCAGAGGGCCATGAACCTGATTCTGTGCGAAGGATTTGTGAACCCTCATCTTCGTCACCGCACAAAGTGACAAGCAGAGATGAACCGGACAGAGAGCCGGAAGCTCGACCAACATCCCGGGCATCCTGCCAGACAAGACATGCAGTCTCCAGAAAAAGGGAACATCTTGCCATGAAATTCAATCTCTGTTCTTCATTTAGAGACTCAATGGTCCTCCATACCTTCACCAAAGCTGGACAAAGAGGCTCAGTCTCCGTGAGCAATTGCTCAAATGACATACGAATCATTCTGTCTGCGAAGACAGAAACATTTACGATTGTAAAGAATGCCAGGCAATGAGCTGGGGATGCAACAGCATTACGATCTAATTCAATGAATAATTCAACAATCTCATGGCCTTCAGGTAATTTTCTCAGCATTTCTTGAATACGTGAGGCTGGATCCGGCGCTGATGCCAAGACTTCAACTATGTTTTTAACTTTTATTTCCACATTATCCCCTCAATGACTGCAATCACAAGTACAGGATATACACAAATCTATAGAGCTTGACAATTCCTGAAAATTTGCAATCTTTAGTGCATCAGCGGGAGCGGAAGGGAGCTGGTGTTCCTCTCGGACTTCAAATCCGATGTCGGGTGCTAGAACCATCCTGGGTGGGTTCGATTCCCACACGTTCCCGCCACTTTTTTATTCTAAAAAAGTGGCGGGGATTTTGCTGACGCGCAATTACCCGGCTCGAATTAATCATAAATACAGAGAAGCTGTTTCAAAAATAAGTGGCGGGGATTGTGCTAGCGCTGCCCTGTACCCACATCTGCGCTTTAACTATTGCCATGGAATAGCTCCATCGACAATTCAAAGCCTCTGCACATAGATTGAAGAGTGGAATATCCTCGCCACAAAATCTGATCGCCAGGAGGTGGGTCGCTTTTGCGGGCAAGGTATCCTCCAAACTTTGCTACTATAAACACAGCTGTACCTACTGTGTCAGGAGGGGGATATCCTTCATTTTTTGCGAAGGCTTTAAGAGTAAGGATCTCTGTATCGGAGAATAAAACCCTGGCAGGTAACTCAGGAGATTTTCTATACATCTGCTTCATAAGCATTATCCGCCACGCAATTACAAGATTGATAGCAGTTGCTCGACGCAGTCGATCAGCTGTTTTATTGGCAAGTTTTTCGATGCGACAGCCAGACTTAAGAACACGATGCCATTCTTCAATCTGCCAGCGTTTGCTGTACAGCGTAAACACTCTTCAGCATCTGATGTGTTATTTATCTTTATTGTTGTCAGGATGAACCATTCAATTGCCTTGTTCCCCTCTGGAGGATTTTTCTCTAATGCATGAACGATCCAAAGATCTACAGGATCCAAATCTGCAAGCAAACCTCGTTCCGGAGATTTGATCTAAAAAGACATATACCGTATTTCAAGCTCTGTGTTGCGCTCTTTTCTTGCAGGACTTGCTTTCTGCTTGCGATGTGGTAAAAGAACATTTTCCATGGTAAAAGCTGATTCGTCAGGTCTCTCAAGCATACGATAATATCCCTTTATAGCCGCCTTATTCCCCTTAAGTACCTCACCTATTAAAGCATCCGGGGTCTTCGATTTTGCTGTTGCTATACTGACCAGCCTTTCACTCAATCTCTTGTCGCCAAGCGGCGCACCACCAAATTCATTCTCTGCCCAGTTGTCAGAATCTATACCATCGGTTGGACCAAGAGCACCCATACCGGCAATGATATCCAGGCCCATCCTTTGTCTAAAATCATCTATCAACGGATATATGTAAATGTCTTTGTGGCTTGGCGATGCTTCCATCTTACGGTCTTGTCTACCACGACCACAAGTAGTACCGAGCAGCCTCCAGTTTGATGCTTTGTAGCATGCACCATCAAAGTGAGTGGTGTCAACAAAACTCTCTACTAACAATGGTCTGCAATCGTACTTCTTCTCAAAATCACCTGGCAACGCTTTACACTCACAGCACTCCTTATCTCTGCTCGTTCATAGGTTTGCCTCCATTCTACTCATCAGCAAGAACTGGAAAGAATGGTGTGGAATACACTCACTGGGAAATAAGATCCATGAAAAGCGGAAAAGAAACAGGACGGGTCTTTTTTGAATCAGGCAGGATAAATTTCTGGGGAAGGCTTCATCTGGATGAACTGCCGGAGCTGTGTCTGATACTGTCGGGCAGAATGAGTTTTGTGGGCCCGAGACCTCTGCCGGAAAAACTGCTTGAAGGGCTGGATACAGCAACCAGGGAAACTGTAAGACCCGGCTGGACAGGACCTGCCCAACTGTGACTGCTGAGGAAGGGAAAGCTGAACAAGAGGCTGCAGATCAAGCTGGACACCCATTATGTGAACAACCGCAGTTTCTGCTACGATCTGAAGATAATTGCAGCAACTGTCACAGGAGTATTCAGATCAAAACCTGCGGACCTCACCCCCTAACGGCTCCCCGGACAGAATTTCATTCGGGAAGGATCTGGGAAGCTGAATTTTTGCTCGTTCTTGGCTTTGTATCCATTATGCCAATCACCGGGAGCGCTTCATTTCAGACAGGGGGCTTGCGGCATATTGCCTGAAAATCTGCCATGTACTCTATGTCAATATCCTGAGTGGTTCCGAGATATTCTATCAGGAAGCCTGTCTGTTCAAGCTCTTTTTGCATAGCTGAAGGACTCATTACTCTCCTGGTACACATCCAGAATTTATCTTCGAAAAAAACTTTATCATACGGATCGTCTTCCTTAACCTCGTTCCACAGAATTCCCAGCTCATCCATTCTTCCATTGTGAGACCATCTGGAAGTATCCTCGATGCTCATTGTCTCCATTACAAAATACCCGCCCTTTTTAAGCAGCCTGAAAATGCTGGATAACGCGGCTTTTCTGTCTGTGTCATGGGTGATGCAGTGCATGCAGTGAGTGTCTGAAACCATATCGTAAATGCCAGACCCGGTTTCAGAGATCATGCATATATCATCCACGGAGAAATGTATGTTCAGACCTCGCTCCTTCGCGTTTGTCTGAGCCATTTCAATAGCAGTTCGGGAAACATCAATACCATCAACAAGGTAGCCCTGCTGAGCAAAAAAGCAGGCGGCAGGCCCCGTACCGCAACCAATATCCAGTATTCTTGAATTGAATTCAGGCTTGATTCTATCCAGTGCGGTGATAAGGAATTCTTTCATGTAGAAATTTTCAAAGGCATCCGCTTTTTTCTGGAATTCATCCCAGGATGATGTGTTGCTTTTCTTCACTTTTTTGTAGCATTCCTCGTGACTTTCATAGTATTTCATCTTTACCTCCCGTTGCTCTTAACGAGTGCTTATTCTTCCGTATTCTCCTGAGAGGGATCTCAATAAGGTATTTGAAGAAAGCTGTTCGAGTATCCTCAACAAAGAAGATGAATACTACATTCCATTATGTCAATCACCATCGCTCTCCAGGAATTCAAGTACAGTAACAAACACTTATCTGATGCTTTGACACAAGCATGATATCTCCGGAATGCTACTTCCAGTGGGGCAAAAAGAAAGAGTCGGAACCAGCAGATAGGCAATATGATAATACGAAAAGCAGAACCTTCAGATCTTGCAGAGATAGGCGATCTCTGGATTGAACTCATGGATTACCACAAAGAGCTTGATCCATTCTTTACCCGCTCTCTGCCGGGGGCAGAATTATTCAAAGAGCATTTGTCAAAGCAGCTTAATTCAGAACAGGCAGCAGTATTTGTTGCAGTTGATTCAGCAAAGGTGGCTGGCTACACAGTTGTTAGCATCTCGGAGTATCCGCCTGTTTTCCAGAAAAGCAGATACGGGATCATCTCTGACCTGGCAGTAACAAAAAACTGCAGAGGAAAAGGAACAGGGAAACTGCTTTTCAGGGAAACACAGCATTGGTTCGCTAAAAACAATATTGAAAGAATAGAACTCCGGGTAGCTGACGCCAACGAGAATGCATGTGGATTCTGGAAGAAAATGGGATTCACTTCATTCATCACAACAATGTACAGAGAAGAGAATCAGGATTCAAACTGAAGTCGAGCTGATATGAAGGAAAAAAATGAGACGGTTAGTACTTATTGCAGTGGCTTCCATATCATTCGCAGAGGTGATCTGGACAGATGATCTGGAAGATGGCAACATTGATGACTGGACAATAACAGGATCAATGAACTGGGCATTGTATGACAACGAGTTCCAGGCTCACTCCGGCGACTTCAGCCTGGAGTATAACTATCTTGCACCATGGCCTCATGATACCCGGGCAGTCACTCCTGAATTTACTTTGCCTGCAGCGGATGAATTCCTCTTCACCTGGTGGTGGAGCGGCAGCTACAACTACTTCGTTCAGCAAGACAACGGAGACGCCTTTACAGAGATGAGAGACACAGGCAGTGGTGACTGGGTAGTGCTCTGGAGTGAACAAGATGCCGGTGTATACACTGGTTTTGAATGGTACGAGCAGACAGAGATACTTGACTCATCATGGTCCGGCAAAACCGTTAAATTCGCATTTCACATAATCGCAACCGATGCCCACTACTGGTACATCGATGATACAATGTTAAGCTGCACTGCAAGTGCTCTGGAAAATGTTACCCGGGGCGGGATCAAAGCCTGTATATAGAAGTATTCAAACAGGAGAAGAAATACTCTGCTGTTAAATCCCTAAAATCGTACAGCACAGCCGTGTGAAACAACTAAGATGTTATGCATAACTACCCACAGTCTAAGAGTTATCTATGGAAAGCACCCACTCCACTGCGGCTTCAAGCAGTTCATCACGACCCGCCTGAAGACCGGGTATTGTTGGACTCATCGGGACATCAGGAATAATTCCAATCCTCTGGGTTTCACTGCTGTCAGGATTATAGACCCCAAGACCGGTGAATCTGCTGTGCATTCCTCCAGGAAGATAAAAGCTCACAACATTTCCATCAGCTCCAGCAGTGGCATGACCGAATACGCTGGTCTCAGGAGCAACTCTCCATGCCATTGCGTGGAACTCACCACTACTTTGTGTGCCCTCATCTACAATCAAAGCAATGCGGCCTGCATACGGGTCAGAATCACCCCCGCCTGCAAGAGTGGGCTCGTCCCAGTAGAAAGTACCAGGGTTACTGAAATCACATTTTGAAAAAATCACAAAGGGTGTTGGCTCGGGAACAATGTAGCTTGCTACTTCATAAATGGGGAAATCACAAGGATAGCTTCTTAAATCCAGAACCAGCCCGTTTATTTCACGGAATGCTTCTTTCATGCCGGGAATATCTGAACGCATCAGAGTTCCAAGATGAACATATCCAACGTTCTCATCCATGATTGAATATGAGGTTTCTCCTACTGCCGGAACTTCGCTGTAGCTTCTGTCTACTTCCTCCGCAGGAACCGTTGCCATTGACACATCCATTGTCTGATCACCTCTGGATATCTCAAGCTGAACTGAATCCAAATCTACGCGAAGCAGATAACGTCCCATTATATGAAACATGGATTGTTCGTTAGAGCCGCTGGAATATGGCCTCAGCCTTTCAACAATATCAGAAAGAAGTTCTCCGTCGCAGGAGAGAACAACATCACCAACACGAACAGATGATTCCTCACCGGAGGAATGAGTGAAGCCGTCCACAACCCAATTTTCATCAATCCAGCATAAGTGAAGAGGTACAGAGTACTCTCCCAGGAATTCCGTAAGGGTTTCCGATTCGGTGAAAAGTCTTGCATGTGAATCTCCAACAGAAACAATAAGTCGCTGCAGTGCTTGCTGATATTCAAGAGGGCTGTCTGCAGCAATGAAATATGGAAGACTGATTCTGATCTGATCAGACCAGCTGTTGTTTGTTGCATACCTGTAGGGGAAATAGTACTCTACCATCCCCCAGTGCCGGTACAGTGCAAGAATACGGAAACCTGCGTCAGGCATGGTCAAATCCTCATAGCTGTTTTCGAAAAAGAAAGGATAGGGAGTGGATCGCACATAGAAACTGGGCTCCTGATACCTGCCTGCATATACGCTCTCCAGCTTTTCAGTAAGAATAGCACCCAGCACTGAGCTATCAATCCAGGACAGATCGGTGGATAAACGAACCTGACTCTCTTCGATATCAGTGTATTCACAAGGAACAACCAGAGGAAGATTATCAAACAATCCCAGCAGCGCCTGTTCCCGTTCCCGGGAAGTTGAAGCCTGCAGAACACCTGGCATCACTCTAAACAACTGATAGTCCCAGTTTACTCCTCCATTGCAGATGTATGGATGATGGTATTTTAAAAATGCCCAGATCTTACCAAGTTGCACAAGAGACTCTGTCTGGAAAGAATCCACCTCGTTTATCACAATACCTGAACCAGCATCAAACTCATGATCAGTAAGCGCACCGAATTCAGGAAGGAGGGGAGTTTCACCAACGGGATTCCCATCGATTGCTATCTCAAGGTCATCGATCCAGATGCTGCCCGGACCCATAATGTAAACACCAAAAGAGAGAGAATCGGCAAAATTGCCGCTTTCCACCGTTATCTCAAAATGAGTCCAATCCGAGTCTCCAGTTGAATCCTCAATAGCAACATAATTGTGATCAATATACTCCCCAGCGGAACCGAATAAGCGCATGAAGAATCCTGAGGAACTCTCATCACCCAACAAGGATTTTCTAAAAAAACCAGAAAAAACTATTTCATCTCCCTGATAGGAAAAGGGAATCTTTTGTGAGAGGAGGCCTGCATACCCCCCTGGTTCAACAAAATCAAGTCTGCCGGATCTGGAACCGCTCAGAGAAACTATAGAATCACAAACAAACTGATAGCCGTCTTCAATACAATCCCAGTTGAACAAAAGGGAATCTGTGCACTCTGTCTCAAAATCCATGTTGCCGGGCAAAGCGGAAGCAGCATCTGCTCCAGTGTTATTTACCACGAGCAATTCCATAAGCAGAAGAAATAATGCCATGATATCCCCTTTATTAAAGTTAGAGAAGGAGAAGGGTGCAGTTGAAAAATGTGGGTGATACCTCCTACGATGCCAGCCTGGCCGTTTCAGTTCGATTCCTGTATTCCCAAAACTTGTCGTAAGTGTTTCCAAGTATAGCACATCTGATGTTTAGAATATTCTGAGCACCCTTTACCTGCCAAAACATTCCTGATTGTTTTGTTCGTTTTCCCACTACTGTTTTACATCCGGCTTCTATTACACCGGATCCAATGAAATAGCCTTCTTTTTTGAAAGCGCCGTACATCATTCGTTTGCAATTAGTCTCAAGATATTTTATCTCTCGCTCTCCAACCTTCCGGCGGTGTCCCTTACAGCAAATTTTCTTTCTTGCATCTTTTACGATATCAAGTACTCTATTGTCATCCAACCACTTTGACCATTTCTCAAATAGATTTCTGCTTCTGTACTCATTAGATCGAATTATCCTCGACAGTTTTGTCAGATGTTCTTTAGCGTGAAAATAGTCCAGAATTTGTACCGCCTCTGGAAAGTGAAAGTCCGCATTATTCCAAATCCATTTTGCACCATCACCTAAAACTACCTTCTTCAGGGCTTCATCAATACCACGCAACTTTGCTTCATTTGAAAGAATTGGTGTAAATTCAGCTACCGGGTTGAAGCTGGCAACATAGGTCGTGGACTCTGGATCCCGCAGGGGATTACCATCTTTGTCAAAGCAGGATGAGGTAAAGACACACCCAAGCTTTAACTCCTGCGTTGCGGAAGAACCATCAGGTTGTTTTCCTTTTCGACCCTGGGTTTCTTCCTTGCGCATGGGCACACCGGTCCCATCATAAGAAACATACATTGTTGGTACTTCCTTGTTTCGAGACTCCTCCCGTATAGAAGACCACTCAGCGATCTCTAAACCAATTCCCTGTGCTACAGCACGTATTTGTGAAGCTGGTACCTTGGCTCCAGCATGAAGACTCAGTTTTTTTCACGCTTTACCTGATTCTTTTGTCATCTCAACTGTTATTGCTACAAACTCATCTGCAAGTTCCAGAAAACGGTGGTATCCGTCAACGGCCTTTTTGAGCTGTTCTGCTTCCTCGGCAGGTACTCTGCGAGTAACATTCCGACCGTTCTCCCAGCGCTGATATTTGTAGTAGGGACCAAGTTGAACTTTTTCACCATTCTTCTTTATTGTTTCACGGTATTCAGCATTCATAGATCCCTTAGCCATGGAATCTATCTGTGCCATTTGCTTGAGTATCTGTTTTCTTTTCTCTTGATAATTCATTTATTACTCCTTTATTTTAGCATATGACTAGATCCTAGTCAACCTGCAAAAAAAAGAGCAAAGTCACGCCACTAAGCTCAATTGCCTGACTTTGGAGCTACCCACATTTTTCAACTGCACCCTACTCCTTTCTCCAGCATGTCTTATGGACAGTCCGCTTGATCATCAGTACGAATACAGAAACGAGCAATTGGAAAAAGTTGTAACT
This sequence comes from Candidatus Sabulitectum sp., assembly GCA_023139045.1. GTDB lineage: Bacteria > Fermentibacterota > Fermentibacteria > Fermentibacterales > JCC-6 > Sabulitectum. The sequence continues at coordinate 32,393 of JAGLOJ010000080.1, forward strand.
GGAGAGATCGAACAGATTTTCTATCACGGCTATGTGAAAAGCTTAAACTACATCCTCAATCCACGAGTGTATTCGGATGATGGCTTCTACCTTGTTGAATCCCCCGAGATGCTGGATTCAATCTTTGGAGAAGTTAACTATCCTGGAATAGACACTCTGTTCCCTGAAGACGGAGTGCTTCTGATACTGGACTATCATCTGGTTTTTGGTGATGAGCTCACAGGAAATGTCTTTTTCTTCAGTGACAGCACGCTCAGGGTTGATCTTACTATCAGGGAATGGGACGGTTTTTACGATCCTGGAGTCTGGAATTTCATTTTTCCCATCGGGATTACTATGAAATGAAATAACAGGAATTGCCGTTGAACACATGATGTTGAACAGAAATCCATTCTTTAGTTTGATGAAATATGATCCAGAACCATCTGTGCAAGTGTGTAGCCGAAGATGCCGGGCATTGTAATCAGGCTTGGAAGGGTGTTTCTTATTCTGCCTCGCCTGTCCAGCCTTGGTTCAGTGGCATCCGGGGGAAGTGGTTTTACTGCCTGCTCTGTAGACCAGACACAGGAGATACCGGTGGTGACACCCCGTCTTTTCAAAAACTTCCTAACCATTCTTGCAAGGGGACAGTTGGTAGTTTCACTGATATCCCCTGTTTCGATCCTGGACGGATCTTGTTTGCCCGCAGCACCCATGCTGCTGAAAACTGAAATCCCGTTTCCCACACAGTACTGCAGTAGTTGAGTTTTGGGATTAACGCTGTCGATAGCATCTACAACCAGGTTCGAGTTTTTCAGGAAATCCGGAGCTTCCAGAGTGTCCTGGGTTATAAAAAGTTTTACAGGAATACATTCAGTGTCAGGACACAGGGAGGTTAGAGCGTGGGATAGGGCTTCAGTTTTAGGCTTATTAATCCATTCTTCTCCCACTATGACATTTTTGTTGAGGCTGGACCCGGTGATACTGTCGAAATCAACGAGCACAAGACTTCCGACACCGGAACGGGCCAGGGCTGAGGCACAGTGGCTTCCAACACCGCCAAGACCGGCAATGAGAACTCTTGTATTCCGGATCTTCTCAAAGCCATGCTTTCCGTAGAAATTCACCACTCTCTTGAATCTCTCCTTCAAATGCAATCTCCAAAGAGTGTCACCGAGTTTTCCCATGCTGTGGCTTTTGTCTCTTCCAGATTCTCTCCCCTGATTTGAGCCATGGCATGTGCGACTTCCGCAACATGCCTGGGTTCCGATTTGCCGGAGGGAACTCCTGACAGACCGATTGAAGGAGAGTCAGTCTCAAGAACAAAGCGATCAGCTGGAACCTGTCTGGCACTTTCACAGGCTTTTTTTGCCCCTTGCCTTGTAATTGCCCCACCAAAAGAGATATACAGGCCAGCTTGAAGGAATCTGTTCATGAGCTGAGAATCCCGGGACCAGGCATGGACAACCCCGCGAACCGGGTGTTTCTTGAGCAGTTCGAGCATTTCCTCAAAAGCGTTCCGGCAGTGAAGAATAACAGGCAGATTCAATGTTGAAGCAAGTTCCAGCTGCTTCTGAAAAACCGTGAATTGTTTCTGTCTGGGAACTTCTGTCTTCCAATCCAGACCTATCTCGCCAATCGCGGAAGCAGCTGATGTTACGAGTTTCTCTCGGAGTACTTCCACCTCCACTCCATCTGCAGCCCACCAGGGATGAACACCCAGAGCACAGCCTATCCCGGGAAGAAGGGAAAGTTCGATGCATGCATCCCAGCTATCCATGGACACAGACGGAACCAGCAGTCTTTCGACTCTCGCATCGAAAGCCCTCTCCAGAACTCCGCTTGTATCCCGTTTCAAAGGCTCCATGAACATGTGACAGTGCGTATCGAATAAACCCGACATAATCAAAAGGAAAGAGTTCTCTTCTTGAAGCCATATCCCATAACATCGTAAGCATCATGAAGAACTATGAAGGCATCGGGATCAATTTGTTTTACCAGCCGGTGAAGCACCATTACCTGCCTTCTGTGAACGCAGACATAGATCACGTCCAGCGGTTTCCTTTCATAGCCACCTTCTGCTTTCAGGAATGTAACTCCCCTGTTCAATGTCTTGAAAATAGCGTCTCTGACCTCATCCGGTTTACTGGTAATAACCATGCAGGCTTTCACATAGGGCATGCCCTCTGCAGCCAGGTCGGTCATCTTTGTGGTGAGGAAAAGGTTCAGATAAGCCCAGATGATCAGTTTCGGATCTCTAAAGACAACTCCCACCAGAACAATAATAAGGCTTTCCACCATCCAGTAACCGGTACTTATACTGACACCGGTGTACTTTTTGAGTATTGCCACTGGAATATCAGTTCCACCGGTGGAACCTCTGAACTTGAAGATAAAGCCCAGTCCAATGCCTAAAAGGGTTGAACCCGTAATGGAAGCCAGAAGAACGTCCATCTCAGAAGAACCACTGAGAAATACTGCGAATCTTGGAATCTCTCCTGCAGCTGCAATATTGTAAATGTGTTTTGCCCCACCTGGAATCCAATTGAGATGGGTTGGATCGAAAAACCAGCACATGAAGTTTGAAAGGATCATCCCTACAAAACTGCGGATGCCGAACTGTTTCCCTACAAAAATGTATCCCAAAACAAAGAGAGGAATATTGAAGCCGAACATCCAGAGGCTTTCTGATATTCCAGTCAGGTGGGTAAGAATCTGGGCAAGGCCACCCACCCCACCGGGAGATATTCTGAAAGGAAAAAGAAACCACGAGTAGGCCACACCAAACAAGACGGACCCTGCTAATATTCCCAGATAATCTCTGGCTTGACAACCGGTTTTAATCCTCATTTCCTACCCTCCACCGGGCACAGAAATGTGATAGACCCGGTACTTAATCCGCACTGTTAACGCTACTCTTATTGGGTATGTTTACGCTACTGTATAGAAGGCTTCCAGAGCTATTCCCACTCAATTGTTCCCGGGGGCTTTGAACTGATATCGTAAACAATTCTGCTCACTCCGTTAACCCTATTAACAATCCTGCTGGATACCGCTGCCATGTGACGGGGGGCCATTCTGTACCAGTCTGCAGTCATCCCATCTGTGCTTGTCACAGCACGAAGAGCCACAACCCTGTCATAGGTTCTTTCGTCTCCCATTACACCCACAGTTCTGATTGGGAGAAGAACGCTGAAGGCCTGCCATATCTCGTCGTACAGATTCTCCTCACGAAGGTAGTCGATGAATACCCGGTCAACCTTCTGGAGCAGATCACGATCCTCACGGGTAATGGGTCCAAGAATTCTTACAGCAAGGCCGGGACCGGGGAAAGGATGCCTGGAAACCATCCGATTGGAAAGTCCCAGTTCGCGTCCCAGCTCTCTTACCTCATCCTTGAAAAGCTCTCTCAGAGGTTCAAGAAGACTGAGATTCATTCTGTCAGGAAGACCGCCAACATTGTGGTGACTTTTAATGGTGGCACTGGGTCCTTTGAAGCTCACACTCTCAATAACATCAGGATACAGTGTTCCCTGAGCGAGATGCGTTACTCCGGGAATGGAATTTGCCGCTTCTTCAAACAGTTCGATGAAAACCCTTCCTATGATCTTCCTCTTCTTTTCAGGGTCAGACACTCCGGCGAGTTCGCTCAAAAACCGATCTTCTCCTTCTACAGTGATAAGATCCATAGCGAAATGCTCTCTGAAGGTTCTCTCAACCTCTTCACGCTCACCTTCACGGAGAAGACCGTTATCAACGAATATGGGTACAAATCTGTCGGGAACCGCACTGTGAAGCAGCGCAGCTACTACTGATGAATCCACTCCACCGGAGAGGCCCAGTATGACCTTCCCGGTTTCACCGAGTTCCTCACGGATGAATTGTTTTGCCTGAGCAGAAAAGTATTTCATATCCCAGTTGGCTTTAAGGCAGGCAATATCGAATAAGAAATGCTCAAGAAGATCAGATCCGAATACAGTATGATTCACTTCCGGATGAAATTGAACCCCATACCGCCTCAACTCTGTATTCTCCATTGCAGCAATCGGAAGAAGATCCGTAGAAGCCACAACTGTGTAACCGGAAGGAACCTCTGTGACCCTGTCACCGTGGCTCATCCAAGCCTGCTGATCGGACTCAATACCTTTGAAAAGATGGCTTTCCTCTGTTTTTAAAAGAGCCGGACCATATTCCCGATGATGACCACCCTCAACTTTTCCACCTGTATGATATGCAATCAGCTGCATACCATAGCAGATTCCAAGAACGGGAAGTGATGTGCTGAACACCTCTTCCGGTGGCATGGGGCTATTATCTCCGTAAACACTGTAAGGGCTTCCTGCGAGAATTATTGCCCCCGGGGCAATTCTTTCAACCTCGGGCCAGGAACAGTTTCCGGGAAGCAGTTCACAATACACACCAAGCTCTCTTATTCTGCGGGCAATAAGTTGAGTGTATTGGCTGCCGAAATCAAGAATTGCCACTCCACCCTTTATCATGTCCGTCTCCCTGTGCGTATTGATCCACTCACCGGTGGCGCTACCGGGTAATCGCCTGTAAAACAGGCAGTACAGTAATCCTCAGGCCGGTGAGCTGAAATACAGCCGAGCATACCATCCACAGATAAATAACCGATGCTGTCCAGATCCAGGATCTCTTTTATCTCCTCCACAGAATATTTATTTGCAATAAGGCTTTTTTCCTCAGGGAAATCAATACCGAAATAACAGGCATGCTTGTGAGGTGGACAGCTGATTCGCATATGCACCTCAAGAGCACCTGCCTCGCGGAGAGCTTTTATACGAGCTTTGCTTGTTGTGCCGCGAACAATACTGTCTTCCACAACGCATACTCTTCTCCCCCTGATTGCCTCTGGAATGGGCTGGAGCTTGCGCATAACCATAGCTGCTCTTGTGGCATGACCGGGCGCGATGAATGTACGACCCACGTAGTGATTTCTGGTAAATCCCATATCAAGGGGAAGCCCCAGCTCTCTGGCAAAACCCATGGCAGCAAACATGCCGCTGTCCGGCACTGGCATCACCATATCGCATTCGGCTGGAAACTCTCTGGCAAGCTGTCTGCCCATTTCAATTCTGACTTCGTATACACTGTCTCCAAAAACATAGCTGCCGGGTCTTGCAAAATACACATGCTCAAATATGCAATGTGCATTTCGCTGATTGCTCTCGGGAAAAAGCCCCTGCTCGCGACCGGGAACAGATGAAACAGGTTCGCAACATGCTTTCCCATCTTCCACCGGGAAAAAGAGCATTTCTCCCGGTGCAATCTCCCTTACATACTCTGCATCAGTAACTGGAAAGGCAATTGTCTCGCTGGCTACTATCCAGCCACCACCGGCTATCCTGCCCAGACTGAGAGGCCTGAAGCCCATGGAGTCTCTTACCGCATACATTCCCTGAGGAACCAGCAACAGCAGACAGAAGGCACCCTCAAGTTTGGAGACCGCCAGCTGCAGGCACTTCTCTATGTTGTAATCGGTATCTTCAAGTTCACGGCTCATTAGATGCAGTACTATTTCCGTATCGGTGTTGGTCTGAAAGATATGGCCCTTGCGCTGCAGACTTCTCCTGATAACACCGGCATTGCTGATTGTACCGTTGTGTGCGATAGCAACCGGAATATCTGCCATTCTCACAAGAATTGGCTGCGCATTAACAACAGAAGATCCGCCGAATGTGCCGTATCTCACATGGCCTATTCCTGCAAGAATACTGTCAGACATCATTTCTGCAGGAACATCAAGCATCAACTCCGATACAAGACCCTTTTTCTTATGCAGAAGGATATCTCCGGTTCCATCAAGAGTAGCAATGCCCGAGGCTTCCTGCCCGCGATGCTGCTGCGCAAACAGCCCCTCAGCAACAAGTGCTGAGATTGATTCCTCTGCGCCTATGACGCCACACAAGCCACAGTATTCTCCTATTTGTTTCATTTCTGTTTCCCCCGGAAAGCAGCGTTTATAAACGCTCTGAATAATGGGTGAGGATTAAGAGGACGACTCTTGAACTCAGGATGGAATTGTACAGCCACAAACCAGCAATGGTCGGGTCTTTCAATCACTTCCACAAGATTTCCATCAGGCGAAAGGCCTGTAAATCTCAATCCTGCCTTTTCAAGTATTTCCCTGTACTGATTGTTAAATTCGAAACGATGTCTATGTCGTTCGGATACATCGGTGGTTCCATAAGCTTCCAGAGCCCTTGAGCCTTCCTCAAGAATACATGGATATGCTCCCAGCCGCATTGTTCCACCCTTGTTAACCACATTCTTCTGTTCATCCATGAGAGAAATAACCGGATGTGGTGTCTCTGGATCAAATTCAAGACTGTTGGACTCAGGTAACCCAGCCTTGTTTCTTGCAGTATCAATGGCTGCGCACTGCATGCCAAGACATATTCCAAAAAATGGAATATCATTCTCTCTGGCAAATTTAACAGCCTCCATTTTGCCATCAAGCCCTCTGTAACCAAAACCTCCCGGAACAAGAATACCGTCAACTCTTCCAAGAAGTTCTTCAGGATCTCTGTTCTGCAGATCTTCAGCTTCTATACATTTAACTCTCAAATCAAGCCTCTGCTCAATTGCTCCGTGGGAAAGAGCCTCAAAAATGCTTTTGTAAGCATCGCGCAAAGCCATGTACTTGCCAACAACTGCGATCTTAACCTTTCCACAGTCCGGGTTAACGGTTCGGGCAACCATGGCTTTCCACTGAGAAAGATCAAGCCGGTTCTCCGGCAGGTTGAATTTCCCTAATATCAGCGAGTCAAGCCCTTGCTTCGCAAGATCCAGTGGTACTTCATAGATGGAATTCTTCACATCTTTCTCTTCAATGACCGCCGTTCGGGCAACGCCGCAGAAAAGAGAAAGTTTCCTGAAGTGCTCCTCTTCCATTGCAACTTCTGTACGGCAGATCAGAACATCCGGGATGATGCCTATGGAGCGCATAATTCCAGCAGACTGCTGTGCCGGTTTGGTTTTCAACTCACCGGAAGCACTCAGGTAAGGAAGAAGTGTCAGATGAACAAAAACTGCGTTATCCGATCCAAGCTCAACTCTGAGCTGCCTGAGAGCTTCAAGGAACGGGCTGGACTCAATATCACCGGCTGTTCCACCTATCTCAGTGATAACAATATCTGCGCCTGTATCTGCACAGGAGAGAATGGCCTTTTTTATTTCATCGGTAATATGGGGAACAACCTGAACGGTTCCCCCCAGATATCCACCCTGACGCTCTCTCTGGATTACTGCGGAATAAATGCGACCAGAAGTGTAATTGCTCTGCCTGGTACATACAACCCCTGCAAAACGCTCGTAATGACCAAGGTCAAGATCTGTCTCAGCTCCGTCATCGGTTACATACACCTCTCCATGCTGAAAAGGTGACATTGTTCCAGGATCAACATTCAGGTAAGGATCAAGTTTCTGGAGGAATACCTTGTAACCCCTCTGTTTAAGAAGGAGTGCCACTGAGGCAGCGGTTATTCCTTTTCCCAGAGAAGAAACTACCCCCCCGGTAATAAACAGATGTTTTACCGATCCATCCATCGCAATTCCTTCCGTGAATATTTTCAGAGAAAACAAAGAAAGAATATACGAAAAAATCAATTGTACAATTCATATCTGCTGGAGCCTGGTTATGCTTCAGCAATCTCCGGAATGGAAAGGAAGGCTGTAACCAGCTTGGGATCGAATTGTGTTGAGCTGTTGATTCTGATCTCTTCTCTAGCCCTTGCAGGAAGGATAGCGGGACGATATGGTCGCTCGGTGATCATCGCACTGAAAGTATCACAGATCGCGAGAATTCTTCCCATTAGTGGAATACAATCCCCCTTGAGGCCATCGGGGTAGCCTGAACCGTCATACCTCTCGTGATGATGTTTGGCTCCGTCTATCACAGCAGCAAGAGAAGGAAGCGAACCGAGTATCTCTGCCGCTTTTCCAGGGTGGCTTTTCATCACATTGAATTCGCTGTCAGTAAGAAGGCCTTTTTTCAGAAGAATGTTCTCCGGTACACCAATCTTGCCTATATCGTGAAGCTTGCCGGCAATTCTGGCAGTCTGCACATTCTTTTCATCCAATCCTATTTTACGGGAAAGGAGAACTGCATAAGCGGCAACCTGCTCAGAGTGATGCAGTGTATATCCGTCTCTGGCTCCGATGGCTGCGGCAAATCCGTCGATGGCAGCCATAAACAACTGCTGGTTCAATTCAATCTCTTTGATGTAACTGTTAACTAGATTGTTGTACGAGTCGGACGCCGCAAACGATGAGAGAACAGCCTCGATGAGCTGTATTTTCTTGAATGGTTTGTGTATCACATGCTGAACACCCTGAGAAAGAGCAAATCGCACATCATCCGGCGTAATGTATCCTGACACAAGGATGAACGGAGCCAGTATATGTTCTTTACGACACCAGCTCAAAAGGTCAATACCGGTTTCTCCTCCAGGCATAGCAATATCGCTGATTACCGCATCAACATTGAAACCCTTCAAACAGACACGTGCCCTGGCTACAGATTCGGCACCAATCACAATTACTTCCAGCTCGGAGAGATATTCTTTGACAACTCCTCTGATGGCCTCCTCATCATCCACCACCAGAATCGTTTTCCCCTTGAGTTCACCTGCATCAGTTCTATTAATCATTGCTTTACCTTCTCTGTTCCATAATATAGAAAAATCCTGGAATGGAAGGGTTGTTAGATTTTTCTGCTCTGTTGAAGAACAGTCTTTCTTACCTCTGAGGAGCAGATTTTTACCCCCTGCAGAGGCAAAACTGCTGCATATGATTCTGGATTTGTAACCTTTATGGAAAATGAACCGTGTATCTGATCACAACCTGTGTACTCAACCAGAGCTGCAGCATTATTGGAACTTATACCTGAACCGGGAAGAATTTCAAGATTATCTCCGAAATAGTTGATAAGATCTCTCAAGGTATCCCTTCCTTCCCAGGCTGTACCGCTACCGCCTGAAGTGAGAATTCTATCCACACCCAGATCCTTCAGAATAGAAGCTGACTTTAAAAGATCCGGCAGAAGATCAAAAGCTCTGTGAAAGACAAAATCACACTCACCGACATGTTTCCTTACTTCTGAAACAAAGACTGTATCGACTTCACCATTTGCTGTAAGTGCCCCAACAGCAATTCCTGCAGCCCCCAGGGAGAGAAAAGTATCAATATCACTGAGCATAGCGGTCTTTTCATTCTCAGTATAGACAAAACCTCCGGGATGAGGTCTCACCATGGTGATTACCGGGATCCTGGTGTGTTCCATCACTGTCAGCAGTATACCGGTAGAGGTTGATAGCCCCCCCAGTTCAATGGAAGAATTCAGTTCAATTCTATCGGCTCCCGCCTCAGAAGCTGTGATTGAGTCTTCAAGTGAACCGGTACATACTTCAATCAGTATTCTACTCATTATGAAGATCTCCTTCTTGAATACTTCTCCATCAAAATACCACCCACAACAAACATCAGTCCAATTACTGTTGATGGAGCAATTTTTTCACCCACTACAATTCCAATAAATATCAGAGCAATAAATGGAGTCAGGAAGATCATTCCACTTACTGTGGCTGTGGATGACGCCCATTTTAGAGCAGTGTTCCACATTAAGTAGGTAAACCCCATCTCAAGAAATCCGATATAGACTATCCATGGCAAAATTCCAGGATGAAGAGAAAACTCCTGCCCCGTTGCGATGCCGTAAACAAGCAGATAAATGGATCCGAAAACAAAACTGGTGAAAAGTACGGCAGTCGTTTTACCTTTGTTTCGAGTGTTCAACAACCAGTAAACAGCCCAGATAAAAGTGCTTGCGAACGCCAGAAGCAGCGGCGTAGTTGGGATTTCAAATGAATTCCGCCCAATCAGGGCAAGGAACACCACACCGGCAAAGCTCAGAAGAATTCCGGCAAGACCCTTTACATTCAACTTCTGGCCAAGAAGCGGTACAGAAAGAAGCACAAGAACAACCGGCCACAGGTAATTCACGACCATGGCAATCTGAGCTGGAAGTCCATTATATGCATTCAAAAGAACGAGATAGTACAGAAAAGGATTCAGAAACCCAAGATAAAGACCGGATAGAAAATCAGATCTGCAAATTCTGGTTCTTCCCACTGCGAGGGTAAAACCAAATATCACTGTAGAAATCACTGATCCTGAAAACACTACCAGCCACGGAGATTCATAAAACAAAGCCATCTTGAAAGCGGTTGCTGCACCAGACCAGCACAGAACTGAAACAAATGCCAGAACAACTGCTGATCTGTCTGATTTTCTTAGTTTCATCTGCCTCCAGTTCCTGTCTGTCGCTGTGGGGCAACATACAGAGAATCCTCACCATCTGCCAGCAAACCGGGACGTCCGACAGGGTTTGAAAACCTGGCTGAAATTCATCTGAAAACGGACCAATCACCTATTTCGTTGAGATTAAAGAGGATGCGCTATATATAGATATTCCACCCTGCCTCCCTACTATATGTAGTGGTCGAGGGTGGTTGCATAAGTACGTTCAGTGTGTTATTGTCGCCTCAGTGAGGGGTAGTTTATCGGTAGGTCTTCTTTCCAATGAATGCAGGGGTGTTGCTGTCTTATGGACTGGCTGGTCAGAAAACGTAATGGCAAGGTTGTTTCGTACAGAAAATCCAGAATTGATAATGCTATTGACAGGGCCCTGAAGGCCTCGAGTACAAAAGGTTCCAGCCGGGAAATGGCAGATCAGGTGGAAGCCAGCCTGTATATGAGTTTCTTTAAATTGGGCTCTATACCAACAATCGAACAGATACAGAATTTTATAGAAGAAACTCTCATGCTCAGAAAACACACGGCGGCAGCAAGAAGTTTCATCCTCTACAGGGAAAAACGGAGCGAAGCTCGTGATGTCACTGCCATATTCAAGGGAATGGACTCCCTGGTTGCTGACTACATAGGCAGACAGGACTGGCGGGTAAATGAAAATTCCAACATGAACTACAGCCTTCAAGGTCTGAACTTCTATCTGTCCAGCTCTATTACCGCAAGATACTGGCTCTCCAAGATATACACACCTCAAATCAAAGAATTCCAGGACAGTGGCGACATGCACATCCATGATCTTGGCATTCTGGGGCCTTATTGCGTTGGCTGGGACTTGATGGAGTTGCTTCAGGGAGGTTTCCTGGGAGCCCGGGGGAAGATAGAATCTAAACCGGCTGCACACCTGAGAACTGCTCTTGGACAGATTGTCAACTTCTTCTACACTCTTCAGGGAGAGGCTGCCGGGGCTCAGGCATTCAGCAATTTCGATACGCTTCTTGCACCATTTATCAGGTACGACAACCTCTCATATGAACAGGTTACTCAATGTCTGCAGGAATTTCTGTTCAACATTAACGTTCCAACCAGAGTAGGCTTCCAGACTCCATTTACAAACATCACCATGGATCTTCGCGTGCCATCAACCCACAAAGACCTGCATGTGATTGTTGGTGGCGAAGAAAAACCGGAAAAATATGGTGACTTTCAGAATGAAATGAACATGCTGAACCGTGCATTCTGTGAGCTGATGATGAAGGGGGACGCAAAGGGAAGAATTTTTACATTCCCAATTCCAACTTACAACATTACCGAAGATTTCGACTGGGAAAATGATGACCTTCAGCCACTGTGGGAAATGACAGGTAAATACGGAATTCCTTACTTCAGCAACTTTGTCAACTCTGACATGAATCCGGAAGATTCCAGATCAATGTGCTGTCGCCTGAGGCTTGACAATCGCGAGTTGAAAGCCAGAGGCGGTGGTCTCTTCGGATCAAATCCTCTCACCGGCTCCATAGGCGTGGTCACCATCAATATCCCGAGAATCGCCATGGTTACAGGAGGCGACAAGGATTCGTTTTTCCAGAGACTGGGGTCGGTGATGGAATCTGCCAGGGAATCCCTTGAGTTGAAAAGAAAGTTTGTTGAAGAGCTTACAGACCGGGGTCTTTACCCATACACACGCTATTACCTCAGACATGTGAAGGAAGAAGCCGGCACTTTCTGGGCAAATCATTTCAGCACAATAGGTCTTATCGGCATGAACGAAGGCGCCTTGAATTTTATGGGCAGTGGAATTGCAACCCCTGAAGGAAAGCAGTGGTCTCTTGAAGTTCTTGATTTCATGCGTGATAAACTTACGGAATTCCAGGTTGAAACAGATCATCTCTACAACCTTGAGGCATCTCCTGCTGAAGGTGCCAGCTACCGCCTGGCAAACAAAGATTTGAAAGAATTCTCAGACGCAGCCCACCAAGGGCTGTCAAACCCGTACTATTCAAATTCTGTACATCTTCCTGTGAACACCCACATGGACATCTACAATCTTCTGAAACATCAGGATGAACTTCAAACCAGGTTTACAGGTGGAACAGTGGTGCATCTCTTTATCGGTGAGGCAATAACAGACTGGAGAATGGTAAGAACTCTTGCAAGAAAGATTGTAAACAACTTCAGACTTCCATATTTCAGCTTTACACCAACATTCAGCATCTGTCCCGTACACGGCTACATATCGGGAGAACACTTCCACTGCCCCTACCCCCACACTGATGAGGAAATAGAAAAACACGGAGAAGTTGTAGAGATATACAAAACGCTTCCAGAGAGCTCATTTCGAGAAGTGAGCATTGACCATAACAGGAAGGAGCAACCGTCGCTCTTTCTCAACATTGATAAGGTGGATATAAAATGAGTGCAGAGGCAAAAACTGTTAAGGCTGTCAAGGCTGAGGTTTACTCAAGAGTCGTCGGTTATTACCGTCCGGTTCAGGACTGGAACAGAGGCAAGCAGGAAGAATTCTCCCAGAGAGAATATGTCGATCTCAAAGTAGACAAGGACTAGCAATTGATTCGCTCGCTTCAGGGAACCAGCCTGATTGAATACCCCGGCAGAATCTCTTCGGTTCTTTTCTCAGCAGGGTGCAATCTGGCATGCCCCTTTTGTCACAATCCAGAGCTGGTCAATGTTGATCTTCTCGACAAGGAATTCTCTCTCAGCCATGATGTTATTATCGAGGAGTTGAGCGAAAGGATAGGTTTCATTGATGCAGTAGTACTTACAGGAGGTGAACCTCTTTTATACGAGAGCAACATTGATCTTCTCAGGCGGATAAAGGAAGAAACCCCTCTGGCAATCAAACTGGACACCAACGGAACATATCCTGAAAGGTTGAAAAGAGCTCTTCCTTATGTTGATTTTGTTGCCATGGATCTGAAAGCCAGACCTGAGAATTACATTCTCGCTACAGGAGGCAGGGCCCGGTTCAGCTCTGCGAAAGAAAGTGCTCTGATCCTTATCAGGCAGAATGAAACTGATTATGAGTTCCGGTCTACAATGGTTCCCGGTATTATCAACGCCGAAGATGTAATTCTTCTTCTGAAGGAATTCGCGCCAATAAAAATCAAGAGGTATGCACTTCAGACATTTCGTTCTGAAAAAACTCTTTCTTCTGAACTAAGTGGTATGCCTGCCTACCCCGCTGGATACCTTGAAAATCTTGCGGCAAAGATGGTTGATCTGGTTGATGATATTCAGCTCCGGATCTGACTCAACTCTATCTTTATTGATCCGGAGGAATTTGCACCCTTAAGAGAACTGACCATACCCCTTACAGTATTTTCCACCATTCTGGCAGGAAAACCGATCAGGGGAATTTTCTTTCCATTGCACTCAAGAGCAACTCCACCTGGCAGACAACCGGAACAGGTGGAGCACTTGTCTCCCGACAGACAGGAATACATCTCTGCGACCATGGCGGCAGCAACTGCAGTAACTCTTGCGGAAAAAGTTCCCAGTTCCAGTGAAGAATGATGATCCCCCACAACGGAAAGATTACCTGTTCTTTCTGTTCGTATTTCACTCAACGGAGAAGTTCCGGCAATACCTGAACAGGCAATGATCAACTTGTCGGGAAAAACAGTGGACCATTCCTCAATAAGAAAAGCTTTTATTTCTGAATCATCAACTGCCTCAACAAGAACATCGCATTCCTCAAATGCTGCACATGCATTTTCAGGGGTAAGCCGTGTAATTTGCTTTTCTATCTCAATATCGGGGTTGATTCTCAACAAATTTTGCGCCAGAGCTTCAACTTTGGGCATGCCCACCTGATCAGCGAAGAAAAACTGTCTGTTCAGGTTCTGAATTTCAATTTTGTCAAAATCAACTACCACCAGAGATTCTGCCCCTGCCCGAGCCAGCAGCATGGCCACATTCGAACCTATTCCTCCGGCTCCGGCAATTCCTATTTTTATGCTGGAAAAAGCATCAATCAAACCCTCAGGACAGTCTCTAAAAATTGTCATGCTTCTCCCTTCAACACACTATCTGACTCTATAAACTTTATCGAAAAGCAAATTATTCTGTTGTTAATCCGGAAGAATTTGCCAATCGTTCTTTGTGTAAAAATTAAAATAGAATCTTTCCAAAAAGATGGAAACAAGCGTATAATTGTCATGAAAATATGGATTAAGCCAGAGTTCAACTTCACTAATACCAAATAAATCAGCCTCTATCTCGGATGTTGAAAGCGGATGGTCAGAAAACCTTGAATACATAAACAAAATAATCTCTGGATGCCTGCTGAGAATATAGAGACCATCGCCTTTCTCGTGACCCGGAATTCCTTCTCCCATTCCGGGAATTGATCGTTCGGCTATGTGTCTGTCGCAAAGTCCGTGCATATCTATTGTACACAACTGAGATTGATATGGTATAACCCCTACATTCCCTGTAGCAATCCAGGTATCAGCAGGAAATTCCGAACTCAACCATTCAGCAGCTGCAATGTGAATAGGAATGAGATGCCGTCTCCTTAGAGAATAATTCCTGATATTCCTAAAAGAATAGTGGCAACTAAATGATAGTACTAATAATAATGGAACATAGGCAACGTAATACTTTTTATTCTTGACTGACTGAAGCAATAATGGTAAAATAGACCCAGTTATTACCACTAATAATGCTACTGGTAATATATAATACCTGTTTGTAGGTCTAAAGTCACCACCAATATACATAACATAAACTGTGTAAAAGAGCATTACAGCTGATAAAACAAATACAGCAAAAGAATCCCGAAGCTTTCTCGCCTTTCTCGAAGCAACCATACCAATACTCAAAGCGATAATTAAAGGTATTATATCCATTATTAGTTGCTTTAGAGCATACATTCCCCTACTCAAGGCGTTTATTCCGCCTCCCACTTTTGCATGAAATGTATTTGGCACATAATCTCCATAATAGAACCATCTAAATGCCATATGCGATAAAACTGGAATAGCAAAACAGATCCAACGAGCTTTAACCTGTTTCTTCAACATTAAATCATCGGTGCTTTTCCTCAATTTCAGGAGATCAAAAACAACAAGAATTAGTGCAATCCCAATTGCTTCCGGCCTTGTCAAAGCTCCAAAGGCTAAGAACAAACCGGAACCATATCCCCTTTCTTCGCTATTTTCGTGTTCTAATACGTATCTAGATAAAGCGGCAAGAACCAGAGCGACAAAAAAAAGAGTCTCGAGCCCCATCGCCGCTTCTCCCATGACAAACGGGAGATTAGCAAATAGAATGGATGCAGTAAAGGCTGCGCCTCTCAGACCTTTGGACAAAATATTCGACATTATTCCAACTAGCATAATCGCTAATGCCGCCGATATAATACTGATTACCCTGGCGTATACTATTGCATCTAAATTAAACAAGTATGGAACAGTCGATAAAATAATCCAACTGAAATTAGTGTACCCCTCTACATGTTCCCCGGGATTGAATACAAGTCCGTGTCCATCTGCCAAGTTTCGAGAATACCGAAGTCCGATATATGTATCGTCCTGTAGGCAGAAACCAAAAGACATTACATGAAAAACACCTACCAGCATGGAGAAAGCAACAAGGCTCTTCTCGAATTTGCTTATCCGTAACAGAACAGTCCTCCTTTTATATAACTAGAGCCAATCCGGAAACTGAATACTAATTCACAATACCCATTAATTGAGTGCGCGAGGCTTGACATGAGTGCCGTAATTCGTTATATAACAACGAGTTACCCTGCAAGAAACAACCCTTGACCGAAAGAACGGCACTCACATGAAGAATACACTATTCTCCTCCGAAAACAAAGACCTTGGGCTTTTTTTCACTCTTGATGTTGATACCGAACTCAGCAAGATTCTGCGGAAAGCGTTAGAACTTTACAGAAGATATCCAAGAATAGAGAGATTGATTACCAGAGATCTTGACGTCTACGGCATAGAAAAGAAGAAGGAGCGACTTCTTGATGCTGCCTGGGTTTAGCAGCAAACTCTTTCTCTTGGTCTTAATTATTCGGAGTCCTCGGAAAATCCTGCTAAAATAAATCTTGCGCTGGGACGCAAGCGCATGGAACCTCTTGTAGTATACATTCTTCTACTACTGGAGGGAAATTTTCAGTCCCTGACAGATAAGCAGACATCGATTGGATTAGTGAAGAATTAACAGAAGCTCGCAGAATGCGTTCAGCAGTTGAGTCTCTCATGTTTGTGTTGAAATATGTGCTTGGATTTGGTAAGCTTCGCCGTCGTAACATTGAATCGGTCAGACTTGAAATGCTTCAGAAAGTGATTGTACACAACTTCAGACAGATGATTATTGTTGAAGAAAGGAACGAGAAAAGGCAAAGGCAGGAAAGAGCAAAAATACTTCAAGCATCCTGAATCAGGATGCCTCTTTGTTCCGTACTGAGTTATGCAACTCGAAGGGGCCGGGGTGTATTCTTTGGTAAGCATGGCGCAAGAGAGTAACCGGATTACCCGGATGAAGTGTGAAATTACACTTGGTAATTCGTCAAACACACTATTTTCTGCTTTGGAAGTGGGTTAGGCTCGGAGTAGAATACCTTTCAGGATGGGCTCTAACTAACTTTGTACTCTCAACATTCTGTGGTATTATCGCAGCAAAACCTTCCGGACAATCTCTGAACATGTTAATTGTGAGCCTTTAAAGAGGCTACTCTCCTTGTAACGCCAAGCCAAAACCAGCGATTGCGAGAATTATTCCAACAGTGGCATTTCTGCCAAGCGCGGGAAAAATCAGAAAGAACACGGCAACAGCAAAAACCCCGCCGCCCAGTAATCTCAGAAGAACCTTTCTCTTCCTATTCATTATTCTGCACCCTTCATTAATAACACCCCGCTTCGCATAATATATCCTCAGGGTTCAACGGTGCAAACGAGGTGTTGCCTCGGTAATTGGTAAATCGTTATGCATCAGAATCATAAAGCTCGCCCAAGCCTATTCCAACCATTGCGTTTCGACGATTATCTCCTTAGAATATGGCCACTGATTTTGAATAGCTCCAACTCATAATTAACTCGAACCTGGAGGGATATATACATGTCCTGCAACTACTCCACACGGGAGATCCAGGAGGCGCAGAATGTTGTGGCCACCTTTAAGTACAAGCCGAAACCCGCTGTTAAGGGGTATACCGGTGAAGCACTCAGGGTAGACCTTTCAAACTACTCCTTCAAGATCATCCCCATATCTGAAGAAACGAAGATAAAATTCACCGGCGGAAAGGGGTTTGACCTCTGGCTTCTCTGGAATGAAGTCAACGGTGACACGAAATGGGACAGCCCTGAAAACGGTCTCTGCATCTCCTGCGGACCTCTTGGTGGCACCCCTTCTTTCCCAGGTACCGGAAAGTCAATCGTAACTACTATCTCCCCCACCACCGGATCTGTGATCGACAGTAATGTGGGCGGTCACTTCGGTCCTCTGCTGAAGTTTTCAGGCTTCGACGCAATGGTTGTTGTGGGCAAGCAGGAAAACAGAGACCACGTAATTTACATTGATGGAGATCAGGGAATCGTTCAGATCGTTCGCAATGAAAAGCTTGACACAAACAGCCATATCGTGGCAAACCAGCTGGCAGACCTTTACTGCCTTGACGAGGAAGACAAAAGAAACATCTCCACTGTTTCTGCCGGAGTTGGTGCAGACCACTGCTACATCGGTTGTCTGAACTTCTCATGGTGGGACTGGCGCCGTGAACACATGCGCCTCAAACAGGCAGGTCGCGGTGGAAGTGGAACTGTTTTTCGCGGCAAGGGCCTTAAGGGGCTTGTTGCCAGAACCTCCAGCTCCCGCCCGGAGTGGCAGCACACAGAAGGGGGTAAATAGATGTCTTGCGACTGCGATTGCGGATGCAAAAGCCCCGTTGATGTAATAATCGACAGGTGGAATGCCGACCCGGACTTCGTCATTGAGATGTTCCAGGACATTCAGGACGGATACAGATGCATTCCCGCAGATGCTCTTGAGCTTGTTGCGGAAAGAACCGGCAAGCCAAGAGGAATTCTCTTCCATATTATTACCTTCTACAAGGCCTTCAGCCTTGAGCAGAAGGGTGAAACTGAAATACAGATCTGCACCGGAACAGCCTGTTATGTAAAGGGTGCTCCGGAAGTGCTTTCTGCTTTCGAGCGTGAACTGAAAATCAACAGTGGTGAAACAACCCCCGACAAACAGTTCACCCTCTCTGAGGTTCGTTGTGTGGGTGCCTGCGGTCTGGCTCCTGTTGTAGTTGTAGGTGAAGATGTCATCGGCGGAGTAACTCCATCAATGGTATCCGATATTGTAAAAAAGTACAGTAAGGAGGGCTGACATGAACATAAATGAACTGAAATCCATACAGCAGTCAGCCGGAAAAGAATACGATTCCTACAAGTCTGCCCTTATGGTCTGCGCCGGTACCGCCTGTGTGGCCAACAAGGCATTGCCTCTCATTGATGCACTGAAGGAAGAGCTTCTTAAAAGAGGGCTCGAAAGAAAATACCTGGTTGTTCCCACCGGTTGCAACGGATTCTGTGCCCAGGGTCCCATCATGGTGGTTCAGCCTGAAGGCATCTTTTACCAGAAACTCACAGCTGAAGACCTTGGTGAGATAATAGAAAAGCATCTTGAAGGCGGCAAGCCTGTGGAAAGACTTCTTTACAACCTTGACGGTGTTGCCATTCCCCGAATGAACGACATTCCGTTCTTCGGCAAGCAGAAGCTCCTTGCCCTGCGTCACCGGGGCATGCTCAATCCTGAATCAATTGAAGACTACATAAGGATGGGCGGATACCAGGCTATTCACAAAATACTGACAGAAACAACACCAGCAGACACCATCCAGACGCTGATCAGAAGTGGCCTTCGCGGTCGCGGCGGCGGTGGATTCCCCGCAGGAGTCAAATGGCAGAGCTGTGTTGAAGCTGCCGAAAAAGCACAGAAAAAACCGGTTGTGGTCTGCAATGCAGATGAAGGCGATCCCGGTGCTTTCATGGATCGCTCCATTGTTGAAGCTGACCCGCACTCTGTTATCGAAGGTATGATGGCCGGAGCATTTGCCATCGGCGCAGAACAGGGATTCATCTACATGCGCAAAGAATACCCTCTTGCCATGCACAGGCTTGAGGTTGCCCTTGACCAGGCCAGAGAAAAGGGTCTTCTGGGGAAAAACATTCTGGAAACCGGTTTCGATTTTGATATAGTGGTACACAGAGGCGCCGGTGCCTTTGTATGCGGAGAGTCCAGTGCCCTGATGGCTTCAATGGCCGGGCTTCCCGGTGAACCCAGAGCCAAATATGTACGCTCGGTTGAAAAGGGATACAAGGATGGCCCAACCGTTCTGAACAATGTCGAAACATGGGCGAATGTTTCCCTTATCATTGAAAAAGGAGCAGAATGGTTTGCTGCCATAGGCACAGGGGATGTATCTGAAAACCCCTGGAATGGTTGCACAGGAACAAAGGTGTTCAGCCTTGTGGGCGACATTGAAAACATCGGTCTTGTTGAAGTGCCCATGGGCATCACTCTGAAAGAAATAATCTATGACATCGGAGGGGGAATTCCCAACGGAAAAGCCTTCAAGGGTGTTCAGACCGGAGGGCCTTCCGGTGGTGTTATCCCTTCGGAGAAGCTTGACCTGCCTGTGGATTTTGACAGCCTTACCGCAGAAGGCTCCATGATGGGTTCCGGCGGTATGGTTGTAATGGATGAAAACACCTGTATGGTTCAGATCGCCAAGTACTTTGTAGACTTCCTGAAAAGCGAAAGCTGCGGTAAGTGTACACCGTGTCGTGAGGGTCTTGTTGCTCTGGGGCAGATACTTGGAAGAATCACCGAAGGCAGGGGAAAAGAAGGCGATATCGAGCTTCTTGAAAGCTATGGTTCCACCATGAACGACAGCTGTCTCTGTGCTCTTGGTAAAGATGCACCCAACTCTGTGATCAGCACCATCAAATACTTCAGAGACGAATATGAAGCTCACATCAAAGATCACATCTGCCCTGCCGGCAAGTGCCACGATCTTATCAAGTACACCATTGACCCTGAGAACTGTACCGGCTGCACCCTCTGTGCCATCAAGTGCCCGGTGGATGCCATTACCGGATCCCGGAAAGATGTACATGTAATAAACCAGGAGAAGTGCATCAAATGCGGGGTCTGCCGTGATGTCTGCAACTTCAACGCCGTGGAGGTGAAATAATGGCTGACATGATCACCGTAACTATAGACGGTCGTGAAGTTCAGGTAGCACCTGATACAACAATACTTGAAGCAGCATTAAAACTGGATATCCACATTCCAACTCTTTGTCACAGCGAACTTGTGGAACCCTATGGTGCATGCCGCCTCTGCACAGTAGAGGTGAATGAGGGCAGGAATTCAAAGCTGGTCACCAGTTGCAACTACCCGGTGAGAAAAGACTGCACCGTGGATACAAAGAGCGAGAGGGTACTCAGCAACAGAAAGAACATACTGGCCATGATGATTGCCAGATGGCCCGAGGTTAAGATAATTCAGGATATGGCCAAATTCCATGGCGTAGAGCATCCCGGTTTTGATCATCCTCAGGTGGACCACAACCCAAACGCATGCATTCTCTGTGGTCTGTGCTCAAGAATATGCGGCCAGGGCATCTGGGAGAACATCATCAACTTCGCCAATCGCGGTGAAGACAGAACCGTAATGATGCCCTATGACAAGCTCCAGACCCACTGTGTATCCTGCGCTGCCTGTGCAGACATCTGCCCCACCGGCGCAATCACAATGACCAGAGATCCCAACCGTCCTCACGATCAGGAGATGATCCGCAGAGCCGGTATGAGGGTAACCAGTGAGATGATTCTCATGGACACCGAGCAGTGCAACATGAGAGCAATCGGAACAGCCCACCTTACAGAAATCATGGATGCCTATGACCTGCTACCGGTTAACAACTACCAGTACGGCTCACACCCGGACACGAAATACATCGAGAGCAAAGTCTTCATCGACAAGTACATCACACAGGGTGTACCGGATGGCTGCTATCTTGGTTGCTCTATGGCCTGCGCCAAGGCAGCTGAAGGTTTTGAGCTGAAAACCGGGCCCTACAAGGGCGAAAAAGTTCTTGTGGACGGCCCCGAATATGAAACAGTTGGCGGTTCATCCAACATGGGTGTTTTCGATCCCCACTTCCCCATCGAATACAACTTCTACTGTGACACATACGGCCTTGATACAATCAGTTATGCAACAGGTACAGCCTTTGTAATGGAGTGCTTTGAAGCAGGGGTTCTGGATCTGGAAAAGACAGGCGGGCTTGACCTCAGATTCGGCAACTGGGAAGCGGCAATGGAGCTTCTTCACCAGATGGGCAGAGGTGAAGGCTTCGGTCTCATTTCCGGTAAGGGCATCCGTTACATGAAGAAGTACTTCGTAGATAACTTTGGAGCTGACCCCGCCTTTGTTTATGACATCGGCATGGAGTCAAAGGGAATGGAATACTCAGAATATGTAACCAAGGAATCCCTTGCCCAGCAAGGTGGTTACGGCATTGCCCTTAAAGGTGCCCAGCACGACGAAGCGTGGTTGATATTCATGGACATGGTTAACAAGCAGATCCCCACCTTTGAAGATAAGGCCGAGGCCCTGCACTACTTCCCGATGTGGAGAACCTGGTTCGGTCTCTGTGGCCTGTGTAAACTTCCCTGGAACGATGTGGAGCCTGCAGACAATGCCGAAACCAGTGAACCGGCCAAGGTTCCCGGTCATGTTCAGGGCTACTGTGAACTCTTTGAAGGAGTCACAGGAAGACCGCAGACCATGGACAGCCTGATAGTCATGAGCGAAAGGGTATACACCTTCCAGCGTGTATTCAACCTGAAGATGGGATTCGGCAGAAGAGCACACGATGCTATCCCCTACCGCTCTGCGGGGCCTGTAACCAACCATGAGTATGAGAGCCGTGCGGAAAGATACGACACGCAGCTCACTGAAGATGTCGGGCTGAATATCACAGACATGTCAACAACCGAGAAGGTTGCAGCCATGCGCAAGTACCGTGAGGGCAGATACGAACAGCTCCTCGATGCTGTTTACAAACGCCGCGGCTGGACCAATAACGGTGTTCCAACCGTTGCCAAACTCAAAGAGCTGGGAATGGACTTCCCGGATGTTATAGAACTGGTTAAGAAACACGGAGGCTGACGCTGATACAGCCACAATAAATCCCCCCGGTTAACGCCGGGGGGATTTTGTTTTACAGAAAGATTACAGCACTGGCGATGATTTTTCAGGTAATAACTACTCCGTATCTTTCTTCGGAATTGTAAACTGATCATTCTGAAAGTGTTCACCGCCCAGCCAGATGTCTATCTTGATACCACTGCCAATACTTGAGACATCACAATGCTTCACCTGCCAGCCCAGCAGATTCAGACGGGAAGCTCCCAGCATGTCGTGACC
This sequence comes from Candidatus Sabulitectum sp., assembly GCA_023139045.1. Classification (GTDB taxonomy): domain Bacteria; phylum Fermentibacterota; class Fermentibacteria; order Fermentibacterales; family JCC-6; genus Sabulitectum. Next base: position 55,181 of record JAGLOJ010000080.1, read on the forward strand.
GGTCATGGAACCGTAATATCCCGCCAGTTCCGGTCTCTTCCGGCTGTTCAGAGCAAGGTCTATTTTCTTGATCTCCTCATCAGTGTGAGGATTTTCATCCAAAACGCAGAGATGGAGCCCGTTCTCCTCCTGATGAAGGGAGATGACCAGCCGTCTAGGATCACTCTCCAGCAGGAAATTCGATATTTCACCTATCAGATGAAGGATCAGATCTTTTCTTTTCATTGTCATTTACTCCAAAAAGTTGGTCACTTGAAATCAGAATTCCTGGAGCGATACCAAGCAATAACTGAAACTATCAGTGTGGCGGTCAGACCGCCCGCAAAACCATTGTTGTAGAGGTTCATACCACCCTGCCATGATCCTGTCTGGTGAACAAGAACCAGGTGAATAAATCCGGCGATAAGACCGGTGAAAATTCCAAATGCCCCTGCAAGTGGTGCGAGGGTGGTACAGAAGATCACTGCCAGAAGCACTCCGGGGGCGGTGAGTGATTTACCGAAAACCAGCGATGCTGCAATCACTCCGATTACCACCGGCCATGAGTTTTTCAGGTGTGTACCGAAGGCACCAAAACCCATGATAGTCAGGAGTCCTCCGATCGTAGGACCGTTAAAATCCCCCCCAATCAGCAATATGTAAGCGGAGCCAATAAGACCGATCAGACCAGAGTTGATGAGGGCTCCCTCCATAGACTCCAGATCCATGAAGTCTGAAGGAAGACGACCAGTGTGCTTCTGGATGGCAGCCAGATCCCTCAGACCTTTCTTTCCCCCGGAAAACAGCCCGGTGAGGATCAAAATGACTGAAAGAAGAGGAACCATAAATATCAGTATTGCCGAGTTCCCTGTATGCCACAACATCAGACCCTCAAAAGTGTATCCTCCGGCCCTGAAAAGAGCAGCAGCGAACAGAGCGAAAAAACCGCATGAAAGCCCAAGATTGTAAAGACTGTACCCCTGATGGAAATGAAGCACAGAAACAGCGATGGCCGGAAGTATGAAGCCTGTGGCAATCCCCGCGCAGGTTCCAACGGCAACAGCAGACAATCCAGTGAGACCCAACTCCACTGTGACCATGCTGACTAGAGGCCCGAGAGCAGTTCCGAACAGAGCAATTATCAGGTATTCGGAAAAGGTCTTGCCAACCAGCTTTCCAGCAAGGTAAACTCCGAAGATTATGGGTAGGATATTCACCGGTGTTTTTCCAAAAAGCGCAAAACCCATCATGGTAAAAAGTGCGGCAAAAGTGGCACCGGACAACTGAACTTTCGCAATCAGAATAAGAATCAACCCGGTAATTCCCACCGCCGCGGCATTGATAAGAGAAGCTCCGATGCCTCTTTCGTATATGTAGTCACTGATGAGTCTCGCCGGTCGAAACTGCAAGTCGAGGAATCCGGAGAAAGCCCTACCTGCTCCATCCGCGACAATTCCGGTGATAATGAAAGAAGACATAATGAAAACAAGCAGGAACAGCAGCGTCTTGTTCTGGTTGACTATAACATTCTCCCTGTCTATTGAAATTCGATTTCAGACATTCGGATATCTGCTTACAATGCAGTCCGTCAGTCCCCATTTTCGATTTGAACTATGATACTACCTGTCACTCAGCCCGGTCAATTCCACGAATTACTGAGAATTTCATTCGTATTTGTGGCGCTTTCTTATACCGTAAAAACCGTTGCATAGTAAGTAAATTCTTCTGGAAGGGGTCTCAATGGGTAGATCAAAGATTGAGCGATGGCGCAGTCAAGCTGATAAAGAGAGTTGCTGTCTATGCTGGTGCACTTTTCATTATCGCAGCACTACTGGCAGACATTACAGGAATGAGCATTGGCAAAGGTATCAGTCTGAATCAGATAGCATTCTTCATAACAGGTGTACTGCTTATCACAGCAGGCCTTCTGGGAAGACGTTTTCCAGGTTGTTACAGAGCAACTGCAGCGATTCTGCTTAATGTTGCCCTAAATACTCCAGTGCTGGGAGTTTTTGCACCGTATGTTATGTGGAGATCAAATCCTGCATGCAGCAACTACAGCTGCAGTATTGATGATTCCGGTTACAGGGTCACCCCTGGGATTTCCTCCTCCTGTGACGCATACCAGATCTTTCTTCTTGGAGGTTCAGCCATGTGGGGTACTGGAGTTTCTGACCAGGAAACTATTGCGGGACACCTTCAAACCATCCTTAACAGACAAGCATACTGTCCTGTCAAGATATCCAATCTCGCTCAGCCGGCATTCAGTTCAACCCAGGAGCTGATAGAACTCATTTTGCAGCTCAGAAACGGGAATGTACCGGACATGGTCATTTTCTACGACGGTTTCAATGAAGTGTGGACCGCCTACGAATCAGGGCTGGCAGGTAGACTCTTTGGAGAACGCGAAATAGCAGCACGTTTTGAGCAAAGAGAAACAGTGCTTTCAATTCAGCAGGCCGGGGAACGATTTCTCCGTGAGTTGAACTCGTGGCTGCTCATTTCATCAATCTGGAGCAGAGTTAAAACCGCTGAATCTGAAATCACAAAGCAGGTATACACTTCCTTCGCTGTTGAGGCCGATTCTCTCTCAAAAAATGTAGTTAATCTCTATAAAGCAAACATGAGTTTAGTTGAAGTCCTCTCAACGAATTATGGTTTTATATACACTGCTGTCTGGCAACCCTCAATATGGTATGGTGATAAAGAGCTAACGGATTTTGAGAAAAATATCTATCAGTCAGGGGTTTATTTCTCCAGCACGGGGGGAGACTCAGCCTTCTATGATCTATACGGTCTGACAGTTGGCGATAGGCCGACAGGAAGAAATGGTTGATACTTGACGCTACAGTAAAATAAACGTAGATAGGTGACACTCAGACCGGCGAGGCAAGCTGTGTGAAGGATTGATTTGTCGGGGGCATCATCTATGGAATTTGTTTGATTATTGTAATGGATCAAACAATGACTGTAACAATTGCTGGGCAGTATATCTATGTGGTTTATGCTATTTGTCAGCAAATGACAATCAAAATGAGTTTAACTTGTCTTTAAAGAGACAATCATGTAAAACACAAAGAGCCCAAACAGAATTGGCATTAAGTAGAGTAATGCAAATATCAGAAATTGATGAGAATTATCTACAGGAACGATTAGATAGGATGGATGTTTATTATAGCGCAAACTAATTAATAATTGATATATAAATATTGGGATGAATTAAGGATAATGAATGAAATGTACAGATGAGAATAAGGATACATTCAAGCCAACAGGAAATATAATAGTGAAGTCATTAGGATTAAGTGTGATGTTTTTCTCTATTCTATTTCTTACAGGCATATCTTGTGAGAATGAAGTTGATCAGATCGAGATGATATCATTAGAGAATGTAATGATGATTGATGGAAGCAGCGATCCTTGTAATATATTTACTCCCATTGATATATCTCTAGATGGCAATGGGAATATATTCATCCTGGATCCAATCACCATGACAATACTAAAGTTCAGTTCAGCAGGTGAATTCCTGAATTCATTTGGAGGAATTGGAGAAGCTCCATGGGAATTTGGCCGCACTGGTTTCAATTTCGATATAGATAATACTGGTAGAGTGTACGTAATTGACCTTCCCAATATCGTTAAGGTATTCTCCAATGATGGAGAGTTCCTGAATAACATCAACGTTGATTTGGGCCGAGTATTCGATGTAGCAGTGTTGGATTCAAGTCGGATTTTTGTCAGCGGCCATCCAAACGTACTTTTATTGTCCGAAACGACAGATAATCCTGCTGCATTTCGCATCAATACCAATGGAGAAGTACTAAATGAATATGGAAGTCTTCATGCGGAGGTTGAGGATTTAGGGTTGAAAATTATGTTATTTGATTGTGCAATCGATGTTGACCAGGATAATTCCTTGTATTTCACAAGTGTTGGTGAGTACAAAGTACAAAAATACAGCTCATCTGGTGATTTGATCTGGGAAACTGATGGTCCGATGGAATTTGAGCCATATACAATCTCGTATGGAGAAGATGGATCAGAGCTTGTTCCTGTCGTTATGGATTTGGATTATGAAGATAATCGAGTATTTGTGCTATGGGCTCAAGGTGTAACAGATAATGGATACCGTGTAGATGTATTTGATTCTGATGATGGTAATCTAGAAGGCTACTTTTATACTCTTGTACCTTCGCAAGCGAGGAACTGGTCTATTGAGATAAATGCTAATCATTTCTTCGTTGTAGATTACGAAAATGCTTTTATTCATAGATATGATATGATATTTCAATAGTAATGTTCTTTACTAAGATGGGCTTATCCCAGAATGCCCTATAAATAACATATAGGGATAACCATTCGCATCAAGAGAAATAGACCCAGACCATTATAGTCAAACCTTTCAGCTGTACGAGACCACCTTGGCTGGCCAGGAGCATTTCCTTTCTTACGCGGCCGGGTAGGCCGGAGGAATCTC
>JAGLOJ010000081.1 GCA_023139045.1 Candidatus Sabulitectum sp.
GTAAGGATGTACCGTGAGTGATCACTCATGAACATCAGCACTTTGTTTCATGAATAGTTCATGAAACAGAAACCTAACCCTTGAAATGGGTGAAAAATGGACCCGGAGCAAACGGATTTCACAGTCATCTCTGGAGCTCTTACTGGAACACAGGGTATGTACCCACTTTCGTTGCAGATGGTGTGAATGTATCCGCAGGGTGGAGTCAGTCAACATGGACCAATCATGTTAACAATCGTCTCGCGGTTCCTTCGTATCTAACCATCGTCCCTGAGATGATCGGTGATGCCTCCGGTGGAACAATTACATACACCCTCACAGCTGAACTGGATCTGGTTTCCTTCGTGCTTAATACAGGTACCGAGGAGGCAATGAATGCGGCATTCATGGATGTACCGGACACGAACACTACAGGAGTTGCCTCAGAATGTGAAGTGGCGGTGTTCAGCGGAGTTCTCTCTGCATGGCCCAACCCTACAACCGGTGCTTTTGCAGTATCCAGTTTTGTTCCTCAGGGAGTTACAGGAACGGTGGAAGTCTTCGATATTACCGGTCGTTCCGTAGAGCAGTTCAATGCTGGTTCTGTTCATAATATGAGCATTGAAAGACCCGGTGTTTACTTCATACGGCTCACGACAAGTTCAGGTGAGATTGTAAGAAGACAGATAGCTGTTATCAGGTAGACAGATTCTTTGAGGGGATTCTGTTGAGTCCCCTCACGCCCCGCGCCGTCTCTATCAGGGAAAGACAATAAGTCCGGGCATCAAACAGAATGTCAGCCGGGTTTTCACTGATATCTGAATCAATGCAGCCATTCTCACCGGCATATTTGCGATTCCGGGCAGAGCCCCCGGGAAATAATCCCCTGCATAGTCCATCACACCGGTGAAGAGAGGAATGTCTTCAGCGTTGAACACAAGCCCCCGCATCCGCTGATTTTGCAGACGCCGGAGAATGCTCCATGAGGCTGGCCTGTGATATCCGTCATGGTACTCACATCGTACCCGTCAGTACATCGAAGCCGTACATGTTCAGCGTTTCCATGGAGGCGATCTGTTGTGTATTTCCCGTCCGTCAGTTCATCTTTGACATCGTGGGTTTACCCGGGAGAATCATTTCTTCATAGTTGAAACACAATTATCAAGTACACGGTTCTTCTGATTGGGAGGAAATATGGGACTGGAATCATTGAAAGATCTGCCTGCAGTTCATGAGATTATCCCCGGGATTGCAGCGGAATTGCCCGATTTGACACCTTCTGAGATAAAGGAAGCAGCGAGGAAGGGTATACTCTGGGCCAGACAATGTGTAATGGATGGTGGAGAGCTTCCATCTGCCGATTCCGTTATGAAAAGGTGTATTCATCTTGGGAAAATACTGAAAAAACCAGCAATGGAAAGGGTAATTAATGCTACTGGAATAGTGCTTCATACTGCCATTGGACGGGCCAGTCTTCCTCCTGCTGCGGTAGAGGCTGTAGGCAGAGTTGCCAGCGGATACTCGGTGCTTCAGTGGAACCGGGAAACCGGTAAAAGGGGGAATCGGGATGAGCACATTGAGGAACTGATAACTGAGCTCACAGGGGCTGAAGCAGCAACCCTGGCAAACAACAATGCCGGCGCCACTCTTCTTGTGCTCTCTGCTATGGCCGCAGGAAGGGAAGTCATTGTTTCCAGAGGGCAGCTGGTGGAAATTGGTGGAGCTTTTCGCATTCCTGATGTAATGAAGCAGAGCGGATGCATAATGGTTGAGGTGGGTTGTACCAATAGAACACACCTCAGGGACTACGAGAATGCTATTACAGACCAGACTGCAGCCATACTTCGAGTACATCCGTCCAATTACCTGATTAAGGGCTTCACCAGCGAAGTAGCCCTGGAGGATCTTGTTGCCCTGGGCAGAGAAAGGGGTATCCCGGTTATTGATGATCTGGGTGCTGGGAGTTTGATTCCGCTTAGCAGATTCGGAATACCATCGGAACCCACAATCATTCAAAGTATTGAAGCAGGTGCTGATGTTGTAACATGCTCTGGAGACAAGCTGATCGGAGGACCCCAGGCGGGGGTCATTCTGGGGAGGAAAGAATACCTGAACAGGATAAAAAAGCACCCACTGGCCAGAGCCCTGAGAGTAGGAAAACTGACCATTGCGGCAATTGAGGCATCTCTTCGAGTGTTTCTGGAAGATGATGACTATATAGCAGCAAACCATCCCGTTTACCATTCGTTCTCCCGGAAGCCGGAAGAGTTGATAGAAAGGTCCGATGCAGTTATCGCATCTGTTGTACTTCCATCCAACTGCAAAATGACGGTTGAAAGAATGAACAGCTATGTTGGAAGCGGCAGTCTTCCCGACTATGCCATTCCATCTGCTGGGATTTCTCTGGCATGTCCAGATCCGGAGTTGCTGCTGAAGTCACTCCGATTATCCAGTCCCGCTGTGGCAGCCAGGTTGGAGGAGGGGGCCGCCAAGTTTGATCTCAGAGCGGTAGCCGAAGCGGAAGACACTGAACTTGCCTCACTTATAGAGAAAAGGCTGGCTGAATTATGGGCGTAATAATTGGAACAGCAGGTCATATAGATCACGGGAAGAGCACACTCATGATGGCTCTGACCGGCAGGGATCCGGATCGACTGAAAGAGGAAAAGATTAGGGGAATCACCATTGAACTTGGTTATGTTTTTCTGGAAACACCTGATGGCGGTACAGTTTCTTTCATTGATGTTCCCGGGCACGAGAAATTTGTAAAAACCATGGTTGCCGGAGTGGCCACTGTTGACTGTTTTCTCCTGGTGGTATCTGCAGATGAGGGTGTGATGCAGCAGACCCGTGAGCATCTTGATATTCTCCGCCTTCTTGAAGTAGACCGGGGAATTGTGGCTCTTGCCAAGTGTGATCTTGTTGATGATGACCTCATTGAACTGGCCGAGGAAGAGGTTAGGGAGGCTTTGGAGGGAACTCCTGCAGAATCAGCTCCAATCTTTAGAGTCTCTGCCAAGACAGGATACGGTATGAAGGAGCTGAAGCAGGCTCTTCTGGACATGGCGGCGAAAGTTGATGGCAAGAGCTCTCAGGGAAGATTCAGAATGCCTGTGGACAGGATTTTTTCACTAAAGGGATTTGGGACTATCATCTGTGGTACTGGACTATCCGGCAGAGTAAAAGTTGGAGAATTTGTTGAAATTCAGCCTGCGGGGAAAACTCTCCGCGTCAGGGAGCTGGGAGTTAATGATCACAGGAATTTTCCGGCGGGAGAGGCCGGAGACAGAATTGCTCTGAACCTGACCGGTCTGCGCAAAGAGGATGTTCACAGGGGAACTGTTGCCGGGGAGCCGGGGTTTCTGAAAATTCTTAACAGTCTGGACACTACCTGTTCCATGCTTCAGGGAAATGTCGATCTGCTGATCAGGCAGAGAGTCCGTTTTCATGTGGGTACGGCCGAGGTTATGGCAAGAGCCATTCCCGTTGAAGGCAGACCTCTTTTAAGGGGCGAAACAGGATATGTGCATTTTCAGCTGGAGCATCCTGTGGTAGCAATGCCGGGTGACCGATTTGTCATAAGAAGATATTCTCCAGTTGTGACAATTGGAGGCGGTGTGATACTCGATACAGCCACGCAGAAAGTCCGGTCACGATTCAGGGAAGCAAGACTGTCTCATCTTGATCTCCTTTCGCATGGCAACTTGGAAGATCTGCTGTTCGAGACCATGGAGGATGCTCCAGGTCACTTTGTTGAAGCGGCTGATTTCATAGAGAAAACAGGTTCGGAACCTGTAGATTTCAGCAGGGCTGCTGAATCGCTGATTGAACAGGGCAGGGCATTCTCTTCAGGAGAGGGTAAGACTAGACGGCTGATATTAGCAGGGGCTGTAGAGAATCTGGAGCGCAAAATCCTTGGCTGTATTGGAACCGTCCACAGGAATGTGCCCCTGTGCAGGGGTCTTCCATCAGCACATCTCGCCAGGAAGCTGCCACCGGATACTCCTGTGTGGACTGTGAGATTCTGCATGTCTAAACTGCAGAAGGAAAACAAAATTGAGAAACGCGGCGATTACCTGTGTTTCAGCGATTTTTCTGAACAGTTATCCGGAGGTGCTCGTACGCTGGCGGATCAGATATTGTCTGATGTGAGAAAAGCCGGTCTCCGGGGAATGAAGCTTCCTCTGCCAGGAAGAAGGAAAGAGGATATTGAAGCTCTTCTCCAACGGGAACTTCTCTTCAACCTTTCTGAAAATCTTATTTCAACCGAGGGCTCTGTTGAAAAAGTGCAGCAGGTTATTTCCGCTGCCTTTGGTGAGAATCATTTCCGTCTTGGAGAACTCAGGGAAGCTCTTGGTGTTTCAAGGAAGATTGCTCTCATGTGGGCTGAAGTTCTGGACAGGCGTAATATCACACGTAGAGAAGGCGAAAGCAGGTTTCTGGTGCGACATCAATAATGATACTTTACAAAAGCACAGATATTTCATATTCTCACCGTTCAAGTAGTACATAAAACATTACATTATTATCGGGTATCCATTTGTATTGAGGAGTTTTCTGATGAGAATAGCAGTTGTAGGAAGCGGGTATGTGGGGCTGGTAGCCGCTGCATGTTTTGCAGAGATGGGAAATACAATAGTTTGCGTTGACAATGATAAGAAAAAAATTGACGGTCTGAAAAAAGGCAAACTGCCCATTTATGAACCGGGACTTGATGTTCTGATTGACAGGAATGTCAGAGAGCAGAGGCTTTCCTTTTCTACAGATACTGCTATGGCAGTCAGGGAATGCAGTCTCATTTTTATAGCTGTTGGAACCCCCCCCGGAGAGGACGGCAGTGCAGATCTTCAGCATGTTCTTTCAGTTTCAGCTGACATCGGGAAGGCGATGAACGACTGGAAGATCATTATCAATAAGAGTACTGTTCCCGTTGGCACTTCCGAGCTTGTGAAAACGGAAGTTAGAAAGTATACTGATTTCAGGGTTGATGTTGTGAGTAACCCCGAGTTTCTCAAGGAAGGCGCAGCCATCGACGACTTTATGAAGCCGGACAGGGTTGTTATCGGTACCGGCAGCAAAGAGGTTGCAGAGATAATGAGAGAGCTTTACTCTCCATTTGTCCGGACAAACAATCCCATATACATAATGAGCAACAAATCAGCAGAACTCACAAAATATGTTGCCAACAGTCTGCTTGCCACCAAGATCAGTTTCATGAACGAGATAGCGAATCTGTGCGACGTTGTGGGTGCTGACATAAAGGACATCAGAAGAGGCATCGGCAGTGACACAAGGATCGGCCCTCATTTCATATTTCCCGGTGTCGGTTTCGGAGGCAGCTGTTTCCCCAAAGATGTAAGAGCCCTGAGGCATACATCCGATGAACACGGTTACCACCTTGATATACTTGAGGCTGTTACTGAAGTGAACTGCAAGCAGAAAAAGATTATGGGCAGAAAGATTGCGGAAGAGTTCGGTGAGGATCTCACAGGTAAGACTTTCGGCATATGGGGATTAGCTTTCAAGCCCAACACGGATGATATGAGGGATGCTCCTTCTGTGGTCATTATCAATGATCTGCTGGAGAGAGGTGCTCGTGTGAAGGCCTACGATCCTGAGGCGACTGAGTATGCCAGAACAATTCTCGGAGATTCGATCGAATTCTGTTCCTCCAGTTATGGTGCTCTGGAAGACGCCGATGCACTTGTATTAATCACAGAATGGACCGAGTTCAGAGAGCCTGACTTCGAGCGTATCCATTCATTGCTGGTGAAACCTGTTATTTTCGACGGCAGAAACATCTGGAATCCCACAAAGCTGATTTCAAGTGGATTCACTTATTACGGTATAGGAAGAGGTTAATATGAGTGCTTTCAGAGAGAGAATGGCTGGTAGAGAGAAGCCTGTTATCGGCGTAATTGGTCTTGGTTATGTGGGGCTTCCCCTGGCCATGGAATTCGCTCAGGGAGGATGTGAAGTTCTTGGAGTTGATATTGATCCGGAGAAACCCAGACTTCTTGAGGAGCGTCGCAGCTACCTGAAGCATTTTCCTGATGAGATGATAGCTTCAGCAATGAACACTGGCCTTCTTCATGTAACTACCGATTTCTCTGTTCTCAGCAGAGCTGATGCTATTCTCATTGCTGTGCCTACACCTCTTGGTGTCAGCCGTGATCCGGATTTGAGTTATGTACTGAACTCGTGTGCGGAAACAGCCGGGTATCTTCAAAAAGGGCAGCTTGTGATCCTTGAATCCACCACTTATCCAGGTACTACGAGAGATGAAATGGTGCCTGTTCTTGAAAAAAGCGGATTGAAGGCAGGGGTTGATTTCCACGTGGCATTTTCTCCGGAGAGAGAAGATCCCGGAAACAAGAACTTTAGCACCAGAACCATTCCAAAACTTGTTGGCGGACTTACAAAGGATTGTACAGACGCCAGTGTTTTTGTTTATGAATTTGCCATTGATAATGTGGTACCGGTGAGTTCTCCTGAAGTAGCTGAGATGGCCAAGATCGTTGAGAACACCTACAGAGCAGTTAACATTGCTCTGGTGAATGAGTTGAAAGTTCTGGCTCACAGAATGGGAATCGACATCTGGGAAGTTATTGATGCAGCTGCAACCAAACCCTTTGGTTTTACTGCTTTCTACCCAGGTCCAGGGCTGGGGGGGCACTGCATCCCAATTGATCCCTTCTATCTCACATGGAAGGCCCACGAGTACGAGATGTCTACCAAGTTCATTGAACTTGCAGGTGAGATAAATACATCAATGCCTGCATATGTTGTTGATAGAATCTGCGATGCTCTGAATACAGCTCAAAAGTCGATAAATGGAAGCAGAATTCTTCTTCTGGGAATGGCATACAAACCCGATATAGACGATTACCGTGAGACTCCGGCTCTCAAAATAATGACCAAGCTGGCTGAAAGAGGAGCTTTTGTAGACTACAATGATCCATACATCCCATCAATACCGTCATCAACCAGACAAACCCATCTTCAACCAGTTTCAGTTGACCTTTCTGCGAAAATGCTCTCACAATACGACTGTGCTGTTGTCATAACAAATCATGCCTGCTATGATTACCAATGGATAGTGGGTAACAGTAATATTGTGGTTGACACAAGGAATGCCTGTGTCGATGTGGAAGGTGGAAAAGAGAAGGTGTTTAAAGCGTGAGGGCTTTCTGCTGGATAGTGATCGTACTGGCCTTCATCAGTCAGGCTGTTGAGGATTATTCTCTTCCCGGAATCAACTCTGATGAGATATTGATGCCGGTGAATGTGTGGGGTGAGGTTCGTAATCCGGGTATGCATATGGTGCCATGGAATTCCGATCTCAGAGATGCCCTTTCAGCGGCCGGCGGGCCGACCTCCAACGCCAATCTTTCCGGGATAAAGATTATTCTGTCGGGTATTGATATGGAATACGATCTTTCGGGGTATCTTTCCGGAGATGGGGCTCCTCTTCCCGGGATGGAGCCTGATGCTACTGTCTATGTCTCAGCATCCAGTTATGTATGGTGGAAGGATGTTGTGGATTTCAGCTACAAGATTCTTGTAATGGTTAACGTAGTCCTGCTGATGAGTAGAACATGAGTGTGCCGCAGCAGGAAGGATTTACCGATACATTTGATCGCGGTGAAGAGGAAGCTCTTGATCTGAACTTTTATATCTGGATGCTTCTCAGGGGTAAGTGGATTATTCTTGTACTGGTTCTTGTCGGTCTTCTAGCTGCAGGATATGTGAACAAAACCACCACACCTGTGTACCGTTCAAGCTCAACATTTATGTACACCAGCGATAACAGTATGTCTCGTACCCTTGACATGCCAGGTACTTTCTGGTTTCAAATGGATGCATTGAGGAATGATCAGATTCACCTGATCAACAGCAGAATTATGGCCGAACTGGTAGCTGACTCTATTCTTCACTCATCGGATTCCGACAGTCTTGTCTCCATCCTGTTTCTGGGAGATATCCCGGCGCGATCCTTCCTTCGCAATGCACTTGTGGGGCTTGCTCAATCCCGTGTATCTGTGAGCTGGATAAAAGATACGAATTTCTTTGTTCTCAGTGGAACAGGGTACAGCCCCGAGGCAGCAGCTGTGATAACCAATCTGTTCCTCCATGTTTATAACCGGTGGAACCAGCGTCAGGCAAGGGGAGAGAACACAGAGGTCAGGCTTTTTCTTGAAGATCAGTTGGAGCAGACATCCCTTCAGCTCGATCTGTCGGAGAGTGCTCTTCTCCACTTCAAGGAAGAGAACGATATAACTGATATTGATATTGAGATCCGTAATCTGATCAGTACACTCGCTGATTTCGAGACTCAGGCGCGAAGTGCAGCAACCAATGCAGCCGCAGCCAGGGTCAGGTGTGATTATCTTACAGCTCTTCTGGGTGAACAGCGAGAATCAGTAGTCAGAGATATCTCAGATTCCAATAACGAGTACATACGTCAGATACAGAGTGATCTGGCCAGATATGAAAGTGCCAGAGCGGCACTTCTTGCGGATGGGGCAGATGCTCATTCGGAACCTGTTCTTACGATGGAACAGCGTATTGATACAAGAAGAGAGGAACTTGCAGACGCTCTCAGAGATATCTCGGGGATGAATTATCCTGTGAACCCGGAGCGGGGCATTGAAGGGCTTATATCGTCAATTGCAACGGCTGAGGGTGAATACCGTTCCAGCAGGGCCAGGGAGCAGGCTCTCAGAGCTGTTGTTAATAATCTTTCTTCAGGTTTGTCTGATCTTCCGGAGTTTCAGTATGAACTTGTGGCTCTTGAGAGAAACAGAAGGGTTAATGAGAACATATACATTCTCCTCAGAACCCGTTACGAAGAGGTGAAGATTGCCGAGATCGGACAGATGGGCAATGTCACTATAGTTGACTCAGCCCTCCCCGGGGGAATGATCAAACCCACAACCAGAAGAAACCTTATCATGGGAATAATGGTTGGTCTTGCTGCCGGCATCGGCATAATTTTTCTTATGAATCAGATGGACAGCTCCCTGCGGAATCCTGAGCATCTTGAAAAGCTGGGTATACCCCTTATTGGAGTCGTTCCCAAGTTTTCTCAGAAAGTTGAAGAGGGGAAGATACCTCTTACATTGATCGAGCATCCGAAATCCCCCAATTCTGAAGCTATTCGTGACCTTAGAACTAGCCTTTCCTTTTCCAGACCGGATAAACCTATCAAGATGCTTCTTGTAACAAGTTCCGGACCTCGCGAGGGTAAATCCAGCGTTTCCGCCAATCTGGCCGTAGCAGAGGCAGAGGCCGGGAAGAGAGTGATCCTGCTTGATTGTGATCTGAGAAGACCCACAGTAAACAAGACTTTCGGATTTAAAAGAAAACCGGGTTTTACTGAGCTTATCGCCGGCAAGGCTGTTCTTCAGGATGTTTTCAGAGAGACTGCAGTGGAAGGACTTTTAGTAATATGCAGCGGGCACATACCCCACAACCCCTCTGAGATGGTAGAGGCAGCTGTAAAAAAAGGTGTATTTACACAAATAGCAGAGGAATGTGACCTGCTGATTATCGACACACCTCCGGCAGCTGTTGTAACGGATGCAATAGTTATCGCGCCTGCTGTGGATTCTGTTCTTCTTGTTGTAAGAAGCGGCAGTATTCAGAAAAAAGTGGTGCAGGGGGTGTGGCAGAAACTGCTCAGATCCGGAGGTCACCTTTCAGGAGCAGTGATCAACGGTTTTGATCCAATCAAGACATACACCTCATACACCTACTACACCTATAAGTATCAGTATTATTCTGAGGAGAATCTCTGACGTAGCATCTTTGAACGTAACATGATGCATAGCAACATATAAGATAGAAAAGGGGAGCTGCAATGCTCCCCTTTTGTTTGCCTGCTGAATACTGATGTGGGGTAAAGTGGGGTATAGTGGGTTGACAGTGGGGTAAAGTGGGATAATGATAGCTGCGGAGGGGGCATTATGGCAGCATTCATTGGTACACACAGACACACACTGGATGACAAGGGGCGAGTTAGTGTCCCTGCTCAGTTCAGACGCCAGCTTACCGCAGAAGATCTCTATCTGAATGTGGGTATGGAAGGGTGTCTGGTGCTGTATCCCTCGGAGAGATGGCAGGAACTGGAAGAGAAACTGCTGTCTTTACCTCGTAACAGGGAGACACGTTTTTTTGTTAGAAGCCTCGCCCAGAATTTGAGAGCAGTCAGTGTTGATTCCCAGGGAAGAATCTCAATTCCTGTGGAACTTGCGGAAAAAGCAGGAATTACCAGCGATGTAATGTTCCTTGGTAAATTTGATACCATGGAACTCTGGCAACCGGAACGGTACAATTCCTACATAAATGAAGCAGGTTTCTCATGTGAGGAAATCGCCGAGGGTCTTGATCTACCTCTTTAGGAGGAGTTTTGATGGAACAGGGTCATCTGCCGATAATGCCAACGGAGATAGTAGAGTACCTCTGTGCCTTATCGCCTGAACTGGTTGTTGACGGAACTTCAGGTGGCGGAGGGCATACCAGCCTGCTTTCTGAAGCAACACCTGACGGGCAGGTGCTGGCTGTCGAACGTGATCCATCGGCGTCTGCCAGACTTTCAGTAAGATTCAAAGGAACAAATGTTACTGTAATAAATTCCAGCTATGCAGAAATCCCGGAGATTATTAAGGAGAATGGTTTTCCCAAAGCTGGTGGTGCGCTGTTTGACCTTGGCCTGAGTTCCATACAGCTGGATGCTCCAGATAGGGGCTTTTCTCACAGAATATCCGCTCCTCTGGATATGAGGTTTGACCAGAGTCAGGGGAAACCGGCCTCAGAAGTACTTCGCGCAATGACAGAGAAACAGATTGCCGATGCTATTTATCGCTACGGAGAAGAGGGTCGCTCCAGAGTAATTGCAAGAGCCATCAAACAAAACAGAAGACTTCTCACAACTGATGATCTTGCCGAAGCAGTGCGATCTGTGGTTAAGGGGAATCCCGTGAAACCTCTGGCCCGTGTTTTTCAGGCAATAAGGATTCTCGTTAACGGTGAACTGGATCATCTTGAAAAGCTTCTTTCAGAAATGCACCTGTGGACTGAATCCGGATGCCCGGTGGCCATTCTTACATTTCATTCACTAGAGGATCGAATGATAAAGCTTCACTTCAGGGATTCAGAGCACTTCCGGCAATTTGATCCCCCATGGATGCTTCCACAGCCGGCAGAAAAGAGAGCTAATCCGAGGGCCAGAAGTGCACGGCTCAGGCTGGGGGTTAGACTGTGAAGTCTCACGGACAGAGATTCCTGCTGATTGGCGCAATCGGTGTGATTCTGTTTTCTGTCGCCCAGTTAATCGTACGGAATTTTTACATTATGGCATCAGTTGAACTTGCTGTTGCTTCTGCAAAGAGCGACAGCCTGCACAGTACCAGGCAGGCACTGGTTTCACGAATCGCAGTACTGGAGGCTCCCGGAAGGCTCGGGGAGATTGGCACCGAGCTTGAACTGACTCCGCTTTCTCTTGAAAGCTTTATTCTTCTGGAGGTGGGCGAATGAGTGCTCATATTACTGCGATGGAAAGAGTATCTGCCCGTATCAGTTTTCTGATAGTACTCGCCGGTGTATTTATCATTTTGTCAGTATCAAAAATGGCCGGGATACAGATCATGCACCATCAGGAGTACATGCAGAGGGCAGAGAGACAGCAGACAATCGAAGTCAGTGTAGAGGCAAGAAGAGGTGAAATTTTTGACATCAACGGATACCTTCTTGCAGGAAATATCACCGAAGCTACTTTCTCTGTTTACTGGCCTAATGTTCCTGCAGAGAGAACCAGTGAGATTGATTCTCTGATCAGCAGTCTTGGGAGTTATTCCCGCTATCAAATTCCCATTCAGCATGGTCGCGGGAACGTGATTATTGCAGAAGGTGTTCCATGGGAATACGCTTCGCAAATTCTGGATTCCATTTCAAGATATGTCGATTGCAGCTTCGTAACCAGGCGGATTTATCCAATGGCAGAGGTAATGGCTCCGGTGATAGGAACGCATAATGAAAATATTTCCCAGGGTCTGGAATACTATCTTGAAGACTTTCTTGAGGGTACAGATGGTGTGAGTCATTTTCAGGCGAGTGCCTGGGCAGGATACCGTGCTGTAGATGCCGGTGCTGACAATATTCTGCCTGTTCATGGCCGGGATCTGTGTCTTACAATTGATTCAAGGTATCAGGAGGTTGCTCAAGAAGAGCTTGAACTGGCCGTGGCGATGTCAGGTTCAAGCTGGGGTGCTGTTGTAGTCATCAATCCTGCCAACGGTGACATTCTGGTCATGGCAAGTTATCCGGTGTTCAATGAAAACGGCTCGCTTGCCAGGAATCATTGTATTCAGAGTTCTACTGAACCAGGCTCAGTATTCAAGGCCATAACTCTTGCTGCTGCACTGGATGCAAATACTGTTACTCTTGCAGATTCATTCGATTGTACCGAGAGTTATGTGGAAATTTATGGTCACAGGATCAATGACAGCCACCCGATTGGTGGGGTTCTGGACTTGACCGGTGTTATTGCTCAGTCCAGTAATGTGGGTACAATTCAGCTTGCTTTAACTATGTCTGATTCTCTCTTTCATGCATATTGCGTGAGTTTCGGATTTGGAAGAAAGACCAGGGTTGAGTTTCCCAGTGAGCAGAGCGGGATTATTACAGATGTGCAGAACTGGTCAGGACTGTCAAAGGCAAACCTGGCAATCGGCCAGGAAGTCTCTGCAACTCCTCTTCAGATAGCCATGGCTTATGGTGCCGTCGCCAATGGTGGACTTCTTTACAGACCAAGGCTTGTTGAGTCGACAAAAGAGGGTGGACAGCCTCGACCCCTCGCAGAATCGCCTGCACACAGAATTATCTCAGAAGAGACAGCGGCACAGGTCAGGTCGGTTCTTGCTGCGGTTGTTACCGAAGGTACAGGAAGCAATGCCCAGGTAGCTGGAGTCACTGTCGCCGGGAAAACCGGTACAGCTGAGCGGCTGGTGCAGGGTGGTTACCTGTCTGCTTTTGCCGGAATGGTTCCGGCAGACAATCCCCGCCTTGTTGCTGTGGTGGTCTTTGATCAGCCCGATTATGAATACAGATGGGGAAGTGCTCTGGCTGCCCCGGTGTTTGAGCGGGTTGTTTCTCAGATTCTCTCCACCTCGCCTGAAATAGCCCTGGGTGAACCACAACCGCTGGCTGGAATGGTGGCAGTTGGGGGTATGCCGTGAGAATTACTTTGAAGCATCTGCTCGAAGGAACAGGGGTTTCACTGCCGGCGGGGCTTGCAAATCAGCTTGTAAGCGGGCTTGCTTATGATTCCAGAGAAGTATCCCCCGGTTTTGTGTTTGTTGCAATCAAGGGCTTCTCCCGTGATGGGCACAGTTTCATCGAAAGGGCTCTGGTTGACGGTGCAATTGCAGTCATAGCCGAAAGACCGGTTGCGATTAACTCCCATATTGTCCTTATTAATCCGACCGGAGACAACAGGAACCTTCTTGCCTCTATTTCCGCAACTTTCTACAGTAACCCGTGGGAAGAGATGAAAACCGTTGGTATCACCGGAACAAATGGGAAGACAAGTACCGCCCATATTCTCAGATGGATAATGGAAAACAGAGGAATCCAAACTGGAATAATGGGTACAGTGGGGCATATGGCTGGCGGGCGAAATATCCCTGCTTCGGTTACAACACCCGATTCCCTCGATGTTACAAAGTACATGAGGGAGATGGTGAACAGTGGAGACAAGGCATGCATTATGGAAGTTTCCAGCCATGCGCTGGCTCTTTGTCGTGTTAACAATGTAAGATTCGATGTAGCACTGTTTACTAATATTTCCCAGGATCATCTGGATTTTCACACAACCATGGAAGAGTATCTGAATACAAAGAAAAAACTCTTCTCACTCACAAAGGAAAAGGGAGTCATAATAATCGGGACTTATGCAAGGGATTGGCCTGAAGTCAGAGACGCCATCACCTTTGGAGAGCGAGATGAGGATACATACAGAATCACGGGAATTCAGGTTCGTCTATCCGGTTCCACTTTTATTCTCAATACACCGGATGGTGATTATCAGGTAATCGTTGAAGCTCCGGGACGATTCAATATTTACAATGCAGCAGGTGCTATTGCTGCTGCTGTCCAGCTCGGTGTTTCCGTGGCGGATGCTGTGCAGGCAGTGAGTTCCTTTCCCGGAGTCCCCGGACGTATGGAGAGGGTGGACTGTGGTCAGGAATTCCTCGTTGCTGTGGATTACGCCCATACCCCTGATGCTCTTGAAAGGGTACTCAAGCAGGGAGCTCTTCTTGCAGAGAATAAGCTTGTTGTTGTGTTCGGGTGTGGTGGAGACCGGGATAATCGCAAGCGTCCCCTCATGGGAAGAATAGCTACAGAGATCGCTGATGTTGCATTTATCACCAGTGATAATCCGAGAACTGAGGATCCGGCAGCCATTATCAGGGAAATCCTTTCTGGAATTCCGGAGGAGTACAGCTATCTGGTAGAGCAGGACAGAGCTGAAGCTATAAGGATGGCAATTGAGATAGCCGAGGAAGGCGATGTTGTGATAATTGCCGGTAAGGGCCATGAGGATTACCAGATACTGGGAAAAGAGAAAATACACTTTGATGATAGGGAACAGGCCAGAAATGCACTTGCCGACAGGGGGTATAAATGCGTTCTCTGATTTCTTTGTCTGCAAGACTTGGTTGCCCGACACCTGAGGAGTACACCTTCAGCTATGCTACAATTGACTCTCGTGAAGCAGGTCCTTCATCACTTTTCTTCGCACTGCGGGGAAAAAATACAGATGGACACAAATTTGTGGCTGATGTGCTGGGTGCAAGCGGAGCTGCCGTCGTTTCCAGAAATGGGTTTACCGGATCGATCCTTGAGGTGGACAGCGTTGAAGAAGCTCTTATGGAGGCCGGAGCCTGGGCTCGTGATTGCATCGGATATCCTGTTATCGGAGTGACTGGCTCAAGTGGGAAAACAACAACAAGAAAGATGCTTGCTGCCGCTCTTTCAACAAGATTCAGAACATGGCAGACAAAGGGCAATCTGAACAACCATCTGGGTCTTCCGCTGACTCTGCTCAACACTCCTCCCGACATGGAAATGCTGGTTCTTGAAATGGGCATGAACCATGCCGGTGAACTTCTTCGACTGGGGTGGGTTGCCAGACCGAATCTCTCTCTGATAACCAATATTGGAACAGCTCATATTGAAAATTTCGGAACCAGGGAGAAAATAGTCCGGGCCAAGGCGGAAATTCTCCATTGCACTGAAAAGGGTGGTGTGGCAGTAATCCCTGCCGGCGAGGAAATTCTTCGGAATGAAGCCGAGTTAAGAGGTCTGGAGATAATAACACATGGTCCTGGAGGTGATTGCTTTCTGGAAAATGGCAGAGCCATGCCCTGGGGGATTGATCTTGCTCTCGGGTACAGTGGTGAACACAACAAGCAGAATGCTCTGGCTGCTATAGCTGCTGCCCAGCGGCTTGGAGTTGACCCTTCGGATTCCGTCGAGGCTATCTCACAGCTTTCTCCGGGAGCCGGCAGAGGAATTGTCTTCTCGACAGAAAGTCTTACGGTTATTGACGAAAGCTATAACGCAAATCCGGAATCCACTGCAGCATGTCTGAAGTCGGCAGTTAAGTTACATGAAAAACCATTGGTAGCAGTTCTTGGAGATATGCTTGAACTTGGAGAAAATTCTCTTGCATGCCACCGGGAAGTTCTCCGAAAAGTTGAAGAATTCGGGATTGATCTTGTAATTCTTGTTGGTCACTGCTTCAAAGAAGCCCTGGAGTATCATCCAGAACTGAATGCATTTTATGCAAAGGACTGGAGCGAAGCCCTGATTTGCTTAAGAAAAACAGTAAAATCAGGATCAACCATTCTAATAAAAGGCAGCAATTCAATGAAGCTGGGACAACTCGTAGAGGAACTGAAAAGGGAGGGTATCTGATGCTTTACTGGCTGCTGTATCCATTCAGGGAAGCATCTGCATTTTTCAACCTGTTCGGATACATCACATTCCGAGCTGCCGGTGCTACTCTCACTGCGATGCTTATCAGTTTTTTGTTCGGCGGCAGGATAATCCGATTTCTGCGTACCCATCAGATCGGTCAGGAAGTGAGGTCTGATGGTCCGTCCAGCCATTTGAAAAAGCAGGGAACACCGACTATGGGAGGGTTGATCATTCTTGTGTCTGTGCTTGTACCGGTACTTATGTGGGGACGTCTTAACAGCACAGCACTCCTGGTTGTTCTTGTTTCTACGGTGTGGATGGGGCTTATCGGTCTTCTTGATGACTACCTTAAAGTGGTCAGGCATTCACCAAAGGGGCTCATAGGGAGATACAAACTCACAGGACAGGTTGCTCTTGGAATCATCGTGGGTATCTGGCTGCTTCTCACACCTCCACAGCCCGTTGCCACGGAATTGGATGTAAGTTTCATCCCATCTGTCAGAACAGTTGACCTTAGCGATGAAGCCCAGGAGATAACCATCAGATCAGCGGAAACTACAGTTCCATTCTTTAAAAGCATAAGGCTCAACCTGGGAATCTTCTACGTTCTACTGGTGATGCTGGTGTTGACCGGTACATCCAATGCTGTGAATCTCACAGATGGATTGGACGGACTGGCCACAGGGGTGAGCATGATCTCAATTCTCACATTCGGTGCTCTGGCCTACTTTCTGGGACATGCAAATTTCGCAAATTATCTTCAATTTTCTCACCTGCCCGGTGTAGGTGAAGTATTTGTATTCGCAGGTGCCGCAGTTGGGGCCTGCCTTGGTTTTTTATGGTACAACTCTAATCCTGCGGAAGTGTTCATGGGAGATACCGGATCACTTGCTCTCGGGGGAGCCATTGGATCCATGGCAGTTGTGACAAGGAACGAACTGCTGCTTGTTCTTGTGGGAGGAGTTTTTGTAGCCGAAGCCCTGAGTGTGATGATCCAGGTGGGACATTACAGGAGAACAGGAAAGCGTGTGTTTAAAATGGCTCCAATTCACCATCATTTTGAGCTTCTTGGCTGGCCGGAGAGCAAGGTTGTGGTCCGTTTCTGGATCATTGCTGTGATTC
Source organism: Candidatus Sabulitectum sp. (assembly GCA_023139045.1). Classification (GTDB taxonomy): domain Bacteria; phylum Fermentibacterota; class Fermentibacteria; order Fermentibacterales; family JCC-6; genus Sabulitectum. Next base: position 17,086 of record JAGLOJ010000081.1, read on the forward strand.
TTGCATTACTTGCTTTAAGCACCTTCAAGATCAGGTAGGTGGAGGGAGATGATGAATCCGAGTACCGACAGGGGAAGAACAGCAGGAGTGGTTGGAATGGGTCGCAGCGGGGCTGCAGCTGCCAGACTTCTTGCAGGTTGCGGCTACTCGGTTGTGGGTTTTGACAGCTCACCTGCCTCAATTGGCACTGAGCATATGAGCAGAACTGTCTTTGGAGGGTTCTCCGATTTTGACCTGAAAGATCTCTCTCTCCTTGTTTTAAGCCCGGGGGTTCCAACTACCGCTGCTGTTTCCGTCAGAGCATGCGAACTTGGTGTTTCCGTTATCGGGGAGGTTGAACTTGCATGGACAAATACTTCTGCTGATGTGCTTGCAGTGACAGGTTCAAATGGAAAGACCACAACTGTTGAATGGCTCAGTCATGTGATAAAATCATCAGAGCCGGCTGCCGAGGCTGTTGCAGCAGGCAACATGGGTTATGCCTTCTGTGATGCGATCCTTGACAATCCTTTCTGTCCGGTTTTTGTTTTAGAACTCAGCAGCTATCAGCTGGAAACAACTGTGAGTCTAAGGGCTTCGTCTGCCGTCATTCTCAATCTTACACCGGATCATCTGGCCAGGCATGGAACAATGGAGAACTACGGTGACGCCAAAGCTCGTGTATTTCTGAATCAGGAAAAAGATGATACTGCGATTCTGAACTTTGATGATCCACTCCTGGAAAGATACAGAAGTATTTCAGACGGATTACAGATGTATTTCTCTTTAAAAGAAGAAGTGGCTCTCGGTGCATGGATGGACAGCAGTGGAATGCTGCTTTACAGAGACGAGTCTTGCAGAGTAGAGGTGATTCATTCCACAGAGCTTGCTCTTCCAGGAAAACACAACATTGCAAATGCCCTTGCTGTGATCTGCCTGGCGGCATCTTACGGAATACCCACAGAAAAACTGGTGGCAGGGTTAACGAATTTTACAGGTGTACCTCACAGGATTGAACCCCTCGGTATGGCCAGTGGTTTGAGCTGGTTCAATGATTCAAAGTCCACCAATGTTGATTCCCTTAAGGTAGCACTTGAGAGCTTTAATGAAAAAGTCATTCTTATTGCAGGAGGCAAAGAAAAGAACAGCGATTATTCTGTATTGAATGAACTAATTACAAAAAAGGTAAAAAACATTGTCCTTTTCGGTTCGGGAGCTGAATCTTTATCCCTGCAGTGGAATGGAACTGCGAAAATTCTCATTGTGGGCAATCTTGAAGACGCTGTTGAAAGGGTGCTGTTTCTGGCAGAGCGTGAGGACTCGGTTCTTCTCTCTCCAGGATGTGCCAGTTTTGATCAATATGTTAACTTCGAGGAGCGTGGTGATCATTTCAAGCGGCTTGTGCAGGCACTAAAATGACAAACACTACAGCCTTGGCCAGGAAAGTGCTGATCGGATCGACAATTACCATTCTTGTAGTGGGGATTCTCGCAGTGGGAACCGCCAGTTCTTTCTACTCTCTGAAAGAGACCGGCTCAGACACAACCTACTTGAAGGGACATGTTCTTCGGATATTTATAGGCATCATTGTCTGCGTGATATTATCAACTCGTTCAGAAATATTTTTCAGACGCATTGCCCTGCCGGTGTACATCTTGAGTCTTCTGGCTATCATTGCCACTTTTGTTCTGAGAGATACTCAGTTTGCTCCCAGAGTGAACGGATCGGCAAGGTGGCTTGATCTGGGTGTCAGGATTCTTCCTTCCGACTTTATGAGATTTGGTTTTGTTCTGCTCTCAGGGTTGTTGATTTCAAGAGGTTCCATAGATATACGGAAATTCAAGGGCGTTTCAGCTATCGCCTTGCTTGCATTGCTGCCGAGTCTGCTGACAATGTTTCAACCTGATCTGTCAGGTACAGCATTTACCTTGTTTGTCATGCTGATTGTTCTTTTTGTGGCAGGTGCCAGATTCTCTCATCTTGCAATTCTTATGGGGGTGCTGCTGCTGCTTGGATCGTCGGCGGTTCTGATCAGAAGCGATTACCAGCTTGACAGAATAAAGGCCTCTCTTCAGGAAAACACCCTTGAGCAGGAAGACAACTATCAGACCCTGCAGGCTAGAATCACTCTGGGGAGTGGTGGTTTTTCCGGTAGAGGACTTGGACAGAGTCGCCAGAAGCGAGGATTTCTTCCAGAGTCACACACAGATTTTATACTCGCTGTAATAGGAGAGGAATCGGGTTTTCTTGGAACTTCAACTGTGATGGTTCTTTTCTTCATGCTTTTCAGCTCATCTCTCCTGATAGCAAGAAGTGCCAACACTGCATTTGATGCTGTTGTTGGTGGCGGTGCAACGGCCATTCTCCTCACCGGTGTGATGATACACACGATGGTAAACAGCGGAGTGATTCCTGTGACAGGTATGCCACTCCCTCTGATCTCATGGGGAGGAACCTCTATGGTGGTTAATCTCATCTGCATTGGAACAGTTCTCGGGATTTCGAGGAGGTCCACAGCATGAGTATGAGCAGGAAACATCTGCTTATAGCCGGTGGCGGTACAGGGGGCCACATTGCTCCCGCCATTGCTGTGGGGGAGAGAGCCTCTGATTTTTTCAAGGTTTCCTATGCCTCTACTCCGCGACCGGTGGATTCGATGATGTATTCAGCTGTTACGAGTTCTGTTCATGTAATGAATCCTCCAAGAGTAGACAAAGGCATGAGATTGCTTTTACCCTTCACGGCCCTGAGAGCTTTTTTCAAGGCAAGATCTCTGCTCAGATCAATTAAGGCCGATGTTGTTCTTGGAACGGGAGGGTACTCTTCCTTTTTCGCTATTGCAGCGGCTCGATCACTTGGAATACCGGCAGCGATTTTTGACAGCAATGTAATTCCCGGTAAAAGCAACAGGATTGCCTCAAGGTTCTGCAAGGTCGCCTTTACAGGCCTTCCCGGCGGAGAAGTTGGCTTGAGTTGTGCTGCAATACTCACCGGGACTCCTGTCTCCGGAAAAATGAAGAGAACACCGGTATCAATTGCAAGGAAAACGATTGGAATTCCCGAGGATCGACCGGTACTTCTCTTTCTCGGTGGCAGTCAGGGAGCAAGGGCAATAAATGATCTGGCTCTTGGCATGAAGGAAGATGTTGATGTTTCAGTTCTTCTTCAATGTGGAAAGAGTGATTATCAAAGAGTTCTACAAAAAGCAAGTCATTTGAAGAATGTTATCGTAAAGCCCTTTGTTGATTTATCTCTGTGGTATTCAGCTTCCGATCTCGTTACTGCCAGGGCTGGAGGGCAGACAATTGCAGAGTTGTCAGCTTTCGGACTTCCAGTGGTTCTTATTCCTTTTCCGCACTCAGCCGAGAATCATCAGATTGCCAACGCTGCGGCAATCGAGGAAACTGGCGGCGCCATTCTCCGATCACAAAGAGAAGTGGAATCTCCCGGTTTTGACCAGTTCCTGATTCAGTTAATTGACAACAGAGAAGAGCTTGCAAAGATGTCAATGGCAATGAAGTCAATTTTCCCCTCTGATCCGGCAGAAAACATTGTCTCTCATCTCCGGGAGTTGTTGTGATGAACATTCACATAATGGGGATATGCGGATCCGGGATGAGTGCGCTTGCAGGGTGGTACAGCGCACTGGGTAACAGTGTAACCGGTTGCGACGGGGCACCATCTCCAGATAAGACAAACTCTCTGGGAAAACTGGGCATTTCTGTGGAAACAGGCCACTCTGTGAATCATTTGAACAACATCGACAGGCTGGTTTTCTCAGCTGCAATACCAAGGGGGAATGCGGAGCTTGCACGAGCCATAGCACTGGGGATTCCCACCTTGAGAAGAAGCGAAGCACTTGCTGAACTTGCTTCCTCGCATGAGGTCGTTTCAATAGCCGGCGCCCATGGAAAAACAACAACAACATCCATGGCAGGATGGATTGCTCAGGAAGCAGGGCTTGATCCAACTGTTTTCATCGGCGGCAATATGAATTGCTGGAATGGCAATTTCAGAGCGGGAGGTAAGCTTGCCATCGTGGAATCTGATGAGTTTGATAGAACTTTCCTCAGATTGACTCCCTCCCATGCTGCTGTTACCAGCTTTGCACTGGAGCATCTGGAATGCTACGGTTCGCCTGAAGCACTTGAATGGGCTTTTCAGGCATTCCTCGAATCAGTTCTGCCTGGAGGTACTGTGATTGTTCCAGTAGAGAAGCCGGGCCTGGGATTCTGGGCCGAGCGGATAGGAAGAACGATACTTACAAGTGGCCCCGGCGGCGATATCGATGCCAGGGTTGGAGAGTACAGAGGCTGGGGAGAAAAATATCGACTGTTTGGTTGCCATGGTTTTCTTCCAGCACCGGGGATACACAATGTGAGAAACGCACAGGTTGCCGTGGCGCTTTCCATGGCTTGCGGGATACCTGCAGATAGAGCGATAGATGCCCTTGCAAGCTGGCCTGGAGTTTCAAGAAGGCTTGAGAAGATCGGAGAATACGGAGGTACAACCATTGTCAGTGACTATGCTCACCATCCCGACGAGATTGCTGCTGCTCTCAGCTCCGTAAAAAAGCTGGCAAATGGTCCGGTGACAGTTGTGTTTCAGCCGCATCTTCCATCTCGGACTTCCCTTCTATACAGAGAAATGGGAAGCGCTCTTCGAATAGCAGACAAATCTTATGTGCTGCCGATATTCAAGGCAAGGGAAGAGCCCATTCCAGGTGTGGACAGTTGTCTTGTCTGTGATGCCGCACGGCGAAGCGGGGCTCTTTGTGATCTGATCTCAGAAAATCAGATAGAGGGCATATTGAAAGCAGCCAGCGGCGGAGTGCTGATATTTATGGGGGCAGGATCAGTTGACGGGTATGCAAGAAGAGTTCTCCGGGAGGTGGGCCAGTGAAAAACGGATTGCGCCTGACATCAATTTTACTGGTATTTACCATTCTGCTGCTGCTGGGAGTACGCTGGGCTGAAAGAGATAACCGGCTGAATCTTACCAGGGTCAGAATAGACAATTCCAGCCTGGTGGACTCGGTAGAGATTGCAGAAGCAATGAGACCCTACTTTGGAAGTTCTCTTTTGAAACTCAATACAGACTCTCTTGAATCCATACTGCTGGCAATTGAAGGTGTTGATTCTGTTTCAGTAAGAATCCATTATCCTGAAACTATTTTTATCTCTTTTTCAACCAGGAAGCCTGCGGTTATCCTGGCGTACGGCAATAGAGAAATTCCAGTAACTGTATCCGGTGATCATCTTCCTGTCAGCTGGGGAAATGATCAGCTACCGGTGATAAACATTGTTGGAGAACCAGACGCTAAAGCTATTATAGCAGCTCTAAATCTTCTTGTAGATAATGAATTAAACCAATATGCCTCTATACAGGTAAGCAACCGGGAGATCGTGGTATCAGAAAATGGGATTCGGATAATTCTTGATCCGGGACGGGCTACGGAAAACTGGTTGAGCTGGCGACGCATAAGCACAATTGTCACTGACGGGACAGATGAGGTTGATCTCAGGTATCAGGATCAGGCAGTGCTGAGATTGAGATTGAGATCCACGGAGGAAACATGACGGAAAGAAACATAATTGCAGGGATTGATGTCGGTTGCTCCGGAGTCCGCTGTGTTATTGCTCTCGAAGATGAGAATTCTGAACTGGAGATTGCCGGTGTAGGCATCTGCCCCTGCAGTGGCCATATCCGTCAGGGAGTTCTGGTGAATGCATCTATTGCAGAAGATGCAATTCAGCGGGCGGTAGAGGAAGCGGAACAGACCTGCGGTCTTGAAATCGAATCAGCATTCGTGAACATAACCGGCCTTCATGTGAGAGGTATTCTTGCTTCCGCCGCCTTGCAGATAGGTGAAGGCAGATCGGAAGATCCGGAAGAAATCACTGAAGATGACATAAAAAATGTGGAAAACAAAGCTGGAAACATCACACTGCCTTCAGGCTGTGAGGTTCTGGAGAGAACTGTAAGGGATTATTCATTCGGTGGATTTTCACAGCTGCCGGACCCTCCTGTTGGACTGAAGTCAGTTTCCGTGCAGGCTCGAGTTTACACGATATATGCAGACCGCATTGCGGCTGAGAACCTGAGAACTGTTGTACGGAATGCTGGAATTAGAGTGGAGGCAGTTATTCCCTCCGCAGTCGCCAGTGCAGCAGCTGTGCTGAACAGAGACGAGAAACAGGTTGGAACAGTAGTTGTAGATATCGGATCAGCGAATACAGATCTGGTTGTGTACTACGGAGGTGCACCCATTCATCTATCTTCCTTTGCCATGGGTGGTGACAAAATCACATCAGATATCCAAAGTTTTGGAATCTCATGGAACGACGCTGAGAAGTTGAAAACCGAGAAAGTCGCTGCTGTTAACCAGTTTGCTGAGAAAAGTACGCTCTCGGTTAGAAAAGTTGGTGGTCGAGGTTCTGTTTCAATAGCTCTGCCCGTACTTACGCAGATTGCTGCACAGAGAATTGAAGAAATATTCAACTTTGCAGCGGAAGAAATATCAGCATCAGGAATTGGTGTTGCCAGTCTCACCGGTGGAATGGTAATCACTGGAGGAGCCGCAAGAATGGCAGGTATCATAGAGGCTGCAACAGGTATTACAGGTCACCAGGTTGAACCTGGAACTCCACGGGCTGTGAAGACAGACAGCAATCTGGCGAATACACCGGAAATGGCCACGGCAATCGGACTTGTGAAGCATGGATTGGAACTCAGACGAGTGCATCTCGACGAGAAAGAACAAGCCGGTTATAAAGATATTGCCAGTAGAGTAAGCAAATTTTTCAATAAACTAAAGTAAGGAGAGAGTATGGCTGCCGTATTTGATATTAGAGAAGTGGGTGAGGATCTCACTGGAAGTATACGGATTCTAGTTGTGGGTGTTGGTGGATGTGGTTGTAATGCCATAACAAGGATGATTCGGGATGGGATCACCGGTGTTGAATATGTCGCAGTAAACACAGATCAGCAGGATTTCAAAGGATGCCTTGCTACTGAACAGCTTCTCATCGGCGGGAGGGTTACAAGGAGCAGAGGTACCGGAGGGAATCAGGAACTTGGAGAGCAGGCTGCCGAGGAGAGTGTAAATGCAATTGAAGATGTCATGCGTGGTGCCGATATTCTCTTTATCACAGCTGGAATGGGTGGAGGAACCGGCACAGGTGCAGCCCCGATAATTGCCCGCATAGCCAAGGACAACGGGATAATTACAGTTGGAGTGGTGACTCTTCCATTCAACTATGAGGGTGCTATAAGAGCAAAACGTGCTGAGGACGGCATTCAGAGATTGAAGAGAGAACTTGATACACTTATTGTCATACCCAATGACAGGCTTGACAGTGTAGTTGATGAAAACGCAACCTTCGATGAGGCGATGGGAGTTGCAAACGGAGTTCTCTCAAATGCGGTTGAAGGGATAAGCAGCATAATTTCCTGCCCCGGGGAAATCAATCTTGATTTTGAAGATATTAGAAGAGTTATTGCCAGCGGTGGTGGCGCAATGATGGGAACAGGAGTAGCAACCGGTCCTGACAGAGCAGAAGAAGCAGCTCGCCAGGCAATTTCAAATCAGCTTCTTGATAACATATCCATTGAGGGTGCCAGAGAAGTGCTTGTTAATATCCACTCATCCCAGAAGCTGAAGTACTTTGAGTTCAGTAAGGCGCAGAAAATAATTTCTGATGTTGTGGGTGATATGGTCGAGATCCGAATTGGAAGAAGTGTCGATGAAAAAATGGGTGATGAAGTAAAGGTAACCGTGATAGCCACAGGTTTTGGCCAGCCTGATGAAATTCAGCCTGAGGAATTGCCTATGCAGAGAAAGCATACACCCTTCCCGTTCAGTTCTGAAAGGCGCGGTACTGAGAATCTGTCAAAGTCTTATGCTACAGCAAGTCCCGGTAACATTAGCACCAGCGAAGTTGAAATTCCTACTTTCCTGCAGAGAGATATTGATTAGATTAAAGAGCATGTAAAATGAATATATTTGTTTGTGTCTTTTTTGTTTGGTATATTCTTGCTCAATATTCCAGGGGGGAGCAGGAATTAGATGAGTCGTAAATCGGCCGGTGACAAGTATGATGAGAGAAGATGTCAGCTTCTCGCTGCGGAAAGAAGGCTTTCCACAGGTAATTCCGTTGGTGTTTTTGAAACTTTGGTTGCTTTTCCCCGTGAATATGCTCAAGCCATGGGGCATCTTGCCTTTCATCGGTTGTACAAGCAGCTTTCCACATGGCCTGATACTATCTGCGCCAGAGCTTTTCTTCCTGCAAAAGATGAGTACAACTGGAGGAAGAGGCAGAAGAAACCTGTTGAGGCGCTTGATACTGGAAAATCCATAAAAGATTCAGATCTGCTTGTGTTTCTTATGCCTTCCGAGATAGACTGGTTCCCTGCTTTGCAGATGATGGAACTGTCCGGAATAACTTTTCGCAACAATCGGCGGGAACATAAGTGGCCTATTCTTTTAGCAACAGGCTTAAGTGTCACAGCCAATCCAATTCCATTGAGTGGTTTTTTTGATGCATTTATCATTGGAGAGACAGAGCCAACACTGGGACCTGCACTGGACATAATCAAGAGTCTCGGGTCTAGAAGAAGACCCAAGTCAGAGATTCTGGCAGGTCTTGCAATGCTTCCCGGTCTTTATGTACCTATTATCCACGGCGCTAATCCCAAATACTCCATAATGCGCCAATGGGCCAGTTCCGAAAGCATAGGAGCTCTTACTAATACAATATCAGCCCATTCTATTCTGCCCAATACTTACATACTTGAGATAGCCCGGGGGTGTCCGTTCAACTGTCGTTTCTGTATGGCAGGTTACCTTCTGTTACCGTACAGAGAGCAGCGTGCGGAAGATCTCGAGAATAAAATCAATCAGATTCCCAGCGGCACTTCTCTGGTTTATGCTGCATGCACCCCTGGTAGCCATGATGAGCTGAATGAACTCATGGAGATTGCAGACAGAAACAACCTTGAAGCCCGCGCAAGCTCACACATGAAGGAGTCTCCTGAGCTCGCAGAGGAACTTACAACAATTCTGGATGCAGAAACTCTTGTTCTTGTGCCGGAGACGGGCAGTGAGAGTCTGCGAAAAGTCATAGGCAAGTTCCGCACAAACGAGTTTTACCTCAAACGGGTACGGGAAATATCCCCGGTTATTGAAAAAATACAAATTTGTGTTCAGTTGGGAATCCCATTTGAGAATGACAGCGACAGAACCGCAATTATTGATTTTGTGAAAACTGTTATGAATCTTACTGAGCTTCCAGTTTCCGTCCGCATTGACCAGTTCATTCCCAGGCCATGGACTGCTTTTCAGTGGACAGCCATGGCAAATCTGCGGGATGTCAGAGAACACCTGGCTCTGTTGAAGGATGGCCTGGATCAGCTAGGAGTTAAGGAAATTTCCGGTTTTGACCCCAGAGCAACACACATTCATGCACTGCTTATTCGCGGTGACCAGGCTGTTGGCAGAGCATTGGAGATCAAGCTTGAGGGTGTTGGCTGGAACACTGCATTCGACCGCGCAGGACATGATATGAACAGTGTTTTTGAGGAAAAAGATCAGAACACTAAGCTTCCATGGGAGTTTCTTAACATGGGCTTCGGTTACACAAGACTTGCTCGAGAGTATCAGATGGCTCTTGCAGCCGAAGATGAACGAAACACTGAAACAGAATAAAGAACACAATAAACAGCAAAAGGGGAAGCTGATGCTTCCCCTTTTGTTTTTAACAAAACAATCTAGCCTTTTATAACCCTGCCGCTTTTAATGCATGTTGTGCAGGCCTTGATCTTCTTGCGCCTGCCGTCAATAATCGCACGCACGCTCTGCAGATTTGGCTTGAACACATGCTTTGTACGCTTAACAGAGTGACTGACCCTGTTACCAACGGAGGGCTTCTTACCGCATATATCGCACTTCCAGGACATTATCGTCTCCCTTGTTGTTTCCATTATGAATGCAACATATAGTACATTCTCGTCAAAAAATCAAGTTGGAACCATACCCAGCTCTACTTTGTATATATTCCGAGTGTGAATTTCGTGGGGGCGACTGGTCTCGACGGGTGCGGAAGTGATTCCGCAGGAGCATGCCGAGGTTCCACCGGCCTCGTTAAAAAGGTGGAAATAGAAATAACTGCCGCATAATTAGCGACAGCTACCCTCTAGATGGGTAGCCGTCCCTCCGGGTTGTGTCTTCGGACCCGGAAGGGGCGTCGATCAGAAGACTTGGCCGCCAACCCGTGTTTCCCGGGGGAATCGGCGAGATTAATGGAAACTGGCCCGAGTGCGGCAGTCCGCAGCCAACGCGAGGGCGAGAAATAAAAGCGGACTATGCATGTAGCGCCTGCCGGGTCCCCGTGACCGGACGCGGGTTCGAATCCCGCCGCCTCCACCACTCTTCAATACCATCTAAGTCATTACTGAAAGCTGAGATAGCCTTTCAGCAACCCCGCCATATCCATCAATCTGCATCCATTGTGCATCCGCATAGACAGTCACCGTTTGATTTAGGTCTGAGTGCTAACGAGTTCCAGAACTTCTTCGGGATTTGCTCCAGTATTTTAAGCGGTCTGAGAACATGGAAACCTTGACTTCATACTGATAAGATAGTAAAATACTAGGAACCTTTAGAATATAAGACGACCTTGAAACTGAAAGGACAATATGATAGGGGTTATGCTGTCGATTATCATCCTCACTGGTATCAATCCTCGAGTTTCTCCAGATAGAATGAGCACCTTCACACTTTCCGGCGGGTATGGCAACAGAACTGGAAGCAACGCTGTATCCGGTTCTATTGCGATAAGAACCAATCTTGTAGTACATCTTTCAAAGTCACTGGAAATCGGGCTTGATGGAGGATTCTATAACATTGAACAGGAACAATACCCCGGAACGGAAGAGTATCCTCTAACAAAAGGCATTATTCATGCAGGGGCCATTGGGCGCTACATATCTCAGGGTTCCAGATGGAGGTTCTTCATGGAAATAGGTTCCGGATTCTACTCGTGGAATCAGAGTTTTCTTGGATATAGCACTGGAGGGGGAATCCGATACTATCCCGCCGGATCAAATTATTTCTATCGCCTTGAGGGTAAATGGCACGACAACATTCAGATTTTGTCTGAACCGTCTCCAGGATTTTATACAATAACTGCAGGGCTTGGTTTATCATGGTAACAGGCAAGGTTTATCTGCGTGCGGTATCCCTATCATTGATTATTCTTCTGCTGGTCTCCTGCGGCAGCAATACTCTTGTCCAGCTGCCATCAACACCTGAGGAAAAACAGTCTGTGATTTTGTCGCTTCATCCCGGTAATACAATACAATATTCTACAAAAGGATCCGATGTTCTGAATGAAGGCGTGCTTCAGGAAGTGGCAGGCGACAGTTTATACATATGGTACAACGATACCGAAATCGGTGTTGCAACCGATGGGATTGATTCCCTCTGGGTCAGACAGCGATCTGTAAGATCCGGCATAATAACAGGAGCAATAATCGGATGGTCCGTTGTTACCGGTTACGCCGTTTTAGGAGTTCTCTACCTCGGTGCGATAGGTGACAGTAGTGGCCATGTTCTTTTCCTGGCTTCTCTTGCGAGTGTTGCCGGGGCTGCTGGAGGCGGAGGAATCGGAGCCTGTGTGGGTGCAGCCATACCCAAGTGGGAGCGCTTATTCTAGTCAGCCGCGCAGAGAAAACTCAGTAATCCAGTTTCTGATGTAAGCAAAGCTGAGGCGGAAATGCAGAATAATCAGATATGATCAGTGCCTTCAATTCCTGGAACCGGAGATCTTGAACTATTCATGGAAAAGGCCGAAATTTCGTAGTCTATTCAGCACAATGTGATCGTCCCTGAAGATGGTCCAGGAGAGTACCTTTTCCTGATTCTGCCCGGAATGGTGTGTGTAACGGAAGTTCCCTTTTTAGGGTTCACCTCCCAATGGATACAACTTATTGTTATTTAAGAATTTAACTTGC
>JAGLOJ010000082.1 GCA_023139045.1 Candidatus Sabulitectum sp.
TGCTACTTTTGTCGGAGGCGTCAACCATAGAACATTTCGGTTCTCATTGCGTTGTAGTTTCTGCGCCACTCGGTTTCTTGCTCTGGAAGAGGAAGAAATTGAAGCCTTCCCTGCGCTAGCGTACTGTAATTCATCCAGGACCATCCGAAATAGATTTCCCGGTGATATGCCGTCCGTTCGAAGATATCAATGTCCTCGGAGGGCCTGCTGATCAGATTCCAGCATTTTTAAAGGGAAGTTCCGCCTTTGAATGTGATGTTCACCCCCCACTCAGGAATGTTAAATAACTCACGCAAGATCCAGCATACCCAGAAATCCTTTTCCAGAGAAATTGCCGGCAGGTTTGATGTTATGCTTGCTCACAGATCAAGCGGCGACGCTCAGAAGGTTGCTGCAGAAATCCATCCATCAGTCTTCAGCCTCTGCAACAGCTCTGATTATCTCTAATATCCCAATAGGCGTATAATGTATATCTTTTAGGAGTATAGCTTTCTCGTCTGATGTCAATCTTTCTTTCAGAATCGTTGTGGTCTGCTCATCCACACTATGCTTTCCCAGCCACCGTAGAGCTTGAATAATTGTTCCACTAATTCTACCGGCAGTGGCCATATTTCCTGGTGTAGAATGTTTCAGAAGGAGTTTCTTTTTGCCAATCTGCAGCTTTTTCTCTGAACCACCTCGCGCATATTATCAGCATAAAGTTCGAAAAGTGTCCACTATGTGGTATCCTGGCAGGCTCATGTTCTTATTCGTATAAAGTGTATCAAGAGTAACAAGTGTGATGTCTAAATTTTCAGTGCTTTTTGCAAATCCTCATGCTCAAATGCAGATGACATCCGATCAATTTCATAAGATGATATTCCGTAAGCTCTGGCTCTATTTTTCCAATTGGAAACTGCTCGAGCTATTTCACGGATGTATTCTTTTGCCATTTTCAAATCAATCTCGAAGTAATCAGCTACCTCAAGCGCCAAATCCAGAGATGCTGTTTGATCATCAATGTCTATTGCCGAGGAAAGAATTCTTGGAGCTATGTCAACAGGAGTCGGATTCAAGTCATACGCCGGAGACAGAATCCAGCCACTTCGTCCATCGTACAGAAACCCGTGATTTCTCATATGATCATCTACATTGGATATCAGGATTGTTATTACAATCCGTCGCCATAACTCATGCATGTCCTTTAAAGGAGTTGCACCATGTCCTCTGATTGCATCCACAAGTTCCAGGTAGCTGCTTGTTTCATTGTCTCTGGCTGAGATCATGCTCATACCGGATAGAAAAGGAATGCGTATGGATCTTTCCCGATCAAACCTCTTCAGTATCAGCACATGTTTGCCATTAATCAGCTCAAGTCTTCTTTGGGGAACCTTAATTCCTGATTGTTCTGCCAGATCAAGAGCGACTGCTTCCCAGGCAATACGATTATAGTCGTCAGTATTGTTTGGAAATTTAGCAATAAAGAGTTGAGATTCATTATCGCATATGGATGCTTTTGGCTGAGCTCCCCCCAAAGATGATCCAGGCACGAGAAGAATTCTTAGTTCTTCATCGGATTCTTGATCACGCAATAAACTATCCGATGCTGCAAGTAGTCTTGGCAGTTCAATCATCGGAGGTATACTGGATACGTTCCTTTGCGCTAAGAATGCTCCTCCCTCAATTTCGGAGAACCTTAATGCCCCCATTCGAGCCACATCATTCACCTTAAGAAGGTAATCAATTTCCCTTAGTGTTCGGGGTGTTCTACCTGTTTCTCTGTCTTCCTTGCGTGATGCGCGACGCATAAGCATTCTTCCCCACCTGTCCGGTGCTGAATCTCCTATCGCGCCAAAGATGTTCTTACCGATTCTCGTATGATGAGAGCCCTCCTCTGTTGATAGAGCAGGCTCCAGAGCGAAACATGTGGGAGATCTCAACCAGGAACTGGAATACTCAAATGTAGCGCTCTCTCTGCGACCTCGAATATGTGTCCACAACCGGCCTACCAGTATTGTTTTACCATTAATGTCAATGTAAACGAATGCAGAATCAGCCATTTTACACCTTGTTCTTTAATCCTTGTTTATCTCTATGGATTCTTTGTGGTAATCGCTCTTCTTCCAGCATCCGACCAAGCGAATCCTGTTGCGCATCTGCAAGATCCTTGAGCCTGTCAAGAAGATCAAGCGCAAGAAGTACGGAGCCAAGTATTCCAATAGAGACACCTGGCTCACCTTTTTCGAGCTTGATTAGAGTTATCCTGCTTATACCGGCTCTTTCAGCAACTAAAGCAATTGGTAGTCTTCTGCGTTTTCTTGCATCCCGAATGTCTTGACCTAATTTTCGAATTGCTCTTTGCACCGGTATGGGTCTTCTATGTATAGACTTTGATTTCTCCATATTTCATGTCACCTCTTTAGAGTAAAGTATAATATACACTAACAGCGCTAATGTATACAATACTTGACCATGTCGCAAAATGCGTCTTGAATATTTCGGTCATCCGGAGATGGGAAGAGAGGCGCTGGCTTGAGACTCATTATGGCTCAGCGAGAGGGGAGGTTTTGACGCATTCTGTTCCGGGTGCTGTTGTGCCATGAAGATGTACCCGTTCAGCTGGGAAGTACGAATATCGGTATTTATTGTAGTATGCATAATAGTATGGACATGGGTAGTAATATTGAGTATGCTACAGGCAGGTGTGAGCGTATTGGAGGTGAAAGTATGCCTGCTGTAAAGACTGCAATTTCCCTGGATGAGGATCTGTTTCTCCAGGTGTGCAAAATGGCTGAAAATCTTTGTATTTCCAGAAGTCGCTTGTTCACTCTGGCGATAAGTGATTATCTCCGCCGGCAGGAAAGCGAATTCCTGTTAAAAGAGCTGAATGAAACATATGGAGATGAACCTGACAGGGAACAGACTGCCCTGTCAGAAGCAATGCATAAAAAGAATCGTCAAATGATTGAGGGTGAGTGGTGACTGTCGGGCAGGGAGAAGTTTACTGGGTTGAGCTTGGAGTACCCCGAGGATCAGAACCAGGCTACAGACATCCGCATATTGTGATTCAGAGCGATCTGTTTAACTTGAGCAGGATCAAAACTGTGGTTATGTGTGCTCTTTCCTCGAATTTGAAGCTTGCAGGGGCGCCTGGTAATGTATTGCTCTCAGAAGGTGAAGCCAATCTACCAAAAGAGTGTGTTGCGAATATCTCTCAGGTTTCCACTGTGAACAAAGAGGATCTTGTGGGAAAGATCGGCACTCTGTCTCCCGAAAGACTGGGTGAAGTTCTAAGAGGTGTTTTTCTTCTGCTTGGACCGCGAGATATGTCGGGAATTCTCAGTCTTAGTGAGATCGCTCGAATATAACTTGTAAAGATCTATGTGGTTGGTTATAATATAACCACGATGAAATATGAAGTAATAGTCAAAAAGAAGGTTGCTCGCGGTTTGAACAAGTTGCCGTTAAGCGTTCAAAAGCTTCTGTTCTTATTGATTGCTGATCTTCAATTAGACGGACCGGTGCAAAAAAGCTGGCACAATTTCTCCCCCCTGGCTGGTAATCGTTACCACTGTCATTTAACATATAAATATGTTGCATGCTGGACATGCTACAAAAATGAAATATCGATTGAGGTGTATTATGTTGGCTCTCGTGAAAAAGCCCCATATTGAGTTATCGATTCATGGTGAGCACATTGATGAATTGCTTGCCTGGATAAAAAAGAAGTATGAGGTTACTGTCCTTGCAGATGAAGACAGGGATACCTATCTCTCTGTAGAAAACACCGAGTTCTGGAAGGAAATGGAAAAGAACCGTATTGCCAATATTCTTGCAGGTGCAAGATTGAAGGCAGGGCTGACCCAAGCTCAGCTTGCAGAAAAGCTTGGAATTCGTCAGAACATGGTTAGTGATTATGAGTGTGGGCGCCGTAAGTACTCAGAAGCTATGGCAAAGCGTTTTGGCGAAGTCCTTAATGTCAGAGAAGAACATCTTAAATACAGAAGCAAACCGGACAACTCAACGGCGTCTGAATAACCTTCCATCGGTTACCGCAAGAGCTGCCAAGATGAATATCATTCCGGCTATTGCACTCCATTCAAGGCTTTCACCAAGCACCACTACTCCAAGGAAAACTGCGTTAACCGGGATCAGGAAAGTTACCAGCGGAAGATTTGTCGGGCCGGTAAGAGCCAGGGTTTTGAAGTAGATGACGTAAGCGAGGGCTGTGCTGAGCAGGGTCAATCCTGAAAGCGCCGCAACAGTTACAGTTCCCGGTCGAAGGGCAAAGGGTTCCTCAATAAGAAACACAAGTGGAATCATCATTACAGTGGCTCCTGTGAGGACTCCGGAGGCAATTACGAGCGGGGGGCATTCCTCTGAATCTTCTGCCGTAGATAGCAGCGAATGCATAACACAGTGCGGCTCCCAGCATTGCTACCTGTCCTGCGAGCCTTAGTTCGGAAGATTGAAGCCCGTCAAACCCGATGAGGATGCTTACACCAGTCAGCCCCAGGACCACGCCTGTTACCCTGCCCGGAGAGAGGTAAGATAGTGGGCGAGAATTACGCTGAATACGGGAGCTGAAGCATTTAGAATATAGGCTATACAGCTTTCCACATGCTGCTGACCCCAGATTATCAGACTGAAGGGGATAAGGTTGTTCAGGGCGCCAATTGCAAAGAAAGCAGCCCGGACGCCGGGGGAAGTCGGCATTCTTTTTCCTGAAGCATAGACCAGTGTGGTGAGTATAACTGCTGATACTCCAACCCTGAGCAGAACTATTGTTAACAGAGTTATTTCACGGAGAGCCAGTTTGATAAAGAAAAAGGATGCACCCCAGAGGATGGAAAGAAGTCCAATATACAGGCATTCTCTGAATCCCATTGCTTTGTTAACCATGCTGTACCGCCGAAATTAATCAGGCGTGATGTTCTCGAATTCCAAGCCAATATATCATTTCCCGGAAGCAGGTATTTGTTTCATTCCATGGCAGTGTCTGGATGTTATACAGAAATGTATCACCGCATACTGCTGCTTCCGGATTGAGAATACTGTCGGATTTAGACGGTTTCCACGCTATATTTCACTGTGAATTTTCAAACGGAGGAATTGTGGCTTATCAGAGTTTTACAATCGACGATGATCTGAAACTTGTAATGCTGAATCAGGGGCATGCGGCAGGGATATTCCAGCTTGTTCGCCGAAACATGGAATACCTGCGGAAATGGCTTCCGTGGGTGGACGGAGTGACTGCTGTTGCGGATACTTCCGACTTCATCAGCAGAACAATTGATCAGCACGAAAAGGGGAGAGGTCCACAATATCTCATTGAGTTTCAAGGTATTTCCGCCGGAGTTATCGGATTTCATCCAATTGACTGGTCGAACAGAAATGCTGAGATTGGCTACTGGCTTGGGGAAGAGTTTGCCGGTTCGGGGCTTATGACAAAGTCAGTCGAACAGCTTCTGAAGATTGGTTTTCAGGAGATGAATCTTAACAAGATAGAGATAAGATGCGCTGCCGATAATAAGTCAAGCAGAGCAGTTGCCGAAAGGGTGGGTATGGTGTACGAAGGAATTCTTCGTCAGGAAGAGTGGCTTTATGATCATTTTGTTGATCATGCGGTATACTCCATGCTTCAAGGAGAATTTAAAACACTTACAGGGAATGAGGGTGAATGACTTCTGATGCAGCGAATGACACCGTGATGAAGCATGATTCTTCAGAGCGGGACAGGCTTGCCAGAGAGAGGACTTCTCTGGCAAATGAGCGCACATTTCTTTCTTACGCCAGAACAGCCATAATGCTGTTTGCCAGTGGAGCGACTGTTGTAAAACTGTTCCCTTCATCATTCTTTCACATTGCATTGGGAGTTGTTCTTGTCGGTTTCAGTTTTTTGACCCTGGTTATGGGTGTTTTCCGATACAGAAGAATGAAGAAAATTATTCCAGTAGAATGAACAATTTTTCAATACAAAATAAATGAATGGAAGAACATTGAAACACACTGATTTCTACAAACTATCACCTGCTGAGGCTCTCGCAGAGCTTAATTCAAGCAGAAACGGTCTTCCGAGAGAAAAGGCTGCAGCCTGGAGACGCGAGCATGGTTCCAACGAGATAGTCATTGAGAAGCCGGTTCCCAAGTGGCTGGTGTTCCTCTCTCAATTCAAGGAACTTCTTGTAATCGTTCTTATTGTAGCAGGTGTAATTTCAATTGCCGTTGGAAGCTATCAGGATGGTGCGGTGATGTTCATCATCGTACTCGTCAATGCTGTTATCGGTTTTGTTCAGGAGTACAAGGCGGGCAAGATACTTGAGAAGCTGAAAGCTCTGATCAAATCACCTGCAAAAGTTATTGTGGACGGTCAGCTTACCGAGTTGCCGCAGTCTGATCTGGTTCCGGGAGACATCGTTGAAGTGGAAGCCGGAGACAAGATTCCCGCAGACATCAGATTGCTTGAAGCGTACAGCCTCCGGACAAATGACTTTTCTCTTACCGGTGAATCCATGCCCCAGGAGAAAGACACGAAACCGATTATCGGGGATGTTATTCTGGCAGACAGACACAACATGGCCTTCACCGGTACAACAGTCGCTGCCGGAAGTGCCAGAGGTGTTGTGGTCCGTACCGGCAGGAACACAGAGATGGGCAAGATCGCCTCGATGACCTCTGAAACAGTTACGGCTTTGTCTCCTCTTCAGATGGAATTGAATATTCTCGCCAAGTGGCTGACAGCAGTGGTTGTACTGCTAAGTGGTGTGCTGTTTTTCGTGGGGGTTCAGCAGGGTTTTACCGTTGTTAACAGCCTCATTTATGCTCTGGGAATCGCTGTTGCATCGGTGCCGCAGGCTCTTCCCGCTCAGGTTACAGTTGCCCTCAGTGCCGCCAGTAAAAGACTCGCTGACCGGAAGGTGGTTGTGAAGAACCTGCCCAGTGTTGAAACTCTGGGTTCAACCTCTGTGATTTGTACCGATAAAACAGGAACTCTTACCAAGAATGAAATGACTGTGGCCGGGCTGTGGTTTAACGGCTCTGAATACACTGTGAAAGGTCTGGGTTACAAGCCTGAAGGAAGCATACATCACAGTGACGGCAGCAAGCTTACCGGGGATCAGATCGGGCAGATGGAGATCATGCTTGATGCCGGTACTATGGCCTCCAATGCGGAGATTCACGAGCCTGATAACGATCATGCCAGCTGGTATCCCATTGGCGACCCCACAGAGGCCGCTCTTATTACTCTTTCAACAAAGGTGGGCACAAGAAGCCCTATCGAGGATCAGGAGAACCCTGAGATAAAAGAATTCCCGTTCGACGCGGTGAGAAAGAGAATGAGTTCTGTAAGGCAGTTCGGTGACAAGCACCAGCTTGCAATGAAGGGTGCTACTGGAAGTGTTCTTTCTGTGAGCAAGTTTATCTACCGCGACGGAAAATCCGTTCCAATTACAGAAAATGACATTGAAGAGATTACCAGGCTGAATGAAGAGTATTCAGACCGGGCACTGAGGGTACTTGCCATCGCTTTCCGACCTCTGGAAAACGACGGATCTGATTACTCAATGGAATCGGTGGAGAAGGATGTTGTCTTCCTCGGACTTGTTTTCATGATGGACCCTCCCAAAGAGGGAGTGAAAGAAGCCATCGCTTCCTGTCACGAGGCTAAGATCCGGGTAATTATCATGACAGGCGACCATGCCATTACCGCAAGGGCAATTGGCCGGGAGATTGGTCTTTCCCGGGATGGTGATCCTCTTGTATACACAGGTGTTGATCTTGAGAACATGGATGATCGGGAGCTTGGTGATATTCTTGCAGGGGGGAAAGCCATCGTCTTCAGCAGGGTGAACCCCGAGCACAAGCTACGCATTGTGACGATTCTGGAGGATCAGGGTGAAGTTGTTGCTGTTACCGGCGACGGCGTTAACGACGCCCCTGCCTTGAAGAAGGCAAATATCGGAGTTGCCATGGGTATTACAGGCACTGATGTATCCAAGGAAGCAGCGGAGCTAATTCTTCTTGATGACAGCTTCACATCTCTGGTGTTCGCAGTGCAGGAGGGCCGTACGATCTACACCAACCTCAAGAAAACAGTACTTGCCTCAATGACCACCAATGCAGCGGAACTTGGTGTTGTTATTCTGGGTCTGGTTGCAGTTTCAATGGGTGACTGGGCCATTCCCATCCTGGCAATTCAGATCCTGGCAATTGACCTTCTCGCAGAAGTGCTGCCTCTTACATTCCTGACCTTTGACCCCTCTTCAAAAAGCATCATGCGGGAAGCGCCAAGAGATATTGAAGCCCACATTATGAATAAGGAAACTTCAATAGAGGTTCTTCTTCTGGGAGCCCTGATCGGTTTACTTGCTTTCGGCAACTACGCATACAGCGGTATCAGAGAAGGAATAACTTTCCTCAGCGGGCAGGCATCAACAGTGAACTACATGAGAGCCACAACCCTTGCCTACCTGACAATCGCATTTTGCCAGTTCGTCAATGTTCTTTCCAGAAGGTTTTACTACAAATCCATCTTCAACAGGAATTTTTTCACCAACCGTATTCTGCTCTGGTCAATTGCCGGTTCAGCAGGCTTGATCCTTTTGTTTGTGAATATTCCAGTTCTTGCGGGATTTCTGTATTTTGCTCCTCTCGGATTGATTGACTGGTTGTGTATTGCCGGATCAACTGCGATTTTCCTTGCTGTATTTGAGCTTCTGAAGGCTGGCAGAAGATTCCGGAGGAAATAGATTGGATGCTCTGTTGATAATTGAGATGCAGAAGGCTTCTTTTTCCCGGAACCGATGGATGAAGAATCCTGAATTTCCGGAGCATGAGGATTCTGATATGACAATTCATAATCAGAACTGATTGGAGATTATGCGAAGAAGCAGAACAAGGCTGTTTTTTCTCTTCATTCTGGTTGTTGCAGCCGGTCTTTTCTCAAGGTCCGGTTATGCCTCTGTTCTTCCTCAGTTTGTTCAGAATTATGCAGGTGACACTCTGTGGGCTCTGGCTCTTTACCTTTTGCTGGCTTTTGTTTCACCGGGAGCAGGAGCAAAAGAGCTGATGTTTTTGTCACTGATAATTTCTTTTGCCGTAGAATTCAGTCAGCTTTACCAGGCGGATTGGATCAACTCTGTTCGGAATACAGGGCCTGGTGGACTGATTCTGGGATTCGGTTTTAAATGGTCTGACCTGCTATGTTACTTCGCAGGTATTTTTATTGGCTTTGTAATTGATTCCCAGAGGAGAAACCTCCGGAGATGATTGTTTTGCAAGGAGTGGAAATGGTGCTTTTCACGGTGATGTGTGCGATATGTGCGATAACAGCGGTTCCCGCTGGAGTAATTCACAGTGGTGCTGATGTGGTAACTGTTGAGGCAATGATTGAAACTCTTCAGGGAGTTGATATAGTTTTTATCGGCGAGAAGCATGATGACTCTTTTGCCCATGAATGGGAACTGTTCATCTGGGAGGCTCTGGCATCCGGGGAGAGAGTACTGGCTCTTGAGATGCTTGAGACGGATGTACAGCCTCTTCTTGATGAATATCTCGCTGGCGAGGTGTCTGAGGATGTGTTTCTAGAGGGTGCGAGGCCCTGGGGTAATTACCAGTCGGATTACGCTCCCATGGTTGACTTCGCCAGGGAAAACGGTTTTCGGGTAATTGCTGCAAATGTTCCCCGGATGTATGCAGCCATGGTTGCCCGGGGCGGTTTTGCCGCTGTCCTTGCAGAGCCCGGTTTTGAGGGCATGTCTGTGGATTCATCGAATGTATTTTACAAAGAAATGTTTCTGGCCACTATGGACGCAATAGGGGATCAGATGCACGGCATGCCGGTTGCTCCTGAAAATCTTTACCGGGCGCAGCTTCTTAAGGACGCTGTAATGGCCAGATCGATTCTTGATAATCAGGTTGTGTTTGTCTGCGGCAGCTTCCACAGCGATTTTCATTCCGGTATTCCCGATCAGATTTCTTCAGACTCTTATCTTACGGTAACAGTGCTGGCTGAAGGCGAGGAGTTTTCTTCTGACCTGGCAGACTTCGTGATTGTCAGGCAGGATCAACAGTGAAGAATTGACCCCTGTCCGGGGCTTGATGTATTATACTTGCCCTCACTTATAATCTGCTATGGAGGAAGAATGACACACGAAGAGCTTGTCACGGAGATCCGTGGGGCAGATGAGCGCGCTCATCTGCTCATGGAGCGTCTTTGACCTTGTTACCCTTTTAAAAAAAGAAAAAGAATTCGAACTTGAGATGACAAAAGAGGGTTTCTGGAACAACAGGAACAAGGCTCTTGATACCATTTCACAATTGAAAAAAGTTCAGAACTGGACCAATCCTCTGGGAAAGCTTGCAGTAAAAGTGGAAGACCTTGGAGCTGCTCTTGAACTGCTTGAGCTTGAGGATGATATCGGTATCAGGATCGATGCCGGGATCCGCCTTGGTGAAGTATTGAAAAGCCTGGATCTGCTCGAATTCCGTCAGATGCTTTCAGGAGAGCATGACGCCTCAGACTGCATTCTTACAATCCGTTCCGGTGCCGGTGGCGTGGACAGCCATGACTGGACTGAGATGCTCATGAAGATGTACATCTACTGGGCAGAGAAGCAGGGCTACGAGGTTACTGTGCTTGATACATCACCCGGTGAGACTTTTGGCATGAGAGAGGCTGTTCTTTCAGTGAAAGGACCCTACGCTTTCGGGTATCTTCATGCGGAGAAGGGAATTCATCGGCTTGTCAGGCGGAGCCCCTTTGATCCAGCCAACAGAAGGCATACCAGTTTTGCCTCTGTTTTTCCCCTGCCGGATCTGGACGATTCCATAGAGGTGGACATCAACCCTGACGATGTAAGAACCGATGTTTTTCGTGCCAGCGGTGCCGGGGGACAGCACATCAACAAAACCTCCAGTGCAGTCCGATTGACACACATGCCGACCGGGATAGCTGTTTCCTGTCAGAATGAAAGAAGTCAGCACAGAAATCGTGAGCTTGCATGGAAAGTTCTTCGCGCCAGATTGTATGAGCTGGAGGAAGAAAAGCGCCGGAAGGAACGGGAGAAACTGGAAAACACCAAAAGTGATGTTTCCTGGGGGCACCAGATACGCTCCTATGTACTCCACCCGTACCGGATGGTTAAGGATCACAGAACCGGCAGTGAAATATCAGATGTTGATGGTTTCCTTGGAGGAAACATCCAGGAGTTCATAGAAGAATATCTAAGAAAGAGTAAGTAACATGGCAATTGAAGAAAACGAATTCATACACAACAGGCTTGAAAAACTTGCCGGCATAAGAGAAATGGGTGTTGCTCCTTATCCTCCGCACACACCGGAGAGGTTGCCTGTAGAAGCTCTTCGAGCTACCGGCGAGACGGAAGAGGTGCTTTGCACCAGCGGCAGAATTATGGCAAACAGGAAGCATGGGAAGACCGTATTCTGTGACATCACAGACCCCACGGGAAGAATTCAGCTCTTCATCAACAAGAAGAATCTTGATGAGGCCGGATGGGAGCTTCTTGGGAAACTTGATCTTGGTGACATTATATGGGTAAGCGGAGCCCTTTTTGTTACCCGCACCGATGAGCTGTCTGTAAGGGTGGGAACCCTTGTGCTTCTGGCAAAGGCTGTTCGCCCCATGCCTGTAGTTAAGACCGATGCAGACGGAGAAGTGCATGACGCGGTGAGCGATCCCGACTTCATCTACAGGCACAGATGCATTGATCTTATGTTGAACTGGAATTCGAAGAACAGATTCATCGCCAGAAGCAGAATAGTTTCCGCAATAAGAAGCTATCTTGATTCCGATGATTTTCTTGAGGTGGAGACTCCGGTGCTGCAGCAGATATACGGTGGTGCGGCAGCAGACCCCTTTGTGACCCACTACAACTCCATGGACGAGGACTGCTACCTCCGAATTGCCACAGAGCTTTACCTGAAAAGACTTGTTGCCGGAGGAATTCACCGTGTGTACGAGATTGGCAAGGATTTCAGAAACGAGGGAGTGGACAGAACGCACAGCCCCGAATTCACCCAGCTCGAACTTTATGAGGCCTGGACTGACTACAACGGAATGATGACCCGATTTGAAGACATCGTTCAGGCAGCAGCCAGAGCTGCAGGGGTTGGACCTGTAATTCAGTTTGCAGGGCATGAAATTGACCTTACTCCACCGTTCAAGCGGGTTCCTTTTGTTCCCACTCTCCACGAGAAAAGCGGAGAGGATCTGTTTGACTGGGATGCTGAAAGATTGTCTGCTCTGGCTGCTGCGCTGGGGCTGGGGGATGACATCAAAGACAGACCCACACTGCTGGATAAACTCTTTGATCATTATGTAACCCCGGGTCTTATTCAGCCCAGTTTTGTGGTTGATTACCCTGTAGAGCTCTCTCCTCTGGCAAAGCAGAAGGCTGATGACCCGAGGATCTCAGAGAGGTTTGAAGCATTTATTGCCGGTCTTGAACTGGCCAACGCATTCAGCGAGCAGAACGATCCCGTCTATCAGCGGGAAGTCCTTGAACAACAGGCGGCACAGAGCATGCATCGTTCCGGTGTTGTGGATGAAGAGTTCCTCTATGCACTTGAGGTGGGTATGCCACCATCCGGTGGACTCGGCATAGGAGTAGACAGACTTGTGATGGTTCTTACTGACGCCGTGTCCATTCGAGATACAATTCTGTTTCCCCACCTTCGAAGGGAGCAATGAAACAGAAACTGTTATGGGCTCTTGCCCGAAGACATGTCTGGAGTAATGCCAATTCCACTGTAGTGAGAATGGTCAGCGCACTGTCTGTAGCAGGTGTTGCCATCGGTGTTGCTGCTCTGGTGATACTTCAGGCTTTCATGGGAGGTTTTACAGAAGCTATTGCTTCAGGTCTTACCGCCATGAATCCGCCACTGCACATTTATGTGCCTGGCGGGGTGTATATGGATGATTTCGACCTTGGAGCAGTTCAGTCCATTGCTGCTGAGATCCCCGGTATTACTCATGTTGAGGGGGTGCTGGAGAAACCGGCGGTTGTTAGTGGAGCTCCCGGTACCGTTTCAGGTGCAATGGTGCGTGGCTGTACCTCGGAAGGGTTGATCATCGGTATGGATCTTGCCCGGGAACTGGATGTTGAGGCAGGGGATGAGATAAGAATTGCCTCCACTGCCGGTGTGGAGATTTCGGGAATGGGTCGGGTTCTTGTGGATACAATAGTGACTCTTGCCGTAGACAGTGTGGGGGATTTCAGCATAGAGGAATACAACAGTTCTCTTGTTGTACTTCCTCTGAATATCGCAAGGAACATTTTCAGCGCCCATGGAGAACTAACAAGCCTGGGGGCATATGTCTCGAGTGGAAGTGATCCTGTAGTGGTTTCAGAAATGCTGAATTCTGCTCTTTATGAGGAGTATGTGGGCGGCGGCTGGCCTGTGTACATGAGCTGTATCCCCTTTCTTGCCTTTCATGGGAATCTCTTCAAGGCTCTGGGGCTGGAGAGAATAGCTATGACAATCGTGCTTGCCCTGATCACCGTAGTTGCTCTTTTGAATCTTTCAAGTGCCCTTACTATGATCGCGCTGGAACACCGGCGGGATATTGGAGTAATGAGAGCCATGGGGCTTGCTCCTTCAGGAGTTTTTCGAATTTCAATTCTCAGAGGTTTTATACTGGGAGGCAGCGGGGCGGTTATCGGTCTTGTTTTTTCCTGGATCTCGATTTTTGCTGTTAACAGATACTTTCCCATAAGACTGGACGGAACTGTGTATTGGATAGATGTACTGCCTGGTGTGTTTCCTGTGACAACAGCACTTGTTGTAACTCTGAGTACAATTCTGGTGTGTCTTGTTGTTTCTGTTTTTCCGGCGCTTTCCGCACTTTCCCGCTCTCCATCGGATGCATTGAGATATGAATAAAGAAATTGTTCTTTCAGCAAGGAACATCCACTGTTCTTACGGCAGTGCTGATTCTTCAATTAAGGTTCTGAAGGGTGCAGATTTAACAATCAAAGTCGGTGAGGTTGTTGCAGTAACGGGGCCCAGCGGCTCCGGCAAAAGTACTCTGCTCCACGCGCTGGGACTTCTTGAAAGGCCGGAGAAAGGAAAAGTCTTTATCTGCGGTGAGGATGGCTGGGCTTTGAGCAGCCGGAAAAGAGCTGAACTCAGGAACCGGAAGATTGGTTTTGTCTTTCAGTTTCATCATCTTCTTGAGGAGTTTACCCTGAAGGAGAATGTGATGATGCCGTGTCTGATTGCCGGAGAGAGCGACGAAGAAGCGGGGAAAAAGGCAGAAAGACTTCTGGAAAGGGTGGGAATCATACACAGGGCTTCGCATTTCCCGTCCAGAGTCTCCGGCGGTGAAAGGCAGAGGGCTGCAATTGCCCGGGCAGTAATAATGAAACCTGATGTGATTCTCGCAGATGAACCCACGGGAAATCTTGATACTGATACAAGTGCGGAAGTGGAAAAGCTGATAATGGAACTGGCTGAAGAGGGGAGACGCTCGTTTATTCTGGCTACCCACAGTCAGGATCTGGCTTCAGCGGTTCATCGAAGGTTTTTTCTGAGCTCAGGTATTTTAAGTGAGGATGAGTAGTTGAAAAATATCCTATTCGGAAGGAAGATGAATTACTATATTCTTCCTTATCGAATCAGTCTCATTATAAAGGTTAAAGAAGAAAGGGGCATCCTTGCCTGAACAGCATACTGACCGAGCCAGGAAAGCTCTTATTGAAGCAAGGGCGGAAGCTGCCCGTTCCGGCAGAAGAGAGATTGGCAGTGAGTTTATTCTTTATGCCATTCTCAGTATTGACGGTTCCGGGGCCGCTGCGCTTCTGAGGAGTCTTAACATAAAGACCGGGGAGATGCGTTCTCAACTCAGAGCAAATCTGCGTCACGGACCTGTTTCCAGCAACTCGGTCGACAGAACAAATCTAACCTGGAGCCATCGTTCAAGATCCATACTTGCTGACGCAAAGGTACAGGCGGCAAAACTGAATGCAGTTTCCATTTCAACCGAACACCTTCTTCTTGCCCTGTCCAGGATTGACAGTGAATCATCTGCGATGCTCTGGCAGTACGGGGTTAACTACGATAAGCTCTTTGACACCCTTAAGGCATCGGGAGACAAACGACCCTCCGAGCAGGAAAAAGTGACTTCAGCTCTGGATTATTTCTGCAGAGACCTTACTCTTCTGGGCTCAGAGAGCGGGCTCGACCCGGTGATCGGCAGATCCGCGGAAATAGACAGGATTGTTCAGGTTCTGTGCCGAAGAAAAAAGTCCAATCCTGTGTTGATCGGAGAACCGGGAGTTGGAAAAACGGCAATAGTTGAGGGGCTTGCTCTCAGAATACTTTCCGGCAGGGTTCCTCTACCCCTTTATGGGAAAAGGATAATGGCTCTGGATATGGCGTCCATCCTTGCAGGCACAAAGTACCGGGGACAATTCGAAGAACGACTGAAAATTCTCCTTCGAGAGATCAAGGAAGACGGGAATGTTATTCTCTTCATTGATGAGATCCACTCAATAGTTGGTGCCGGAGGGGCAGAGGGCGCAATTGATGCCGCCAATCTGCTGAAGCCGGCTCTTGCCAGGGGTGAATTCCAATGCATTGGTGCCACTACTCTTGATGAGTACAGAAAAAGGATAGAAAAAGATGGGGCTCTTGAGCGAAGATTCCAGCCTGTTCCCGTTGATCCACCTTCCGTAGAACTCACAGTGGAGATACTTGAGGGATTGAAAGACAGGTATCAGAGACATCACAATGCAATTTTCCCTCCGGAAAGCCTCAAGAACTGTGCAATTCTGGCTCACAGGTACATCAGTGGAAGACGCCTGCCTGATAAGGCTATTGATGTTATGGATGAATCCGGAGCCAGAGCACACGCCAGAGCATCAAGCCCGCCTGAATCACTGATTATACTTCATGACAGGCTGTTGGATATGAGGCATAAGGTGGATGTTGCAGGAGACAAACGAAACCTTGGAGAGGTTACCAGACTTACCGAGGAAGTGCTCCGACTGGAGAAAGCACTCGAGGATTCCCGCAACCACTGGATCGACAGTCTGCCACCTGTGGAAATTTCACAGGATGATGTGGCAGCAGTTGTTGCAGAGATGACAGGAATTCCCATCAGCAGGGTAGGTGAAAGCGAGACTGCCAGGCTTTCCGATCTTGAGGATCGCATGGCAAAGAGCATAATCGGCCAGGCACCTGCGATCAAGCACATTGCAAATGCTATCAGACGGGGACGTGTGGGACTCAGAAGCAACAGAAGACCAACCGGCTGTTTCCTCTTCCTTGGACCATCCGGCGTTGGAAAGACTGAGACTGCGAGAATTCTGGCAGAACAGGTATTCGGAGACAAGAATGCTCTGATCCGTATTGACATGTCAGAATACAGAGAGGGTTTCTCCGGATCAAGACTGGTTGGTGCCCCCCCGGGATATGTGGGTTATGATGACGGCGGGCAGCTCACGGAGAAGGTTCGTAGAAGACCCTACTCTGTTGTACTCCTTGATGAAATTGAAAAGGCCCATGCTGATGTTTACAACATGCTCCTGCAGGTGATGGATTACGGAACCATGACTGACAGTTACGGGAGGAAAATTGATTTCAGTAACACCATTATTATCATGACCGGTAATCTTTCACAACGCAGTATCAGCAGCAGCGGGACTGTTGGATTCCTGAGAGAAAATTCTGATTCAGAGGCGGATGCCATTTTGAATGCTGCCAGATCACTTTTCCCTCCCGAGTTTATGAATCGGCTTGATAGTGTGATAGTTTATAATTCCTTGAGTAGAGACGATATCAGAAAAATTGTAGAAATGCAGCTTACCGAGATTCTCGAAAGGCTGCTTGAACTGGATATTGAACTTGTGATCGAAAACGAGGCTCTTGATCTTCTTACAGAAAGCGGATTCAGCCGCGAGGCAGGAGCCAGGCATCTGAGAAGGACAATCCAGAGACTTCTTGAAGATCCTCTTACCGATTTACTTGTTTCCGGGGAACTTTCCGGAGGCAGAAAAGTCAGCGCCAGGCGAAACGGTGATGTTCTTTCATTTACCTCTGAGAACGAGGCGAAGGTCAACTGTTCCGCTGTGGAGGTGAATGTATGAAATTAACTATTTTTCTGTTTTTTTTACTGGCCGGTGTGGCATTTTCCGTTCCCGTTTCCAGTGTAACAGTGGAAGGTAACACTTACGTCTCGGATTCATTGATAGTCCGTACACTTGGTATTTTCACCGGAAGTGTTTTCTATCCATCGACTCTTTCACAGGGGGTCAGGGATCTGTTCAGTCTGGGCTACTTTACCGACATCGAGGTTCTTGCGGACTCAACAGGCGGTAATGCTGATTTTACAATAATTGTAAGCGAGAATCCTATCCTGTCCAGCCTTGAAATAGAAAATTCGGGGTGTTTAAAGGAGGGTGATCTGCTTGACACTCTGGCGATCTTTCCCGGTCAGACAGTCTCCATCAATGACATCGACCGGGCAGTTGATTTGATTCTGAGCATGTATGCTGACGATAACAGACATCTTGCTGAGGTGACTCATCACTGGGATGAATCAGATCCTGATGGCCGTCGGGTACTTGTGTTTGTCTGTGAAGAGGGACCGGATGTCCGGGTGGGTGAGATAGCCTTCTCCGGGAACTCTGCCTTCTCAGATGAAGATCTCCGCAGTGAGATGAAGACAAAGCAGGACAGCTTCTGGAGAAGCGGCAAGCTGAAGCCTCTGCAGTTTGAAGAGGATCTGGGTCGAATTGCAGGATATTACCACAACCATGGTTATCCCGATGCCATGATTACAGGTACTGACAGGTATCTCCTTTCCGACAATGAAGATCACTTCCACATTGATATTTCTGTATTTGAAGGGCCTTACAAGGTTTTCGGAGGTGTTTCCGTAGGTGGAAATACAGAGCTGTCCGATTCTCTGCTTTTATCCTTCAGCGAGATGAAGCAAGGTGAAGCGTACTCTATGGAGGATATAGACAAGACCCTTGAAACCTTCTATTCCGCTTACCAGGATCGTGGATATTTCTATGCAGGTGTATCTCCTGCAATGGAGCCGTCTGTGGAAGCCGACTCAATAGTCAATATCCATTTTGCAGTTCGGGAGGGGGAGAGGGCTCACATTCGTGAGGTGGAGATTATAGGCAACACCCGCACTTATGATAATGTCATCCGCAGACAGCTTACAGTGGTTCCCGGGGACCTCTTCAGAAGATCTGCTCTGATGCGTTCATTGAGAAATGTCTACTACCTTAACTACTTCAACGATGTTATTCCTGATTTTCGTGCCATTGAGGGGTCTCCGGATGTGGATATGGTTCTTGAGGTTGACGAGAAAACCACTGGAAAATTTGGAATAGGTGCTAATTACAGTGCTACAGATGGATTCAGCGGCTATTTAGAAGTGGCTGAAACAAACTTTTTCGGACGGGGGCAGAATCTCGGTGCAACTTATGAATTTTCAAAAACAATTCAGAACATAAAACTCAGTTTTACAGAGCCCTGGTTCCGCGACACTCCGCTGACTCTTGGTGGTGAGCTGTATCACACAACCAGCAACTACAGTGAATACGGCAGAAAACGCACTGGTGGCTCTATTGTTGTAGGTCGTCCTCTGCCGTGGATTGATTTCACCTCAGCCAGTATCAGATACACTCTTGAAAAGGTCAATGTGTTTGACATAACTGATGATCCCGACAGCTACTACTACATCCTCAACGATACAGACTGGCCCCGTTGGGACAGTTCAGTAAGACTGTCTTTTACCCGTGACAGCCAGGACAGAAGAGTATTCCCCGGAGAAGGATCAAAAAATACTGTAAGTCTTGATCTTACCGGAGGCTTTTTAGGCGGAGACATTGGGTTTCAGAAATATCTCTTCGATTCCACATGGCATGTTCCGGTGTGGTGGAAATTTTTCCTTACTCTCAGAGGCAGAATGGGAACGATTTCCGGTTTCGGAGGAGAAACCCCGCCGGTATACGAATTATTCCAGCTTGGTGGAACCGGATTCTACGGCGTCAGGGGTTATGGCAGCAGAGAGATCAATGCAGCTGACGGATATGAAACTGTTGGTGGTAGAACAATGCTTATTCTCAGTGCGGAGTACAGATTCAGAATAATTGATCAGCTGCAGCTTGCGGTATTCACAGATGCCGGCAACACCTGGGAGGGCTGGTCCGACATGGATCTCTCATCCCTGAACCGGGGAGCCGGCCTGGGTATCAGGGTTGAAATTCCCATGCTTGGTGTTATGGGACTGGATTATGCATATGGCTTTGAAGGGCCGGAACCCGGCTGGGAACCACATTTCCAGATGGGAGCGTCTTTCTGATTGGAGTAAACATGAAATTGCTGGCCTTTCTGGTTCTTCCAGCTTTATTGCTGGGGCAGACTATTGCCGTTTTTGATTCCGACCAGGTGTTTGAATCCCTCGGGGAGGTTACTGATGCACGAGAGCTTCTTGAGACCGAGATGGACGAATGGGAGCTCCATGTGGATTCTCTTCAGGAGGAAATCGATCTTCTTGAGGAGGATCTTTCCAGAACCCTTATGATGAGTCCTGAGAGAAGACAGGAGAAGGAAGCCCTTCTTGAGGAAAAGAAAATACAGATAGAATCATACCTTTCCAGCATCTTCGGCCCCGAAGGCCTTATGGAAAGGCGCAATGAGGAGCTGGTTAATCCCATTATTGCTGCTATCAACGAGGCTGTAATGGACATTGCCAGCGAGGAGGGCATACAGCTTGTTCTGGATGCCTCCGCAGGTCAGGTTGTATATGCAGAGGCTTCTGTGGACATTACAGACAAGGTGATTGACAGGGTAATGAGTGGCAATGACTGATTCGTTTACGCTAGAAGAAATTTCTGACCACATTGATGGGGAAATTCTCTCAGGTGACCCTGATACTGTGATCACTGGCGTCTCGGCTATTCAGGATGCCGGTCCCGCTGATATCTGCTACTGCGGCAGCGCGAAGTACGCCGGGTATCTGGGTAGTACCAATGCTGTCGCTGTTATTGTTTCCAATCCGGTTGAAACTGCAGCTGAATGTGTTCTTCTTGTTGATGACGCCTACGATGGTTTCAGAAAGGTACTTCACCTCTTTAAGCCTGATCGTTCCTCCGGCTTCAGCCGCCTGCATTCTTCAGCGGTCATTCATCCTGCTTCGAATATCGGAGAGAATGTTCAAATTGGTCCATCTGTTGTTATTGACAGAGACTGCGTCGTGGGAGACAACTGCAGAATTGGTTCCGGGTCGGTGCTGGGCCCCGGTGTTATTCTTGGGAACGATTGTCTTATTTACCCCTCCGTGACTCTTCTTGCGGGAACTTTCATTGGAAACAATGTCATCATTCATTCCGGTACGGTTACCGGAAGTGACGGTTTCGGTTTCGTTCCTGCTGCCGGAGGCGAACACAAAAAAATTCCGCAGAACGGAAATGTTGTTATCGGTAACAATGTTGAAATAGGAGCCAACTGCACTATAGACAGAGCTGTTACCGGTAGTACAAAAATAGGAGATCACACAAAGCTGGACAATCTCATCCAGGTCGCTCATAATGTATGCATAGGTAAAGGGTGTTTTATTGCCGCCCAGACTGGAATTGCTGGAAGTACGGTAATCGGTAACGGTGTTGTTTTCGGCGGACAGGTGGGTGTCGGTGGACATATTGTAATAAATGACGGTGCTGTTATTGCGGCCAAATCCGGTGTTACAAAGGATGTGGATTCCGGTGTTACTGTTTCGGGTAATCCGGCAAGACCTCATATGGAGACTCTCAGGCTTGGCGCCGCAGTATCAAGGCTACCGAAGATTATTGAGCTGGTTAAAGAATTGAATGCCGGTAAAAAAAGAGAAACTGAGGGCTGATGAATCGTTTTCAAACAACTATCAAAGAGCAGGTCTCTTATACAGGTTGCGGTTTGCATCTGGGTAAAGAGTCCACCATTACGTTTAAACCAGCGCCTGCTGACACCGGTTATGTTTTTGTAAGAACCGATGTTGAACAGCGTCCGACGATCAAAGTATTGCCGGAGAATGTGCGGATGGTTGAAGAACAGGCCAGACGAACTACTCTTGGGGAAAATTACTACGAAGTTCATACTGTTGAGCATGTCCTGAGTGCCCTTTACGGTCTGGAAATTGATAATGCTATCATTGAAATAAGTTCTGATGAGCCACCGGAGCCTGCAGACGGGTCAGTCCGATCCTATGTGGAAGTGCTGATGGAAGCGGGTGTTGAAACCCTTCATGGGCATCCCAGTAAGCTTTTTGTAATTACCGAGCCTGTGAGCCTGGAGTACTACGGGGCAAGTCTTACTGTTGTTCCCTACGACGGTCTCAAGATCAGTTTCACCCTTGATTACGATCACCCTCATATTGGAACCCAGTACATCAGTCTTGAGATTACAAGGGACAGTTTTATTAATGAAATCGCTCCCGCCAGAACTTTCTGCCTCTACCAGGATGTGAAAATCCTTCAAGAAAAGGGTTTGATTAAAGGCGGAACTCTTGAGAATGCTGTTGTGATTGGTGATGACGGGGTAATGAATGACAGCCCGCTTCGCTTTCCCGATGAACTGGTGAGACACAAGGTTCTTGACCTTATCGGTGACATGGCTCTTCTTGGAATAAGGCTTCAGGGACATGTTATCGCGGCAAAAAGCGGCCATGCCTCTAATGTTCAGTTTGTGAAAAAAATCATGAAAGTTTATGCGGGAAAAATAAAAACTTCCAGGGCTGATCTTGCCGAAAGGCAATGGGACATCTCCGATGTGATGGATCTTCTTCCGCATCGCTATCCCTTTCTGCTGGTGGACAGAGTGCTGGAGATTGAGCCTGAGAAGAGCATCGTTGCTATAAAGAATGTCACCATTAATGAGCCTTTTTTTCAGGGACACTTCCCCGGCAGCCCCATCATGCCCGGAGTTCTGGTCATCGAGGCCATGGCTCAGGCAGGAGGGCTGATGCTTTTCGATTCCGTTGAAGATCCAGGCAGATGGCTGGTTCTTTTTGGTGGAATTGACAGAGTGAGGTTCAGAAAACCCATTCTGCCCGGTGATCAGATCCGCTTTGAACTTGAGCTTATCAGCAAGCGCGGGCGTATGTGGAAGATGCGCGGAGTGGCAAAAGTTGATAACAGGGTGGCAGTAGAGGCTGAGCTTACCGCGATGCTGGTGGAGAAGAAATGATACACTCTACGGCTATTGTTCAGTGTGAAGCACCAGAGTCTGTGAAAATCGGACCTTATGCAGTTGTTGGCCCTGAGGTCATACTGGGCCAACGGGTTGTTATTGATGCTCATGCTGTGGTAACTGGAATTACCAGCCTGGCGGATGATGTGAAGGTTGGACCCGGTGCAGTAATAGGTACACCGCCACAGGATCTGAAATTTGCAGGCGAAAGAACAGCTCTTGAAATTGGTGCAAGAACGGTAATCCGGGAGATGGCGAACATTAACTGCGGTACCAGTGCTACAGGAAAAACTGTAATCGGTGCAGATTGTTTTCTGATGGCTTTCAGCCATGTTGCTCACGACTGCATTATTGGTGATGGTGTTATTCTTGCCAATTCTGTGAACCTTGCAGGTCATGTGGAAATCGGTACAAAGGCAATTATTGGTGGTGTTGTGCCGGTTCACCAGTTCACAAGAATCGGCGAATACTCAATGATTGGCGGTGGTTTCAGGGTATCCAGAGATGTAACTCCTTTCACTCTGGCCGGTGGTGAGCCCCTGCGAATGATCGGTGTGAACAAACTGGGGCTCAGGCGCAACGGCTTTTCCAACGAGGAAATAGCTTTTGCTGTAGACTCTTTTCGTTACTTCTTCAAGAACTCTGACACAATGGCCAGTAAGGTCGCAGCTGTTCTTTCAAGTGAAACTGATGATTCACTCAAGAGAAGAATGGCTGAATTCATTTCCACCTCCTCGAGAGGGGTTACCATCTGAGCCAGATCGCTTTTCTTCTGCTTTTCCTCTGCCGACAGCCGGGAGTTGCGGACTCTACTATGATTGAGTACAGGAATCCTCAGGGAGCGATGCTCAGAAGTCTTGTGCTGCCCGGGTGGGGGCAGTTCTACAACGATAAGCCTGTAAAAGGGCTGCTTTACGGTACGTTGGAGCTGGGGCTGCTGGGGCTTGTTTTTTATGAGAACAGCAAGGCAGAGCACGCCAGAGAGATGTACGCGGAAACGGGACTGGCTTCCTGGCAGAACAATTACGATACACACAGCAGTTTGCGGCGGACTTTCATCTGGTATACTGCCGGGGCATGGGTGGTTGGATTGCTTGATGCCTATGTTGACGCTTATCTTTTCAGTTTTGAAGCAGAGAATGCCGTATTTGATGGAGATGTGGGTTTCACCCTTGGAGCGGTGATCAACTTCTGACTAGGAGCGTGACCGAGAATGCAGCATCGTCATAAAAGCCGCACGGTCGGCTATAATCCGTACTGTCGCCGGGACGCGTGCTGGTATTGGCTTTTTTGCTTTTCTCGTAGATTATTGTCAAATAGTTCCACTATTTTCCGCAAATCGCCAAGAATTCTATCTAGGCCGTGGGGCTTTTCTGAACCATGCTTACGCAGGGACGCGCCCAGAAACAGGTACTGTTGCTTTCAACGCCCATTGCCAGTCACGCTCCTGGGGGAATGAAATGATCTTTCACCTTGTATACTTTTTGACAGCGGGATTGGCCGCTTCAGAGCCGGAGCTTCTTGAAAAAGCCGTACAGGGTGATAAAGAGGCATTTGGGGAGATAGTCAGAATGTATGAGAAACGGGTTTTCAGGGTGGCAAGACGAATGTGCAACTGTGATGATGATGCCTGGGATATTACACAGGAAGCGTTCATAAAGGCCATGAAGGCCATGCATAACTTCAATCCCGAGTATCGTTTCTTTACATGGATGTACAGAATCGTAACCAACACTGCAATCAACCTGACCCGTTCCCGAAGCAGGCGTGCCGAGGTAGAGTTTGATGAGGGATATGGCGGAGGCGGCCAGACTGCCACTGCAGACACTGCCATTCAGGAAACCAACAGAGACCTTCTGGTCACAGCGGTGCAAAAGGCTGTCGAACGGCTGTCTCCAGCCCTGCGATCTGTATTTGTTCTCCGGGTCGATCAGGAACTCAGTTATGATGAAATCGCAGAAGCTCTTGATATTGCCACAGGTACTGTGATGTCCAGATTGAACAGGGCACGAAGTTCTGTAAAGACATTTGTTGTCAGTGAGCTTGGAGGTGAGCTTTGACCTGTCCAGACAAGAACACCATTATGATGTGGTTTGACGGTGAACTCACCGGTTCTGAAGCAGACAGCATCTCTGATCATATCAAAAATTGCGGTAGTTGCAGGGGCTTGATATCAGCTCAGAAGCAGATGGAATCAGTCTGGCGGGATGCCTGGGTTGATCCTGGTGATTCGGGTTTCAAAACCATGCGCAGGAAGCTCAAACCGGAGATCCCATGGTGGCGTGCACAACGAACATGGTTCATTGCTGCCGCTCTCTGTGCGGCATACATAGGTGTGAAAATATTCTATCTGGATGGTTCCGTAGCATCTCTTTCCGATATAGCAGTAGAGGAGACATCCACCACTGTTCATATTACAGAAGTTTCAGATCTTCCTCAGGAAGCTCCCAGGGAAGATATGGAAGAGATGATTGAAAGTGAGTGTGAAGAGCAGGAAATAGAGACTTCGCAGGATGAGCTGATTTCAGGTCAGTCGGAAATTCCTGAGATTCTGGAAGAGTTATCAATAGATTTGGCGCTATCCGCATCAGACTGTGAATCAGCCGGGGAAGACCCGGGTATGGAGATCCTTGAGGAAGGTGATTACACGATTGGTTATTCCGGGACGGCATCAAATCAGCGCGACCGGGGACTATCTGATGTTCAGGAGGAAGCAGAAATGGTTGAGGAAGATTTTCCGGAAGGCATGGAATTATATAGAAGCGTGAGTTCCTCTTCAACGGAATCCGCGGGTTTCGGCATGGTTGCTGGAACTTTATCCGGGGGGACTGGTGGTGGCGGTTCTACACCTGATTCAGACGGTTTGTCTACTTCAGGCGACACAGA
The DNA here is from genome assembly GCA_023139045.1 of Candidatus Sabulitectum sp. Classification (GTDB taxonomy): domain Bacteria; phylum Fermentibacterota; class Fermentibacteria; order Fermentibacterales; family JCC-6; genus Sabulitectum. The sequence goes on from JAGLOJ010000082.1 coordinate 25,075, forward strand.
TAATTTTTGCGATGACTCAATTGATGATGTTCAGAGTGTATATCCCGCACAAATTGAACAGCTGGCCGGCATGCCGGTGTGCGAAGGTTACAGCATCTCAATTACGCTGGAATCAAAAGAAACGATTCATGTTCAGAGACATCAGTGGGATGCTCTTTTCTCACTGATAGACACTCTTCAGGCCGAGAATTGTTACTCTGCCGGGGAATCGCTTGTTCTCGGTGTCAGTATTGAGGGAATTCTTTCCGGACATGATTCTCTCTCCGGTACTGTAATAGAGCTTCCTGAAGCAGGTTACGGCAACTGCGCAGTTACCGTTCTCTTCTTCTGACTGGTTACCCCCTTTTCATTCAAGTCTGAGATTGATAAATTTACCGTAATAGATAGTTTTCTTTGAAGGGAGATCTTCCATGACTGGCAGAGTTATCGTTGCAGTGTTGTTTTCATTTGTTTTACTCGCCGTGGCAGACGAGGCCAATTTATCCAGGATAGCCGTTATTCCAGTGTTTAGTGATGCAGTAGGTAACTACGATGCAGATGAACTTAAGACGGCAGCGGAGGAAGTATTTCTCCAGAGCGGCCGCTTTGAAATTGTTGATGCTTCGTCTCACGCTGATTATCAGGGGGCTCCGGATGATCAGAATTTACGTCTTCAGGCAATTGCCGCAGATCTTAACATCAATATGTTCATGCTCCTTGATGTATCATCACCATACACTGATGTGAGCCACGGCAACATTGACAGCCTTTTCGTTACAAGAACCACTTCAGTGGATGTAACCGGGCGTTTTTACACTTCCGAGGGAAGTCTTCTGGGGTCTGTCAGAGAGAAGAAATACTCCGGCAGCCTTCTCAGCTCAACAACAGTGGATCTTGAAAGTCTTGCTTTGCAGGCTGTTGTTCTCGTCGTTCAGCGAAGTCTCAATGAAATATTTCCTTATGAGTTTACATTTACAGTTACTGACGGTCCGGTATTCAGCTTCCCCATGGGTACAGACAATGGCATAGATAAAGGGATGGTGTTCTCAGTTGTTGCCTTGTCACAGGGTGTTCCACGTTCTTCAGAGGAGTATCGCCAGTTGAGCAGCCATGGCATCCTTCAGATTACAAGTTCCAGCGAGAATTCCGGTGAAGGCAGGCTGATTGCCGGCAATCTGGTAGAGGGTGCCAGGGTAACGGCAGTGGAAAATTCCACTCCGGGTCTTCTTTCTCTTTCATATGCGGTGCTGCCTACCGAGGTAGTTCCAGGTGATAACCTCAGCGGTGAAGAGGCCGAAACCTCCAGGCTTGTCAACCAGGCTGAGTTCACCGGGGGAACATGCAAGTGGGGATTCTCTCTCTCCGGTACTCTTTTCTCGGGAATAATGCCAAGAATGTCATCCATTGGCATCAGAGGCGAAATGGGAACAAGGCTTCCTCTTTCATCACCTTCTCTTGCGTTGAGGGCAGGCATCGGGTTTGAAGCCTGCTACCTCACCCAGAACACAAGAGCAGACTCTATTTCGGCGTCAGCCAACACTGCCACTATTGCAGGAACGGCAAGTGTAAATCTTGAGTGGCTGTTCAGCAGCAGATTCGGCATTCATGCCGGCTGCGTGGGCAGATTGGGATCATCGGCAGACAGTTGGAATGTAACTGACTGGCGAGGTTACACCAGAGATGCTCTTCCCGGAGAGCTCTACTATGCAGAGATCAAACAGTCAACTGTCAGCTTCTCTGCCGGACTCACGTACATGATTTATTAAATCAGGATTGCAACTCTACAGAGCAGAGACTCCGATTTTGAGAGAGCAGCCCCCGCCTTTCGGCAGGGGCTGGTATGTTATACCTGTGATTATTCAGTGATTGCTGCTTTTTTGCGGTTACCTCACAATCACCTTTGCAGTAAAGGTTGCAGTGTCATCGGACTCTACCATAATCAGGTAGACTCCTGTGGGAACAGTGTTCCCTGAAGAAGAACATCTGTTCCACAGAATTTCACCAGTGGAGGATGTGCTGCGCCAGATGTTTCTTCCCGAGAGATCGAATACACTCACAGAGATGGGTGAACCGGATTCAACGGCAGCAATCCGATAGCCGCCTGAAGTACTTCTTTGAATCTCAATCAAAGCTGAGTTTCCTTCAGGTGAAGAGCCAAACACTTCAATCTCGGTTGCTCCGGCAACATTGTAAACACGAACATACCTTGCCCTGCCGGAGTTAACGGTGCAGAAACTTCTTCCATCAACTGCAAGCTCATAGCGGGGAGAGGCGGCAAGCGGCAGATCAGCCCCTGTTACTACGAGATCGTCAACCTGGAATACATCACCCAGATCAATCTCAACACAGTTAGAAGAACCGGATGGGATGTAAACTGCGTCATACTCTCCATCGGTAAGTATTCTGCAGTTGTTTCTCTGCCCCGACTCAATAAGGGGGGGCGAACTTGTACCTGATGCGATTACAGCATGTGAACGCGAGTTCGGTACCGCAGCGGAATGCATAATCTCACTCACCGGACATCCCCTCGCGATGTTGTCGGATGCAAGTAATTGAAGTTTAATCCAGTCAGTTAACTCCGATTCGTTCACCCCGTCCCACGCACTTATCCGGTAAGCGACAACAGGGAAGAGGGATATCAGCTGAATAACATCGGTGTAGTTCCCAACTCCGGCACTGACGGTGCCAACCAGCTCAACGGGGCGGGGTGGTATCATGCGGTAGATTCTGTAGCTGATAACATCAGCCGGTGGGATTGGACTTGGAGTGTAGGAAGGATCGTTTACAGATAGAGTCCACTCCAGGTCAACAGTGAAAAAAGAACCAGCCAGTTCACCAGAACCTACAAAATCAGTGGGATATGCCGGTGCAATTGTATCTGTCGGGAAGTACCCGGTGTTCATCGCATCATGCTGAAACTGCGGCCATGGGAGGTAGGTGAATGCAGAGTTGTCGGCCATTTCGTAACAGTGAATAACACTGTTGTTCTGTTCGCCGAAGAGAATCTCAAGTCTGCCATCCCCGTCAATATCTCCCAGTGCAGGTTGTCCCGAAAGGGCATTGACAGTGGATACCGTAACCGGGAAACCACTTGCATGACTACCGTCATGGTTGATTACATGCAGTTTGCCGTCTTTGCCTGCAATTATCAGTTCAAGCATACCATCCAAATCAATGTCACCTATACTGATGCCATCGTCAGTCCATGTACCCAGATTAACCGGGAAACCACTGAGGCTGTTACCTGTGGGCCCATCCCAGCAGTAGAGCATTCCTCCCTGACTGGAAACAACGATGTCATTGAACCCGTCTTGATTAATATCAGCTATTGAGGCACCTGCATGGACACCTCCGCTTATAGCTTTGGGGTACTGAATGATTCCAGTGGAACCGTCCAGCACCTTGATTGAGTTACTTCCCTGAGTAGCTCCCACAACGATTTCCATAGCTGCATCCGTGTCAAGATTTCCTGCAACCAGGGCACCGAAGATTACCGTTCCATCCAAGTCAGTACTCCATTGCGGTTCTCCATCAGAGGCATTTAAGCAGTATAGCGTGCAAAAACTATCTGTTTGGTATTTGTGCCAGTTAGTCACAGCCAGAACTTCAAGGTCGCCTATACCGTCTGCATCGCATAGAGTTGCGGTTGCGGAAACAGATTCATCATTACCCCAGTTAGTTGACCAGAAACTGTCGCCATTATTATACCTGCCAAAGAAAGTCAGTGGAAAAGGAATAAATGGATCAAGAAGTGTCTCGCGCCCCATAACAAATTCGTTGTTGCCATCTCCATTAAAGTCTCCAGCTACAGGAGAGCTTAGTGCGAAAAATCCCGCATATTCTCCTGGGAAGATTGCTGACCATGGACTGATATCAGAGCCTGTGTATGTAAATCCGTTGCATCCGGTAGGATTTACAGCGATTATCTCAGGATTAGAGGATTCATTGCCTGTGAGATTGACTACAGCGGGAGATGCCCAAACCACTGGATCACCTGCACTCCAATTCCCGGAAACAGGCCATCCAGACATTGAGCTGCCGTCATCATCAAGCACATCAACCCATCCGTCTGCACTTTGAATGATAACATCAAGATCACCATCAAGATCAATATCAGCCAACTTGGGTGACCCCAATACCTGATCGTGAACTGGAGCAGACCATTCGAGTTCAGTTTCAAAATTGAGACTGAGGTTATGATGAGTGTCATGGGAAGGCCCCGGTACAGTTCCTGCGCCTTCTGGATCCATAAGATCCAACCCATCAGTATCGGATGCACTAACAGAAAGAATATAGGAGCCATCAACTTCAACTGCTGGTAAGGTAACTTCTCCGATCCAGGTATCATTTGGAACAACAGAACTGCTCCATTCACCATTACCTACAGAGAGAGGGCCGAGAATTGCTGAGATTGAGCTCGTTGTCATTGATTCCGAGAATGATAGAATTACCTGCAATTCTGCTCCGGCATCAACCTGTTCATTGACAGTAGTATCGAGATCCGCAGAAAGATCGTTGGGTATCCACTCGGCGTGGTAGAAAATCTGATCAGTAACGGCATCCAATATGGCTACTTTGCGGAGGGCGGGGGAGAAGTTGTGGAGTTCGCAGGGGATACTGACGTCAAAGGTAACTTCTGGGTTGGGAGGAAGATCGTTTACATGGGCATAGCAGGTAACATCAATACTGTATGAACCGTCCGGGTACTCGGCAAGAACAGGATTGATAGTTGTTTCATTGAGATATGCATAGTTTTTGTTGGTTCGCCAGGAGTTTTCTTCAATGTTGTCGATTCCAAGGTTTTCCCAGCCTTGTGCATCTCCGCAGTTGGTGAGGCACATTAAGGGAGCTCTATTCCCCCCAAACATATCCCACATTCGATGTCTAAAGTAGAACATTCCAGCTTCTTCATCATCATAACTAAGCGTGCAATCAAAATTGACTACATAATTCTGTGAGAGAATATTCGGTCCCGATACCTCATCTCTTACTAATTCCCAAAAAACTCGTTCAGGATTACAGTTGGTAGAATCTTCTGGAACAGAACCCATGCCAACTCCCTGAAGAGTAACTCCAAAGAAAAGATCGACATTTCCGTCAATGAAATTACTTGGTTTACTAAGTGCTTCAACTTCAGAAATACTCCATCCATCCCAGTTGCTGGAGAGGTTTTCCGGTAGAATGAGGAACTTGTATGCCGTAGGATATTCCTCAGGATTGAACTGCCAGTAATCAGAACCTTCCGGTTCTTCGACTTCTCCCGATGGAACTGAGCCAAAATAATCCAAGGGATTAGCCAGACCAATACCAATATCCCAAACTTCTCCCCAGGCAAAATGAAGGTGATTCGGTCCAATTAAGTCGGGATCCATTACTTGTATTAAATCACCTTTGCTTATTTCCTCACCGAGATACCAGACTTTGCCGTCGGGATTGGCTTGATCAAGGGATTCAAGATGACCGTATATCCATCCATTGTCAGAAGACATTGTTGGGGCTATTACAATATCCCAACCATCACTTGTTGGTATTTTGCGTCTTACGAAACCATCTTCCACACATCTGACATAATCACCGTTAACAGCTTCTGTGTTTTCGTCAATGTCAATTCCCCTGTGGTAGTCTCCCCATCCATTTGTAAACTCACCATAACTGGACATAAGAGTTTTTGCTTGTTTCATAGCTGTTGTATCACTGCCTACAGGCCATGGGATCATTGAAGGAGAATTTGCTTGAGACAGGGAGGCAGAAAGAAGTAGAAGCACAATGAGTATTGAAAAATATTTCATGACTATCTTCTTCCTGCAATGCTCATTACTATAAATGAATTGCTCTTAATGCATCCTCCAACACCATACGAATTGGGACTGACAAGGATGAAACTTCCATTTGGTGAGACTTCTGCTGAAATGAGTCCGGTTACTCTTTCTTGACTTATTGTTTCAGAGAAGATTTCAGAATCACTGACATATACTCTTAATTCCAAATAGGATTCAGAGTCTCTCATTTCCCTTAATGTAGCAAGAGCGGTCACTATTCTTGAATTTGAACAGGAGACGAGTGTCTTGTCATTTGTACTTTCTCTTCTAGCCGTTTCTGGGTATACATATTCTGAACCACTATTCAAGTTTATTACTCTAGCTTTCGTCAATCCCCCTACACAAAAGAAGTTGCCATCAGGGCTGAAGGAGCAGTGTAATGTAGTCACATCCGTCCCAGTGTGTTCTGTTAGTAGAGTATTTTCACCTTCATAGCAGTTTACGACAGCACTGTAAGCCCCAGGGGCAAGTACCATGCAGGAGGCATATTGTCCGTCAGATGAGATTGGTGGTTTTCTCATGTATTCAAAATATCCGTCAAAAGGAATTCTTCTTAGAAATTGTCCATTTCTATCCATGATTTCTACAAAACTTGTGCCTGTGGATGGAGCCCCTTGCTTAAAAAATGCAAGTACATTTCCATCTGCACTAATCGTGCCACTATAAGCACCTATATCCTCAAAGGGAATTTCAATGAAAGAGCCGTCAGGATATAAAAGACGTGCATAGTATTGATAATCAGACCTTCCAAATTCACCATTTAGTCCAGAAACATAGACACCAATGCTGGCATCCCTGGAAAGCGACATGCCGTTTTCCGCGATAGCAATGTTGCCGATTCTGCATCCATACGGGTTCATTATGTAGCCAGAATCGGTGAAACCAAAATCTGTTGATAGAACAGGTCGGGCAACATCTTCAGGCGCATAAACTCCCTCTGGATCAACTATGAGATGCTCTCGCCAGTAGTACTCCCCCGGAAATATCTCATCAGCATTGATGTGAAGAGGACTTCCTGCAGGGTTGAAGAAAGTATGAGTATTTTGAGCGATTGCCGCTCTGACTCTTCTGTCCAGCCAGTAGCGGTCTTCCCAGGGAATGGTTTCATCTTTGAGTGTTTCCTCAAGCCATGCCATGGGGTAAGCACCAGCTATAGAAGCTTCAAGTTCTTCGATTGTTACTGCTCTGAAGAGTTCTGTTACTTCAAAATCTTCATATTCGGTGAGGGGTGTTGTTGGAACACCTGAATCGGGGATGTATTTTTCTTCCCAGGCCTGTTCAGCAATAGAGTGCATTCTGTCAATAAGCCCTGCACTGTATGCAGAGGATGCAAGCAGGAGCAGGATACCTGCCTGAAGTGTTCTGATACTTACTTTTTCCTTGACTCGGTTTCGCATTCCATTCCTCCCTTTGTTATGCTGTCGGGAAAACTCGCTCCAGAATATCAACCTGATATCAGATCACTTCCAGTCACAGAAACTCTTTCATTTTGCTCCTTTCCTGTAGTATTGCCCTTTAACTGAGATAAGACCAGTGCGGTTTGGCGAGTTGTTGTGATTTTACCGTGAGCATCAGCGAGTATAGGGGGGGGGCAATGGAAAATGTCAACAGCAATTCAATCAGTCTCGTTCTGCTGAAGTTCATTTTCTTCGATTTCAAATGATAGGCAGTCTTGATACGGGGTTAAAGCAACCAGCCCCCGCCTTTCGGCAGGGGCTGGTATGTTTTTTTGTGATACTGCTTTATGCTTCTGTAACGACAGGATTATTCTTCGATATGCTTCCAGGGTCCGTTTGCCATTCCGCGTTCCCAGATGATTTCCATGATAGACCAGGTTGAAACTGCAAATATCAAACCTGCTATCATTCCCGCGAATTTGGTTCCTATCAGGGCTCCGGCTACGATTGCACCACCTGAAATTGCCGCCATGACCAGCAGGAGAAGTGTTGAAGCAAAGGAAGTTGCACCCCATTTGTGGATGAAGCGGATCCTTGTCAGGTGAGTTCCCCAGGCCAGGAGCGGATATCCGATAAAGCCCAGAATAGGAATTGGAATACCGGGTATCAGGAAGACCATTATCAGCCAGGCGACAGTAGTGAGCAGATAAATCCAGACTGCGTTTCTGGCATGAGATCTATACCAGCCCAGATGCTCTGCTATCTCTCCCAGCGATGTCCAGATGAACACTCCGCCAACTACTCCCAGGAATAATTTGTGAGTAAGCTCTTTAAGGAAAAAGGCGACGGCCAGAGATCCTGCAGCCAGCGCGGCCAGGACGATAAAAGAGATCAGGGGAAAACTGCTGAAGCGCTCTTTGCAGCTGGTAAAGAACCTCGCTCCAAGGAACTGGATCAAAAGAAATACCGCCACTGCGTAAAAAGAAAACAACAATGCTGATGTAGCATTTGGTTCCTGTACCGGCTGGGCGTTGACTGCCAGTGCCAGTATGTTAAATAATTCCATTAATGCCGCCTTTCCAGATGTCGGAAACTAAGTAAATTTTGACGGTAGTCAACCCTGTGGGAATGAGGGTACAATGAAGTTTGTTTCAGTGGTATGGATTCTGTTTGCGCTTCTTATAACTTCCTGCGGAAATGAAGGCATTCCTGCAGAAACATTTGAAATTTCCGACGAGTACACGGTGATACAACTTGGTCCATGGTCTGTTAAGCATGATCCCCTGGACGATACATCAATGAATTCTGAACTTGTTTTTGTCACTACCCTCGCAGCAGCCCGGGGAAGCGAAGTGGACTCTCTTAACTACAACAACCCTCTACCCGATTCCCTCCGGTTCAACATGGAGTGGCATGTTGGCGGTTCTGCCGTTCTTGTTTTCTCTGTGACTATTCCAGATCGCGGGGATGAGCAACTGGTCAGACTGGCCAGGGCAATTTGTTATGATGCTTCAATTGTGCGCCCTGCGGGACTCAGATCTGTTTTTCTTTCAGACAGAACCGGTTCCGAGATTGACCTGGAAAGGGCTTCCACTGCGGTTGAGCCACCTCCGAATGTGACCCATCATCTGATGGTCTATTATCAGCAGGACAGCACAGGCAGCCTCCTTGAAATAATCGATTCGCTTGTTGTGGATTTCACCGGGAGCAACGCTGATTCCATGGCTTTCACTTTCATACACAGAGATGCCAGTTCGGTAATCTCGTCAACCGCTGGAATATTCAGAAGAGACAGTGCTCAGAATAAGTACTTCTGTTTTGCAGATTCATCCGGAATGTATACCGGAGTCTTCCGCAACCAGTTTCAGATCAACATCCCGTATCTGGATTCCCGGGGGAGAGTCGGTGTTCAATCCAGACTTACCTCAGCATATCTGTCCGGTGATGCTTATTATGCCATTTCCGTTGTACCGGAGAACTATATCGTTCGGATTTTTCTTCCCGACTCCATTTCATCCTGGACACCGCTTGCCAGCGGTGACTCACCTGATGAATGGCATTCCAATCCTGGTGGAATTGTCGGAGGGCTGCCCATCGCAATTGGCAATTATACTGAGAGTTCGTTGTTTCCAAGATACCGGCTGCTGATTTTTGAGGAATCCCCTATTTCTTCGCTTGACAGCATTGCCGTGGAGAAGATTGCATCGGTACTGCGAAGCACTCTCGACTTTCCCTCGGCAGAGTTCAGCTTTGTGGAGATTATTAACCCCGGCGGCCCCGTTGTTACCTCAGCCTTTGGCGGCATGCTGTTCTCAAGAGGCTCTCTGGAAAACCTGGCGGACGTTTCAGTATGGGATGAAAATCTGGCAACTGGTATTGTTCCTTCTGGAAGTGAAATTCTTATAGGAGCAGCAGAGGGCATTCTGTTGCAGTCTCTTCAGCTGGATCCAATTATTTCCGATATGCTGGCAGCGTGGATTCCACTCAGATATTACGCTGCAAATGCCGATGATGAGCAGGATATCGTACTGATGAGGAATGCGTATTTGAAGTACTATCTCTTTAATACGGAAAACCTTGGCGGAAGCGGAAGCACACCCGTCATTGCAGAGTATGCTCTGGGTGATCCGATGCTGAACAATTCACCTCTCAGGTCTTTTGTGGCGGGAGGCAAGGGTGTTATTGTAATGGAGTATCTTAATTCTTTAAGGATGTTGAATCGACTGCCATATATGCTCCAGGATTTTACACATGCCTCAAGCGGTAACTTCTGGCTGAAGATTTCATCCACTCTGAGGGTGTACAGGGGTACAGACAAGTATGACCTCCTCAGGGCTCTTCTATACCAGCCGGGGATTCCGCAGATTCATGTGAGATGGTGGGAAGAGGATGAAAAGATTCTAATTGACATGATGGAAATTCAACCGGGATTGCCGTTCAATCTGGAATTCAGTGAATGTCAATTGCACCTCCCGGACACAACCATCACCAGAACTCTGATGCCTTCTATCGAACCGGGGCTGGTTCAGTGTACTGCAGGCCTTCCCGGTTATGGAGAAGTTACTGCCATTGATCTGAACCATACCGGTATGATTCCCGCGGATCTTATGTATACCAGAGTTCCTGATGGAGAGCAGGAATGAAGCCATACAGGGAAATTTCCATTCTTGCAGCACAGATCAGGAAGTACAACCGTCAGTATTACACAGGGAATGTATCAGACATAACAGATACTGAGTACGATGCTTTAATGAACAGACTTCTCTACCTGGAGCGGGAAAACCCGAAGCTTCGCAGTGATGATTCTCCCACTGCCCGGGTCGGTTCAGCCCCGCTGTCAGGTTTTTCCACTGTTATCCATGACCCGCCCATGCTGAGCCTTTCCAATGCATTCAGTAAAGATGATTTCCTCTCTTTCAATTCGCGAATTCTGAATCTGCTGAAGCTTGATTGGGTGAAATACTCTGTTGAGCCCAAGCTGGACGGCGTTTCCCTTTCTCTTGTCTACGAGAACTCTGTGCTTGTAAGGGCCGGCACCAGAGGCGACGGCATCAGGGGAGAGGATGTTACCGATAATGCAAGAACCATTCGCTCAATTCCTCTCAGGCTTAACACCGCCCGGTTTATCAATGTGGAAATCCGTGGAGAAGTATTTTTCACAGTAAAGGATTTCAAGAAAATGAACCAGAAAAGGGAAGAGACGGGGGAATTACCATTTGCCAATTCCAGAAATGCCACCAGCGGGTCGCTGCGTCAGCTGGACAGCACTGTTACCGCCGGTCGTCCGCTTTCCTTCATGGCCTACGCAACAGGTCTGTATCCCCATGGAATGGAAACACAGGAAGATCTCTTCAAGAAGCTTCACCTGTGGGGTTTTATGCTTAACCGGCAGAACAGAATCTGCGATACCCCGGAGCAGGTCATTGCCGCTTACGATAACCTTGTGGAAGCAAGAGCAGACCTGCCCATGGAGATTGACGGGATGGTTATCAAACTTAACAGTTTTTCTCAGAGAACAGAAGTGGGTTCCCTCTCCCGTGCCCCACGGTGGGCCACGGCCTGGAAATTTCATGCAGAGGAGATGGCTACTGTCCTGATCGGGATAGAGGTTCAGGTGGGCCGTACAGGCAGGCTTACGCCGGTTGCCAGACTGGAGCCGGTGAAGGTTGGTGGTGTGGTTGTTACCAATGCCACGCTGCACAATCAGGATGAGGTGATCAGAAAAGATGTCAGGGCAGGGGATATCGTTCTTGTGCGCAGAGCCGGGGATGTGATTCCCGAAGTGGTAACAAGCCTTCCGCCGGAAGACGGTATCAGGGGTGAGGTATTTCAGATGCCTGACGAATGCCCAGTCTGCAAAGGCCCTGTGGTACAGCCTGAGGGTGAGGTAAACCTCTACTGCATCAACCCGTCGTGTGAAGCCAGAATAAGAAGAAGCCTTGAGCACTGGGCCGGGCGAAAGGCCCTTGATATTGACGGGCTGGGGAAGAAGCTTTGTGAGCAGCTTGTTGATGTGGGAATGGTTCGATCTATCGCAGATATCTACAACCTTAAGTACCACGAGCTCATTGCACTTGAAAGAATGGGTGAGTTGAAGGCAACAAAACTGTTTGCTGCATTGGAGAAAAGCAGAAAGACCCCTTTGAGCCGTTTTTTAACCGGTCTCGGTATCCCGGGTGTGGGCGAGGTGGCTTCGCGGGATATGGCAGCCGAATTCAAGAACCTGCAAGCCCTTGGAACTGCTACAGAGGAAGAACTCACCGCAGTTAAGGGTATAGGTCCGATTACAGCATCATCCATCAGAAGTTTTTTCACAAATTCTGTGACATCCGCAGTGGTTGATCAATTGGTTGAGACCGGTTTCTCTCCGATTGAAGAAAGTACCGGGAAAGGCACAGCCCTGGCGGGGGAGATCATTGTTTTTACCGGAACACTGGCAATGCCCAGACAGAAAGCCAAACAACTTGCATTGGCCGCCGGAGCAAATGTGACCTCTGCCATTACCGGAAAAACAACCATACTGGTGGCAGGCGGGAACGCCGGTTCAAAGTTGAAGAAAGCAGAGAAGCAAGGGGTTAAAGTTATATCTGAACAGGAGTTTCTGGAATCAGCAAAGGGTTAAGTGCCTCAGAACGCTTGACATGGAGTATTGTCTCTCGTGGAAAATGGAAAATGCAGCGGGAGACAGCCCAGGCTGTTGAGAATACCTGTTTGCGTGATTCGTCTTACTCCATTTCCTGCTGAAGCGCTTGTGTGTGCAGGATGATCCGATCCTCTAAGTTATAGGACAGTGAGATCTTGAGAGCTTCCATTCTTGCATGTACTGAAATACTCGATCCAGGCGGTGAAGCCTCTGCTGCCTGCTCAAAAAGAGTGAGTGCAAGAATGCAATTACCCATGTTGTATGCCTTTGCTGCTCTGCTGTAAAGATAGCTTCCCTCAGTAACTTCAGGTATCGGCCAGATCATTCCGGGTACCATAAGAATGATTGCCGTAAGAATTGCAGCAAGCGCCATTTTCCAGTCAGTGGTTTTCAGCCTTTGGAATAGGAAACTCAATCCGGAAGATGAAATTGCAAGAGTGACGGATACAGCTGGAAGCCAGTACCTCTCTGAATGCACAAAGCCAAGAGAAGCTGCCAGAGCGACAAGAACAGGTAGCGCAAGAATTCTGTTTCTTCTGCTGAAAACAAGAAATGGAATCACTCCGGCTGCAATAAATGCTACGAGAATATACCTTGGAAGGAGCAGATGTTTTAAAGATTTATCGTTTTTAATGTCTCTTGTCAGATCAAAGTATGTATCATAGGGCCTGTATCCAAAGAATCCTCCCAATTTTACTCCCAGCAGTTTGAATTCCCCCGCAGGGTTGCTCAATATCCAGCTTGTTGCTTTTTGCATCCAGAAAGTATTTGCTTCCGAAGGGGTTTTTGCTCCGTTTTCGGCGGCAACTCTTGCTGCCACCTGGTGGATATCTTCTGCCGGGTTTTCGATAAGGTCATATTCAGCTATTGGAGGTCCGTAACCGGAAGCTCCATCAGAATGTCCCAGAACCAGATTCAGACCTGTTGATGATGCGAATGGGGTGAATTCACCCCCCTGTGATGAGTGGTATATACACAGAATAAAGAGTGGAAGAAGAAGACCTGACAACATGAATGCAGAAGAAGTGTACTGTTTCCTTTTGATTGACCCGATAAGAGAGAAGAGCCCCAGAAGAATGAAGGGGGGACGAAGTCCTGTGATCAGACCCGACACAAAACCCCGGGCAAAGGAATTTGTTTTTGAATCCTTCCGGTTCATTTCCTGAAGGGCCCAGGCAGGTATCAGAAGTGACAGAAGAGCCAGAGGTAGAAGAGTCATTTCATAGAAAGCTGCCGGGGCATAGAACAGCCATGTGACAGCACCGATGCAGGCAAGAAATTTAGAAGCTTCAGATCTGAGCGAGATTGCGTAAACAAAGAATGCAGAAGTAATGCCCATTGCTGTTTGCAGAATGAATACAAGAGTGTTGCTGATACCGAGAGCATAGAGAGGAGCCAGCAGCAGAATATAGAGCGGACTTGCATAGGAAAATGCATTATCTGTAGCGGCTCCGCTGAAGAGGGATCTGGCGCACTGCTCAAATCTGGCAGCCGCAAGGGTTGGAAAGTAAGTAAGTGCAGTTTCAGAAGATGAAGAAATGAAGGAAACAAGATGAGGAATTCTGGTAACCAAACCTGCTGTCAGGATAATACTCAGCCATAGAATATTACTGCTGATGAAAGCTCCGGATAACCGTTTCTCCATTTTCTCAATTCTTTTCTCTCGGAATACAAAACAGCGCCGCATCAAGTGATACGGCGCTGTCCAGTCTCTCTTAGTTCTTTGCCTTGAAGTCGTTCATGAAGTCAACAAGGGCAGAAACTGATTCGTAGGAAACTGCATTGTATGTGGAAGCACGGCATCCGCCAACAGAGCGGTGCCCCTTGAGACCGAGGAGGTCTTTTTCTGCGCCTTCAAGGATGAACTTCTTCTCGAGTTCTTCCGTGGGAAGACGGAAGGTGACATTCATGAAGCTTCTGCTGGCAACATCCTGTACATGGGGCACATAATAGCCGTTGCTGTTGTCCATGGTTCCGTAAAGAAGATCTGCTTTTTTCTTGTTGATTGCAGAGATGCCCTCAAGGCCACCTTTCTCAAGTATCCACTCCATTACAAGGCCGACAATGAATACCGGAAGGCTCGGAGGGGTGTTGAACAGACTGTCCTTGGTAATGTGTGTTCTGTAGTTGACCATTGTGGGTATGTCTTCTCTTGCCTGGTCTGCAAAGCTCTTCTTTATGATGACTGCAACAGTTCCCGAAGGGCCGATGTTCTTCTGGGCACCTGCGTAGATCATGCTGAATTTGCTGAAATCCATCGGGTGGGAGAGGAAATCACTGGACATGTCGCAGATATGAGGTACGTCGCCAGTTTCGGGGAAACTCCACATCTCGGTACCGTAAATAGTGTTGTTGCTGGTGGTATGAACATAAGCAGCGCCCGGGGTCAGATTGAATTCTTTGGGTATGTAGGAGAAGAGCTTGTCTTCGCTTGAGGCGGCAACATTTACTTTTCCGAAGTACCTGGCTTCCTTGATGGCTTTTTTTGACCAGACGCCTGTGTTCACATAGTCAGCTGTCATACCCTCTTTGAGGAAGTTGAAAGGAATGTGAAAGAACTGGGAACTGGCACCGCCGCCTACGAACAGAACGGCATATTCATCGGGATTGAGCCCCATGATTTTAAGCATGTTGCTCTGAGCGCTCTTGAACATTTTATCAAAAGGTTTGGAACGGTGGGATATCTCCATGACCGACATACCCTGTCCGTCAAACTCGAGAACTCCCATTTCTGCTGCTTTTTTTACCACTTCGTAGGGAAGTGCTGCGGGTCCTGCAAAGAAGTTATGTACCCTGCGAGCCATTACTGCCTCCATTTGAATAAAGACCTTTGTGGATGAACCTGCCCGTGGGATACCCATGGGCAACGAATACCGGAACCATACTGAAAGAAGTACCATTTCTGCAATAGCTGAATCGTCGGTTACTGCTGGCCTGCTCTTCTGAAAAGCCAGATACCCAGAATGATGAAAACAACTTCAGGGAGGGCTGCTGCAAGAATGGGTTCCAGGGC
This sequence comes from Candidatus Sabulitectum sp., assembly GCA_023139045.1. Classification (GTDB taxonomy): domain Bacteria; phylum Fermentibacterota; class Fermentibacteria; order Fermentibacterales; family JCC-6; genus Sabulitectum. The sequence goes on from JAGLOJ010000082.1 coordinate 40,426, forward strand.
ACCCTTATGCCCCAATGTCTGTCCGAACCGGGCCAGTGAGAAAAAGATGAATCCCAGAAGTATAGCCAGACCGATGCTGGTTGATTTGCCGCTTCTGGGGTTGCTGGTGGCAAGGGGAGCACCAACCAGTACCATTATCAGTGTGGCAAAGGGGAAGAAAAGAGTAAGCCAGAATTCCACAAGATCTCCAGTTGGATTTCCTCCTGCACTCCTCACCCTTCCAATGTGATTCCAGAGCTGGAAGATGTTCATCTCCGCTGCACTTTTCCTTCTGCTTCCAAAGTCTTCCGGTGTATCTGTAATCTCAGGAAGAGGCAGAGTATCATGAAGTGTGAAGGACATCTCACCGGAGGGTGAGAATCTTCTTTCCTCGGCAGATATTCCAGTCCAGACGGAATCTATGTAAGTCAGTCTTTGAGCATCTACTCTTCTTGTAACCCTGAGGCTGTCATCGAACCACTCTACAACCGCTCTTGAAATGCTCGCGCGCCGACCGTCAAAAAGCCCGATCTCTACTATTGCCCCATCCAGTGTTCTGTGTGCAAAATCGTTACGCATGAAATAGTTAATGGGATCTCTGCCATCGATTTCCACCCTTTTAACTTGTGTCTGCAGGTAATTGGCATCCGCCATTACGAAGTCTCCCACGGCCAGTGTGAACACGCTGATTGTGAATCCCACAAAGATAAGGGGCAGAAAAATCCTGGGTATTGAAACTCCTGAAGCACGTATTGCGGTTAATTCGTTGTTTTTGGCCATTCCGGCCACGAGGAGCAGAGAACATATCAAAACGGCAATCGGTGTAACGAGAACTATGATGTAGGGAAGCCCGTAGAAATAGTATCGCAGAAAGGTCATTACAGTAACATTTTTGTCTACCCACCTGCTGAAGTGGTCAAAGGCGTTTACAGTGATGAAGACCACAGTGAACGAAAGAACAGCCATGAAAATCATCCTGATAAAGTGTCCGGCAAGATATCTGTCCAGCAATTTCACCTGCGAAGTCCTTTTCTTCTGAATTTCTGCATGAGCTTCTTGAAGTCAGGCAGTGGAACAGGATGCCCCTCACGCATGCTTCTGTAAGAGAGGTACACCCCCAGGATGCCCAGCAGAATGTTCGGAGACCACATTGCAGCCCAGGCTGCTACTCTACCTCTGTCTGCAAGCTGTTCACCGGCAATGAGAAAGAAGTAATAAACAAGGATGAAAACCAGGCTCATTGATACTGCCAGCCCGGTATTGGAATTCTTTGAAGAAAGACCCAGAGGAACCCCGAGAAGAACGAAAACAATACATGCGAAGGGGATTGAGTATTTCTTGTGAATTTCCACATTGTACTTGCCGATGTTCTTCTGAAGATTGTTTACCTGTTCGTTGAGCAGGATCAGGTCAGTGGATGTTCCTGTGAGCCAGGTCATCGTGTTTCTGATTCTTCTCGTACTGTCTCCAAGAGCAACTGGATTGTCTTCACTGTAAACAGAAGCGATGAATGATTCTGCCGTGGCTGATATACTGTCAATGAGAAGAATTCGCCGTGCACCGAGACTGTCAACGAAGATCCCCATCTGTTCTGCAGACATCTCCCTGTCACCTCTGCTGTCTCTGTCATGTCTTACAAGCTCTTCGGAGCGTGCAATATCAATAATGTAGGTGCTGAACGATGCGTATCTGTAGCCGTTTTCCCGATCCTTCTCATGCATCTGACCATCTTCCAGTGTCAACCTGAGATGGTTGCCGCCAACAGGTTCCATAGTACCTTCCATTGCGGTAATAGTTCGGGCGGGGGCTCCGGGAGTACTTGCGTGAATGATCACGCCAATCAGCTTGCCTGTAAGGTCGTCTTTTTCCTGAACAAAAATTCTGTAGTTCTCAATCCCGTCTACAAACATTCCCGGTTCAATCCTGGCTGTGGGTTTCATTGTTCCGATATCCAGCAGGAGGTTTCGTGCAATATGGTTCGCTTCGGGAAGAACACTGTTGTTAAATACCACAAGAATTCCTGCTATGAGCAGTGCCACCATTACAAGAGGAAACATTATGTTATAGATGCTGGCGCCACTGGCTTTCATGGCTGTAATTTCAAGATCTCCAGACATTCTGCCAATGGCGATAAGAATGCCGGCTAGAACTCCCATGGGAATAACAACTGCAATCATTGAGGGGAGAAGAAGCAGGAATATCTCTGCAACAATGCGCATTGGAACGCCCTTGCTGACTATGAGGTCAAGCAGATCCAGCAGTTTGTCCAGAAGCATTATGAATGTGAACAGACAGAGGGAGAGCAGGAATGGGGGGAAGAACTCTTTTAGAACGTATACTTGCAACTTTTTCATTGAATTCCCATGATAGACGCTTGCGTTACAGGTGGCGGACGATGAATTATAGCAATGTCGGGCTTCCCTGTCATGGTTCCGGGAACATGGTACCTTTGGATGGATAGTACATACGAGGTGAAATGAAAAGACTTTTAACTATAGCACTATTGCTTTTAATTGCCCCACACGCTGATGCTGTGGGTGGGTTGCGCAGTTTTTCACTGATTGATGAGCATCCCGGTTACTGGTATCAGAACTCACTGCCCTGGCTTGTAAGCCTTCCCTCCACTCAGGTTGAGGTATGGTCCAGCCTGATGGGCAATGGTATCAGTTACAGGCTTATGTACAGAGGGTATCCTCTGGCCACGTCAAGAACATGGTCACTCTCCGGTGTGCGATCTCGACTGATCGGCTGGAGTACATGGAAAGAATGGACCGAGGCAAATGCCCGGAATGGTATTCGCAACAGCGGTACGCGTGGCCATCTTGTTCCGACCATTTACCTGCCCTTGAACATGCCGGGAGTTATTGGTGATGCTATTGGAACAGGCGGCCAGCTCGATATTTCAGGGCATCAGACGATCTCTCTTTCAGGGATCAGCCATATCTATCCCAACAGAGTTAACGTTGAGGGGTCCAGCACATCGCTCTTTCCGGATCTGAAGATGGAACAGGATCTCCGCATTCGCCTTGACGGAACAATTGGTGAAAAAATACACGTTGCAGTTGACCATGACAGCCAGAGGCAGATCGGTTCGGACTACAGTGTAAGTCTCAGCTATGATGGGGATGATGATGAGATAATTCAGTCAATTGAACTGGGTGATGTAAATTTGTCCATCACAGGTCCGGAATTCATCAGCTACTCCATTCCTCATCAGGGGTTGTTTGGTGCAAAACTGATTGCACAGGCTGGCCCATTTGATGTTACCGTCATTGCAAGCAAGGAAGGCAGTTCTACAGAGAGTTCTGATTTTGTCGGGCAGGCTTCTCTTGTGAACGATTCGATCCTGGACATACGCCCTGCGAACAACTACTTTTTCCGGGCTTTTCCCGATACAGTCACTGCGCCGTACATGGACCCAAATCATATTCGTGTATTTATTGATGATGGTATTGCAGCAAATAATCTGGAGACTGGTGCCATTGAAGGTAACTGGTTTGTTCCCAGGGGATCAGGCGGATTGCTCACTGGAACAGACGGCTGGTGGGATGAGCTTACACCTGGTATCGAGAGAGATTTCGTTCTTGTGGACTCAGGCAGAACAATACGGTTCCTCAGTCCGGTGAATGATAACTACGAAATTGCTGTCGCGCTCATAACTACAGCTGGTGATACAGTAGGAACAGCTCCCGCAGAAGAATTGTACAATCTGAAAATGATCAAGCAGTCGAATCCACTGCCTGAATCACCTGATAATTACCCCACATGGGCATATGAGATGAGGAATTACTACTTCCTGGGTGCCAACAACATCGTCAGGGAAAGTTTCAACTGCGATATTTTTCTGCAGCGGCCCGGTGAGGATCCAACCTCTGTCCAGGATGGAATTCCCTTTACTCAGATTCTGGGCCTTGATACCAACGGCGACGGCCTGATGTACGATGAGGATACCACCATGGACTGGGAAAACGGTTTCATCATTTTTCCACAGAGTAGACCATTTGCCAGTACAGAACTGGATCATCCCAACAACACTGTTTACACGGAAAAAAACCCAGCCATGAACAAGTCTCTTTACTATATGCGGGTAAGCTACAGAGCTGCTTCCACTACTTATTCCCTTGGCCGCATGGGTATTGTAGAGGGCAGTGAGAAAGTAACGCTGACAGTAGCCGGGCAGGCAAGAACACTTGTGCGGAATACGGATTACTCGATCATCTATGAGGTGGGGCTTCTTACGCTCATGGGCGAAGCAGCTGATCTTGCCCAGGACCCTGCTAATACCCTTCGAGTAACTTTCGAGTACATACCGTTTTTCAGTTCTGTGTCTAAAACACTGCTGGGCACCAGAATAGTTTACAATATGGGTACGCATTCCTGGCTTGGTGGAACCATGATGTACGAGAATGCAAGTTCACCGGAGACTCGCCCACGGGTTGGAGAGGGTTCCTTCGGAACTACTGTGTTTGATGTGGATGTGCATCTGGAAGCAAAACCTGAATTTCTTACTGATGCGGTGAACTTGTTGCCACTGGTATACACTGAAGCCGAAAGTCGTGTGATTCTTTCAGGAGAGGTCGCCGTGAGCCTGCCTTCCGGGGAGAGCAAAGCATGGCTGGATGACATGGAGGGATCAGAGTCAACTTTCCCTCTCGGGCAGTCAAGGTCAGCCTGGTTCTACTCTTCTATGCCCAAGTCGGGATCTCCACTGCTCTTTCCTGTGGGAGAATCCAGGTGGTACAATGCAACCAACAGATGGTCGCTGAATGACATTATTCCCGGCGAGACCAGCAACGACGCTTTGAAAAAGATCAGTGGTGTTCTTCAATTTGTTTTCTCGCCTGATGAGAGTAATCCCATTGACTCATGGGGAGGATTTCAGAGATGTATCGAGCGCTACGGAACTGATTTTTCTCAAAAAACACATCTGTCACTTTATGTAAGAGCTACCGGTTGTGCGGTGAATGCAAATCTTTACATTGATCTCGGTGAGAGGATAGATGAAGACACCTACTGGCTTGAAAGGGTGGGAGATGATCTGATCAGACAAGCCAATGGCGTACTCGATACAGAAGATGTGAATTCGGATGGCATAAGGTCAACAACAGAGGATACAGGGCTTGACACACTCCCTTCCATTGATGAAGCGGGATACAGTTCTTCAAATCTTGACCCCAACCAGGATAATTACAGGTACAACTCAAACGATCCGCTCCAAACCAGATTCAATGCTATCAACAACTGTGAGAACAATGGAAGACTTGATACTGAGGATCTGAACAGGAACGGTGTTCTGGACACATTGAATACTTTCTTCAGGATACGGATTCCACTTGATGATCCGGAGTACATAATTTCCACCAGTTCCACCGGATGGATGCTGGTACAGATTCCTCTTGATGATTCTTTGCTTGTCAGCACACCTTTGATCTCAGATGGAGATCCGACCTGGGAGAAGATTACCTATACACGCATATGGGTAGACGGATTCACCGAGCAGGACACCCTGGAATTTTTTGACGTCGGGCTTGTGGGCAACAGGTGGAAACCCAACAGAATCAGTATACTGGGGCAGATTGCTATTCCTCTTCAGCCTGGCGAGAGTTTTACTGTCTCCGTGGTCAACAATCGTCAGAATCAGGATTACATAGAAAATCCGCCCCCCGGGATTGATCCGGGCGATGACCAGAACGGAGAGCCCAAGCTTGAGCAGTCCATCAGTCTTGACTGTTCAGAAATGGCTGAAGGACATGAGGGTGTCGCCAGACAGACTTTCTACTCGATAGAGAACTACACGCAGTACAGGTCTCTGAGTTTTCCCTTTCGCGGCTCGTCACAGGGAGGAGAACTGTTCTTTCAGATGGGAAGAGACAGTTTGAACTACTATGAAGTTACAGCCGATATTCAGTCCGGCTGGCAGGTTGTGGAGATTGACCTTCAGGATCTTGTAGACCTCAAAACTTTGAAGGATCTGACAGAGGAGAATGAGTTCCGTTCAGGTAATCTGGCCGTCGTTGGTAATCCATCTCTCTCTGAAGTGATGATGCTGGGTCTTGGAGTGAGAAGCACTGATCAATCGCCTCTGACATCCCAGGTGTGGGTTGATGATATAACTGTGAAGGGTCATTATCTGGAGCCCGGCAATGCACACAGGATATCAGGTGATGTCAATTTTGCAGATCTGCTCTCAATATCCGGGGATTACAGAATGATTGATGATGACTTTCACGGTCTGGGTAAGACCAGCGGAACGGGAACCACAGTTACCAGATACAGTGCCTCGTCTACTCTGAATCTGGACAGGTTTACTCCACCCGTATGGAACTGGTCGCTTCCGGCAACTTATGCCTGGAACAGGAATTTTTCTGAGCCAAGATATGCCATAAACAGCGATATAAGGTTGGAGGGCGACGAAACCTGGGAGTACCGTACCGAGTCCAATAAGTGGGACACATCCATTCAATTGAGAAGAAATGGCCGATCAGACGATTTCTTCGGCCGTTACTTCCTTGACCCGATTCATATCAGACACGCCATGGGCAATGGCTGGGGCAGAACACCCACCACTCGTGATTCCATCGAGAACGAGAATGTAACATTCACATATGATCTCCGCCTGGGAAGAATGAGTCTGTTCAGGATGCCGATACTCGAGGACATCAGACTCCGACCCACCAGATTCGGCTTTGGAGTGGGTTGGACGCGCAGTAGAAATGTGATGTATGACATTGCAAATCAGGATACAGTTCTTACCAGAGAGAACGCGGAACGAAGGCTCAATACAGATGGTAACATCGCATTCAATCTGTGGAAGGGGCTGACCACATCCTACAGCCTTTCTGTCGGGCGGGATATGTTTTACCCCTGGGACGAACCCTGCACAGGTATAAACGTTGGAAGAGAAGTCTCCCGTAACCAGAATGCCGGCGTGAGTCAGGAGATAAACTTCTGGAATTATCTTAAACCCAGAGTCAGCTGGGATGCCAGGTATGGAATGGCAAGGCTCAGCCCGCATACTGCCACAGGTTCTGATACTCTCAGTCGACCCGACGTGGGCAGTGATGTTACGGCCAGACTTAATCTCAGGCTGGGGCTGGCTCATACGATAAGATCGATCGCAAGGTTGAGGGACGAACGGCTCGATGAGGAAGCATTGCCAGGCAGCCCGAGATGGTTTTTAAGTAAAATGGAGAGATGGGCGGACAAAATTACCGATCCCAACATAGTATTCAGCAGATCCAGAAGCAGTGATTACAATGATGTACCGTTCACGCCGTCTGCTGCTTACCAGTTCGGCTTTGAGCCTGATATGGACGGACTTGATCCCTACAACAAAACAACTTCAAATTCCATGCAGATCTCCGGTGGGTACAGGCCAACCAATACAATGTCTGTAAGGGTTGAGTACAGTGATTCTGAAAACAAAAGCTTTTATTCGGGTTTCTGGAACAGAACAGACAACACAACATGGCCTGCCGTCACCGTTTCGTGGAGCGGTCTGGAAAGATATGAACCTCTTGCTTTTCTCAGAAGTGGATCTGTCAGCAGTGGTTACAGAATGGAAACCAGTATATCATCCAGGATAGAAAATGACAGTTTGACCCCGGTGAGTAAAACAGAAACCTCAAGATGGAGTCCGCTGCTAAGCTTCACCGGTTCATTTGATAACAAGGTTCAGATAACAATCTCAGACAACATGTCTACTACTGAAACAAGAAACTACACAGGATCTTCTGCTGTCGTTCGTTCTGGAAACAACTCGGCACAGTTCAAACTTTCCTATAGTTTCAGCGCACCCGGAGGGGTAGCAATACCCATTCCTCTTCTGAATCGATTGAGGTTATCATTCCAGAGTGACCTGACAACATCACTTTCCATTACGAGATCAACCGGTATAAGCGAAGTCACGGGCGGACAGGCAGGTGAGACTCAAGTTCAATCCGACAAGACGGAATGGAGAATTGAACCATCTGCTTCTTATGATTTTGGAACTGTTACAGCCTCAATGACTGCTATTTACGGTTGGAAGAAAGACAAAGTTAACAATCAGTATGACCAGAAAGATGTGGGTCTTAATTTCTCAGTAACCATCAATTTCTGAATCCTGCTCTTGACATTCGGGCTTTATCACTAAAAGATATACATTCGTGTGCTCGTATTCGACGATTTAAGGCAAGGAAGAGGTTTGAATGAAACTGGGTCAGATGTTGTTGAAAGCAGGGCTTCTTGATCGGGAGCAGCTTGCGGATGCTCTTGAACATCAGAAAAATGAGGGTGGCAGGCTGGGTTATAACCTGGTAAAGATGGATCTTATATCTGAAGAAAAGTTGAATGATTATCTTGCAAGGCAGAACCGTATTGAAGCTGTTAACATTGACGGCATTGATATTCCCCAGGACGTACTGAATCTGGTCTCTGCGAAACTTGCATTGCGTTATGAAGTTGTTCCTGTCGAGAAAGAAGGCCGGAAGCTTGTTCTTGCCATGGCAGATCCACAGAATCTTTTCACCATTGACGACCTGAGGTTTTCTCTTGGCATGGAGATTGAACCTCATATATGTGCATCTTCAATGATTCAGAGAGCTTTACACAAATTCTACGGTGCAACAGACGCGATTGTTCCAGTTGAAGATGTTGAAAAAGAGAAGGAAAAGGAAGAGGAACTGAAGTCTTCGGGCGATGAACTCATCGTGGGTGATGACGCCTTTTTCTCGCTGATTGAGGAAGACGAAGAGGAAGAAGAGGATGAGGTTCTTTCAATAGACCTCTCTGATTCTCCCGTGGTAAAACTGGTAAACAGCGTTATTGCAGATGCGGTCAAACGGGGTGCCAGTGATATTCACTTTGAGCCCTTTGAGAAATTTATTAGAATCAGGTACAGAATAGATGGCGTTCTGCATGAGATTATGAGACCCAGCAGAAAATACAGACAGGCAATGGTCAGTCGACTGAAAATTCTCGGTTGTATGAACATCGCAGAGCACAATATTCCTCAGGATGGAAGAACAAAAGTAAGAGTCGGGGACAGATTTGTTGATATGCGCCTTTCAACGCTGCCAACTCTTTTCGGAGAGAAGGTTGAGGTTCGTCTTCTTGACCGCTCAAAGGTTCAGTTGAACCTTGATGTTCTGGGGTTTGAGGAGGAGACTCTCTACCAGTTCAGAAGGGGCATCAAGCGTCCCTATGGTATTGTTCTGGTTACAGGCCCCAGTGGCAGCGGTAAAACAACAACACTTTATTCAGCTCTTACAGAGTTGAATGATATTGGAGTTAACATCATGACTGCCGAGAATCCGGTTGAGTTCAACCTTAAGGGCATCAATCAGGTTCAGATGAATGCCGATGTCGGGCTTACATTTGCCAAAGCCCTTCGAGCATATCTCAGGCAGGATCCTGACATAATAATGGTTGGAGAGATCAGAGATCAGGAAACCAGTGAGATTGCTATTCGCGCTGCTCTCACCGGTCACCTTGTTTTGTCAACGGCACACACCAATGATGCCCCGAGTACGATCAACAGACTTGTTGATATGGGAACAGAGCCGTACATGCTCAGTACCTCACTGGTATGCATCTGCAGTCAAAGACTGATAAGGAAAGTATGTAACAACTGCAAAACTCCAGTGATGGTTCCCCGGGAAGCCATGATTGAGGCAGGTATCGAGCCGGAGAGATTCAAGGGAATCACCTTTTACGAGGGTACCGGTTGTTCCAGGTGCAACCAGACCGGCTACAGCGGTCGAACGGGAATTTACGAAGTTATGCAGATAGATGATGAGATGCGTACTCTTATTGAGGGTGACGCCAACAGTGTTGATCTTGAAAAGGCAGCACTGAAAAAGGGTATGATTAACCTGAGAGAAGCTGCTCTTCGAAAGCTGGAACGGGGTTTGACCACTTTTGATGAAGTAATCAGGGAGACTGTTTCGAATGTATAACCGCTTGGCTATGGTGCTGTTACAGTCAGGTCTTGTCGAACAGGAGGATGTCAACAGGATCGCCGGCGAGTGGGGTCCGGGTGAAACGACTCTTGCAGAGGCTCTTGTTCTCGGTGGGCAGGTAACAGAGGAACTGATCACTGAATTTCTTGCAGAGATCTACGGCATCGACCCGATTTACCTCAACGAAACGGGGCTCGACTCCAGGAATGCCGGAATGCTCAATGAATCGTTTGCCAGAGAGAACCTTGTTGTTCCGGTGAAAGTTGAGGAAAAAGCACTGTTCGCCGCCATGGCAGATCCTGCAAATCTTTATGTGATAGATGAGATCAAGTTCGCTACCGGCATGGAGGTTGTGATTTATGCTTCTGCCCCATCAGCTGTAAGAAGGGCACTTGACGATATTTACGGACAGATTGATGCTCTGGTCACTGTTGATGAAACTCTTGATGACTATGATGAGGCTGAGGATTTTCTTGAGGAGGTCTCCAGTCTTGAGGGCGATGAATCCGACGAGGATTTCGATTTAGAGGATGATCTGGGTGGAGAGTCTGATGCACCGGTAATAAAATTCGTTGATGGAATGATAGCAAGGGCAGTGCGCACAGAGGTTTCCGATATTCACATTGAGCCTTACGAGAAACATCTCAGGATCAGATTCAGGCGTGACGGCATCTGTTCCGAGATGTACAGGATTAATCCCAAGATGCAGAATCCTATTCTCTCCAGGCTCAAGATCATGTCCGGTATGAATATTGCAGATCGCAGACGCACCCAGGACGGTAGAATTAAGGCCAGGGTGGATGGCCGGATAATCGATTTCCGTGTAAACTCTGTTCCTGCAATTGATGGTGAAAAGATTGTGCTTCGTATTCTCGACAGGGGAAACCTGCAGCTTGATCTCAGAGAACTCGGGTTTCCCGAGGACGCCTTGAAAACCTTTCTGGCCGGGGTTAACTCCCCCTTTGGCATTGTTCTTGTCACAGGACCTACAGGCAGCGGCAAAACCACGACGCTGTACTCAGCCCTGAGTTCTCTCAACACTCCTGCGGTTAATATTCATACTGCCGAAGATCCGGTGGAGTACAACATTGATGGTCTTGTTCAAACGCAGATTGATTTCTCGATGGGTTACGATTTTGCTGCTGCTTTAAAGGCGATATTAAGACAAGATCCCAATATTATAATGGTGGGTGAGATTAGAGATTATGAGACCGCTTCAATAGCGATTAAGGCGGCCTTGACAGGGCAGCTGGTTTTCTCCACAATACATACAAATGATGCTCCTGGCACGATCAACAGGCTTGTTGATATTGGAATCAAGCCTTTCCTTGTTTCCAGCGCCATACGAACTATAATGGCTCAAAGGCTTGTAAAGACAATTTGCAAGAGGTGCAGTGAGCCGTATACATGGTCTGATGCTGAGATCAGGGAGGTTGGCATCGATCCTGCAGAGATGTCTGGAATAAAGACCAGGCGAGGTGCCGGGTGCAGCAGGTGCGGCGATTCGGGGACTAAAGGCAGAATGGGTATCTACGAAGTGCTTTCGCTGAACAGAGAACTGAAGCAGGCTGTGATAAACCGTGTTTCATCAACAGAGTTGAGATTGCTTGCAGTAAAGAATGGAATGCGTACATTGAGGATGGATGCTGTGACAAAATTCAAAAACGGTTTGATCACACTTGAGGAAGTTGCAAGAGTGACCGCTGATGATGAGGATGATGTGAAGATTGCCGCTATGAATTGCAAATTGGAGAGACAGATAAATTCTATTTCGTCGTAGTTATTCCGGGGCGCAGCCCCACAAAGGAGGGTAGTATGAACATTAAAACGCTCCTGAAGGAAATGATGGAGAGAAGAGCCACAGATCTTCATCTTACCGTCGGTGCTCCCCCAACCATCAGGATTGATGGGGATCTTACAAGAATGGAGTATGATCCTCTGACCCCGAACGAGACCCAGTCACTTGTCTACAGTCTTCTGAAAGACGATCAGAAGAAGCGTTTCGAGCTGGACAAGGAACTGGATTTTGCATTTGGTATCAAGGGCCTTTCAAGGTTCCGGGCCAATGTATTTACACAGCGGGGATGCGTCGCCTGCGCCATCAGAGTTATTCCATACGAAATTATGGGTTTTGATGAGCTGGGGCTTCCCGATGTTATCGCTACCCTTGCAGACAAGAGGCAGGGGTTGATTCTGGTTACAGGCCCAACGGGGTGCGGAAAGTCCACTACACTGGCTTCGATTATCAGAAAAGTGAACGGCAGCCGTCGTTGTCATATTATTACAATTGAGGATCCAATTGAGTATGTGCATCACCACGATAAGGGTATTGTGAATCAGCGGGAAATCGGCAGTGACACCCAGACATTCGGAATGGCTCTAAAATATCTTCTTCGCCAGGATCCTGATGTTGCCCTGATCGGTGAGATGCGTGATCAGGAAACCATGGGAGTAGCACTGAATATTGCTGAAACAGGTCACCTTACACTGGCCACCCTGCACACCAATTCAACCTATGAATCAATCAACAGGATTGTTGATACATTTCCTGCGGCAAGTCAGGCACAGGTACGCAGTCAGCTTTCGTTTGTTTTGCTGGGGGTGCTTACCCAGCAGCTCATACCCCGTCAAAGGGGTGTTGGACGGGCTCTTGCAGCAGAAGTGCTTATATGTACGCCTGCAGTGAAAGCTTGCATCAGAGATGATAAGCTCCATCAGATTTACGGTATGATGCAGGCCGGGCACAAGTTTGGAATGCAGACTATGAATCAGTCTCTTTACAAGCTATACTACAACAGAGATATCTCAAAGGAATCTGCTCTGGAGCGATCTGTGAATCCCATTGAACTTGAGCAGATGATGGTGACAGGAAGAGATATTTTATAAGGGGGGATCTATGGGCGAATTTCAATGGACGGGAACAAACCGGCAAGGGCGGACCTTGAATGGAACCATGGAGGCAAAGTCCCGTGGTGAGGTTAAGGAACTCCTGGAATCCCGGGGGGTTGCGGTTACCAATATCAAGGGTGGCTTTGATATGTCGACCTTTGGAGTTATCGGCTCCGGAGTCAAAGGCAAGGAGCTTGCCACATTTACCAGGCAGTTCAGCGTTATGATTAATGCCGGTCTTCCCCTGGTGGGTTGTCTGCAGATCCTTGGACGGCAGCAGGAGAACAAGGTTTTCAAGAACATGATTATTGAGGTTACAAATGATGTGGAAAAGGGAGGCACCCTGGCTGAATCCCTTGGCAAGCACAAAAAAGTGTTCAGTGAGCTTTTTGTGAACATGGTTGCTGCCGGTGAGCAGGGTGGTATTCTTGATACCATTCTTGCCCGACTTGCCGACTATCTTGAAGATGCGGCATCTCTCCAATCCAAGATCAAGAGTGCCATGATGTATCCGCTTGTGGTATTTTGTGTTGTTATTGTGGCAACACTGGCTATGCTTCTTTTCGTCATCCCGATTTTCCAGAAGATGTTTGATGATATGGGTGGTGAGCTTCCGCAAATGACCCAGGTCGTTGTAGACATGTCTGAATTTGTACAGCATTATATCGTATTCATATTGCTTGGTATGGGTACTATTATTTTTGCATACAACGCTTACTACAAGACGAAAAGCGGTGAGAGGGTGATTGATACAATTAAGTTGTCGCTTCCTGTTTTTGGACCGATCAACAGAAAAATGTCAATTGCAAGGTTTACAAGAACCCTTGGAACATTGACAGCATCCGGTGTTGCCATTCTTGACGGACTGAACATCACAGCTAAAACTGCAGGCAACAGAGTTATCAGCGATGCTATCATGAAAGCCAGAGTGAGTATCTCGGGTGGAGAGAACATTGCCGGCCCCCTGGAAGCATCAGGCGTGTTTCCAACCATGGTTACTCAGATGATTGCCGTGGGTGAGGAAACAGGCGGGTTGGACGAGATGCTTGTAAAAGTGGCAGACTTCTATGATGAAGAGGTTAATGTTCTGGTGGATGGTATGGCCTCAACAATCGAGCCCCTCATGATTGTGTTCATGGGTGGATTCGTGGGTTTCCTGGTTATTGCCATGTACCTGCCCATATTCGATATGATCCAGCAGGTCGGTGGTTAATACGAACCAATACATGGTTATCAGTGGAAGGCGCCGTACCTGGCTTCAGGTGGGGCGCCTTTCCGTTCTGGGAATTCTTACCCTCTCTGGAATCTTCGCAATGAATCAGGGCGATCTGACCGTTGTGTATATTGTTGTGGCTGCCACAGCGCTTCTTACTGCGCTGATTACAGCAATGATTATGAAGCGGAATCCCGGAAGCAGTAAACCCTACTGGTTCCTGCTTTTTGTTGATTCACTTCTTCTTAGTACAATAATTTATGTCAGCGGTGGAGTAGACGGACCATTCACTCCGTTTCTTGTTGTGCATGTTCTTGCCTACGGTTTCTATCTGGGTGTCTCAGGCGGGCTCTCTGCTGCTGCTGCCAATGTTCTTCTGGCAACCGGTTTCTCCATCATTGCCCTCAATGTACCGGGACCCAAGACAACCCTCAGCCCCCTTCTGGCAACACTGATTCAGACCGGGCAGCTGAAGCTTTCAACAACCTACATCGCCCTGAGAATTTTTATCAACGGTCTTCTGCTTGTTGCCTCTGGAATCGCGTCCGGGATGCTTGCTCAATCAATCTACACAGAGAGCGGCCATCTTCAGAGGGTGCTGAGTAATCTGGCCGAACTCAGAGCAAGAAGCAGGCACATACTTGACAGTCTCCATGATGGCGTTGTAGTTGTGGATTCCAGGGGAGATCTTATCAGTATTAATCCGGCAGCAACAGGGCTTCTGGGAACAGATAAACCCATGCATAAATCACCGCTTGGCGAAATAGTAAGAAGCTTTCTGAAAGACAGAGATTTCCCACCGGGAATTGATATAGTGGTTGAAGAGAAAGTCATCGAATGCAGACTGAGCCATTACGGAAACACAGATGGAGCAATTATCATTCTCACAGATACAACTGAACTTCGCAACTACCAGGCTGCACTTGAGGAGCGTGACAAACTGTCTCTAATCGGCAGGCTCAGTGCCACCATGGCTCATGAGATAAGAAACCCCCTTGCTTCAATGAGTGGTGCTGCCCAGATTCTGGCCACTGGTAAACTTGACGGAGAAAAAGCAGAGAGAATGGCTTCACTGATCGAGAAGCAATCCGGGCGCGTATCAGAGCTTATCGAGGGCTATCTTTCTCTTTCCCGGAGTACCTCAGACTTCCCATTCACGAGAATTGACATAAATGAAGTAGTAATGGACAGTGTTGAAAGCGCCATGCATGGTTTTGCCGGAGGAGTTTCACTGGAGGTTTGCAGGGCAGATGATAACCCTGTGGTATCAGGGAACAAAGTAAGACTGAGCCAGGTTCTGCTTAACCTGATGAGAAATTCCGTTGAAGCCCTCAGCAATGTATCAGAGCCTGTGATATCAATTGAAACCTCCCTTGAAAACAACGGCAAATTTGTGTGTATTACAGTTAAAGATAACGGTCCTGGAATACCTGAGGATTTCGTACAGAAAATATGGAAGCCATTCAAAACATCAAGAGAAGAGGGAACCGGGCTGGGGCTGTATGTTGTCAGGAAGATTATAAGTGAGCACAGCGGCACTGTTGAAGCAGAGAGCACAGTCGGCAGTGGAGCCCTGTTCAGAATAAAGCTTCCCGTGGCAGGAGAGGATATTAATGGATAAGAAGAAGCTTTCAATACTGCTTGTGGATGATGAAGAGTCCATGGTTGAATGGCTTAGTATTCTGCTGGAGCAGGATGGTTACAAAGTGAACAGCTTTTCTCACCCGGAAGCGGCACTCAAGTGGAGCGAGCAGAATCAGGTTCATGTGCTGATCTCAGACATAAAGATGCCTGCAATGAGTGGGTTGGAGCTTTTTGCAAAGGTGAGAGAGATCCATCCCCATATGGCTGGAATCTTCATGACTGCCTTTTCCAGTGTGGATACAGCAGTAAAAGCTGTAAGACAGGGTGCTTCCGACTACCTTCTAAAACCATTCAAGACCGGGCAGATGCTGGCTGCAATTGAAAAAGCGGTGCGTGAGAAGAAAATCACAGCCGAGAACAGGGCACTTAAACAGAAACTCAGCAAAGAGTACAACTTCCAGGGAATTATCGGGCGTTCACAGCCGATCATCAAGCTTCTTGAAATGGTCAGGAAGGTTGCAGATCAGCCCAGCACTGTTCTCATATCAGGTGAGAGTGGTACCGGTAAGGAACTCATCGCAAAGGCAATCCACAACAACAGTATCAGAAGAGATGATCCCTTCATTGGAATCAACTGCGGCAGCCTTTCTCCGAACCTTCTGGAGAGCGAACTGTTCGGCCACAGGAAAGGCTCTTTCACCGGCGCATACAGAGACAAAGAAGGGTTGATGATTGCATCAGGCAGAGGTACACTCTTTCTGGATGAGATCGGTGAGTTGAACAAAGATCTCCAGGTGAAACTTCTCAGGGCAATCCAGGAGAGGCAGGTACGTCCTGTTGGAGATACAGCAACCAGACCTTTCAGAGGCAGGCTGATCTGTGCGTCCAACAGAGACCTCGAGGAAATGGTTCAGGAAGGCACTTTTCGTAATGATCTGTTCTACAGGCTCAATGTTCTTCCACTGCATGTGCCTCCACTCCGTGAGCGCAGAGAGGATATCCCGCTGCTTGTAAAGCACTTCCTCGAGAATGGAAACTATCCGGGCAAAGAGTTTTCAGTGGAATCTCTGGAAGTTTTTACTGAATACAACTGGCCGGGTAATGTAAGAGAGCTGCAGAACATCGTTGAAAGAGTCTGCGTTTTGTCCAGTACCAGCACAGTGCAGGTCGCTGAACTTCCCGGCTGCCTGATGAATAAGGCCGAAAAAGGTATTTCTTCAGTCTACTCTGCCGGGATAGCAGCGCCAGGGCAGGAACCGGTACTTCCCACCCTTTCTGAGATTGAAAAAGCATGGACATACTACATTCTTGAAAAAAAGGCCGGTGGAGAGAAAAGAGCCGCTTCAAAAATTCTCGGCATCAATGAGGCAACTCTTCACCGCCGTTTGCAGAGATACAAAACAGAGGATGAGTGATGACGTCTTGCAGAATGCCACACAATCATCTTTTCTCATGCAGCAGAGCTGGATTAGCTGTAACATTGCCAGATAATGATTGAAAAGTATTCTGGCATATATTATGCTTCACTATGGAACATGGATACTCAACCCCATTCTCTTGAAAGGAGAGAACGATGAAAAAAGGTTTCACCCTTATTGAGCTGATGATCGTTGTGGTGATTATCGGCATCCTGGCGGCAATCGCCATACCAAAGTTTACGGATGTTGCCGATAGCGCCAAAAGAAACGCCTGTCGTGCCAACATGCGTTCACTGGCCACCCAGGAAATGATGTGGATGGCTGACCACCAGACTCAGTACACCGCCTCTCTTACCGCCCTCGGATTCCCCGGCCTTAGCTGCCCCAGCGGTGGTGCTACTGGCGCTGACTACACTATTTCCTCTGCCAATACCACTGCTGGAGAGATCTCTTACATAATTACCTGTCCGACAGAACCTTCATCGCATGGTAATATTAACAACGGTATGGCTTCATGGACTGATTCCAACTAGTTTCCGGGAACCATGGTATGATGGAAGCGAGCCCTTGCGGGCTCGCTTCTTGTTTGGTTCTTTTCAGCTTTCCGCTGTAAAGCAAAAAATGCAAATGCGTATTGCAATGAAAATAGAGTTGATTATCTTCGCTGTGTTGTTTGATTTCCCTGCGGCTTTGCAGGAATACAGGATAGCTTCGCAATGTCACAACATTCAATATGTAAAATAACACTGCCAATGAAGGGAGTTGAAAATTTCATGGCGAACACACTGCTTGTAAACCCCCCATATTCCGTCAGTGAACGTTACGGAAACGACATGAAAAAGTTCGGTGCGGTCAGTGAACCTCTCGGGCTTGCATACCTCGCAGCTGGTCTTGAAGAGCAGGGTTTTAAAGTAGAGATTATTGATGCTCCGGCACAGGGAATCACTTGCAAAGGTATAGTCGAAGATCACATCAGTAAAGAGACAAATCTTATTGGAATAACATTCCTTACGCCGATGTTCGACGCAGTGAAAAAATTAGCGAATAAAATAAAGGAATCCAACCCCGGTGTTAAGATAATCGTAGGGGGTCCTCATCCATCTGCATTGCCGGAAAGAACGCTTGAGGAAATTGCATCAATAGATTTTGTCTGCATAGGCGAGGGAGAGAGAACGATAGTAGAGGTTGCCGAATACATGGCAGGAAAAAAAGAAATAGAAAATATTAAAGGGCTGGCTTACAGACACAGCAATGATATAAGGGTAAATGCAGCCAGACCAATCGAAAAAACGCTCGACTCTTTGCCTGTTCCCGCAAGGCATCTTCTTCCCATGAAACAGTATAACCTTACAGCTTCAAGAACCAGGGGTTCCGGGTTCTGTCCAACCATAATACTGGCAAGGGGCTGCCCTTTCAATTGCCAATTTTGTTCTCATCCCTTTGGAAGAACGTTTCGTCATCATTCCGTAAAACGAATAATTAAAGAAATAAACGAACTCGTTGACAGGTATGACATAAAACAGGTTAATTTCGAAGCGGATACTTTAACAATCGATAAAAATTTCGTTCTTGAACTATGCCGTGCAATGATCGATCAGAGAATCGATATCTCCTGGACATGTGAAAGCAGAATGGATACAATCGACGAAGAAATGTTGCGAATCATGAAAGAAGCCGGCTGCTGGCAAATAAGTTACGGTGTAGAATCCGGTTCTCAGAGACTGTTGGATAGCATAATTAAAGGCGTAACAAAGGAAGCAATTATCGAGGCTTTCAGAATTACAAAAAAGGTTGGAATATCGATAAGAGGCTTTTTTATGCTTGGATTGCCGACAGAAACAAAATATGAAAGCCTGCAGACGATTCATTTTGCAAACAAACTGAATCCCTTATGGGCTCAATTCACTGTTACAATTCCATACCCGGGAACTCCAATGTTCGAACAACTTGATAAAGAGGGGCAAATACGGCATTACGATTGGACTGATTACAACACATGGGGTGGCTGGGCAGATAAAAAGCTGCCATATATTTCCGCCGGCAGGACAGAGGAAGAGATAAAGAAACTTCAGAAAAAAGCAATGAGAATGTTTTATATGCGGCCAAAGGCTTTCTTTGAACTGATTAGATCAATATCATCATACCAGGACGCAAGAAAACTGGTTAACGGGTTTATTGTTCTGATAAAGACAATTTTAGTAAAACCCGGAAAGATTAAACAGGGGTAACTCAATTACCGTCAGGATTGTACCGGCAGATTACAAACTCCTGAATAATGTGAACCGGTTCAAGAATCATACCGGTTCCAATATGGTCTAGAAGAACAACGTCATTTTCGAGTTCAAAAGGCAATGGATCATTCCTGTAAAAAGTAACATAGTCTACACCGAGATCATCAAGAATAGATATTTCATCTTCAAGAGAATTGTCCAGAAATAAATGCAGAGCCTGCGGATGATGCCAGGCAACAATCACCTTGTTGTCGGAGAAGTATCTTTTCTCCTGATGAAGAGAGAGAATCGTAGAATTTTCAGGTATCACTTCATTCATCCAGAGATGTGTAATTACTTCCGGCGATTGAAAATGCAGACCGACAAAGTTGTACCTCCCGGAGTCCCATTTTCCAGTAATAAAAGAATGGGAAACATGATATCTAAGCCTTGCTGGAAAATTCGCACTTGATGAGGCTGCAATAACAAATCCCGGTATAATTATGGAAGCTATCAGGATTGGAGTACAGAATAAAATCGGACGCTTTACAAGATTACCTATAAAATAAGCTCCGAGAATACCGATAAAAGGATAAATCTGGATGGTATACTTGGCACCCCACCAGGGTGGCCAGTACAGGAGTATTGCAAAGACTGAAAAAATCAGAACAGGTAAAGACAGCCAGGCCAGAATGGATTTTTTGAAAACTGCAATAAGTGTTCCAGCAAGGAATAAAAGAAAGGCTCCTTCAATAATGGCAAAGAATATTGCTATGTTCGTTGGAACGGGCAGAATAGCGAAAGACGAAGCAGCGCCGTCTCTGTCATTTCCTCTGATAATTTCTTCGGGGTGCGGCGGCGAGCTGTATTCATCGAACAGAAGAGATTTAACCGGAAAAACAGGGTATGTCGGACTGCCCGTTACTGCCATAGTGCGGATACCGAACAAAACAGGCACAGCAGCAAGAGCTATTACAGAGAAAGACAGGGTACGGAAAGAAAATCTACGTCTGGAATAGAAATAGTAGAATGCATAAAGCACAAACGGTATAAGAAACAAAGCTGAAGTCAGTTTTGATGTGAAAGCAAGCCCCAGGGCAAAGAACGGTGTGTAGTCGAAGTTCTCATGTTTTCTCAATAGTCCTCTTGCAATTGAGGTGAAAGCGATAGTAACAAAAAGCATACAGGTAATATCAGTTTTTGCATACGATGCAACAATTGTCAAAATAGAAATGTGGGTAATCAGGATAGCTGTAACAAAGAACATTTTTTTCTTTACACCAAGCATATTGAAGCCGATAATGATGGATGCGATCAGCATTGAAAACTGGAAAACCTGTAAAACCGATAACTGATCCAGCCTGTCGGAAGAAAGAGCAGCAGGAAAGACGCTGATAAGTTCCGCCATGAATGGAAAGCCTGCAAATTCAGTTTCGTCAAGCCAGTGAATACTGCCTGATGACAACCAGAGATCAGGCCTTACTGCATATATCACCTGCGGGTCATCGAATTGCATATTCGGTATCGATGCGAACATCAAACTTGACAAAATAATAAGAATCCATAGTAATCCGAAAACAATCTGAACAGTACCCGGTTTGCGTTGCAGCAGTGGGCTCTCACGAATGGAATGAACCAGAACCAGCAGTCCGTAAACAGCTCCGGGAACAAGAAGAACAGATACAAAAGTTCTGGTCATTACTCCGAATAAGGACAGTATTAAAGCTGCTATTGAATAAGACAGCATTCCGGGAACGATTGCAGGCATTGATCGGAAATGACTTTGCATGAAAGACAGCTTTGTAACAGGAACTCCCGTACCGTAGAAGGCCAGCCAGGCAACAGCTACCCGGAGTATAGTGTACAAAAACGGCCCGGAACCCAACCAGTCTGTCACGGGTCACCTCCAGTCGTTGTTTTTATCAAATGAAATGTCAAAATCGACGCAATTCACATCTATAATATATGCCCCGAGAACTGAATCCGGAGCGTTAAGCGAATAAGATCTATCATTTGTGTCCCAGGCTGAAAGCCAGGAAACGGGTTCTTCAGTGTACACAGTTAGTTTCTGCCAGCATGATAAAGTCGGCTGGAGATCGTAACCTGCAATAGATTCACCATTCAGGTTATAAAGATCCAGTGCACAGAGGGAATCAACGGGAAGTGCTGATACCAGTTTTACGATACAGCTGCCTTCTCCGATCACATACGAAACAGTATTTTCTTGAATAAAATCTTGCAGAGTGAGTTTTATCGAAGCAATTGAACCTGAATCAATACTGATGGAGTAGTTCAGAGAAGCACTTGAGCGGTCTCTGACAGATACATTGTAGGAGCCTGAATCAAGCCAGACGTTGATGGCTTCCCCTGGGAAAATAACATCCGGTAAAAGAACCTCGCCTGGAAAGCCCGATGAATCAGAGACGGAGATGGATACCAGTTGTATTTGGGAGGAGTTAGTTATGGAAAGCCTGTTCGGGCCGTAAACTTTGTTTATGAGTCTGCCGTACTCTCTTCGCATTCTATCAAATTCTATGGTTGCTGAATCGACTGCCGCAAAGGATACCTCTCTGTAAGATAAATCAGAGGAGGTCAGTCCGATTATCGCAGGATAGAGCATTCCTGGTATGGCCAGCCATATTGAACTGTCTTCCGGCAATGGAGAATCAAGCAGGTTTGGT
This sequence comes from Candidatus Sabulitectum sp., assembly GCA_023139045.1. Classification (GTDB taxonomy): domain Bacteria; phylum Fermentibacterota; class Fermentibacteria; order Fermentibacterales; family JCC-6; genus Sabulitectum. The sequence continues at coordinate 62,341 of JAGLOJ010000082.1, forward strand.
GAAATTTGCATTTCACCGGGCATAACACTGTATACCGCAACCAGATCTCCGGAATCAGCGGCATTGTGTATCTCAATCAGCGAAACAGAGCCAGGCTGCAAGGAAAAGAAGTTGAAGAAAGAAAGAAGCACGGCCAGTATCGGTATCAGTGTCAGTACCATGACCCTCCCAATATTTGATCCGAATTTCGAGTTAGATATGGCCGGTAAAACATAACACTTAAGGCTGGTACCCTGCCAAGCAATGGTCGTCGTACTCTGCCTGCGCTCCTGAGCTCCGGCGGCAATTACACAGCGGTGCTATGCGTATTATGCACCAGTGCTGTCAGGCTGTGTGATTTAAGAGATATTTTCTCAGGCATACTTACTGAACATCCTCCTGGTAATACCAGCAGCCATCAATCTCTTTGATTGTACAAGTGGAACTGGCAAAATTCTGATGGAATAATTGAAGCAGTTGATACTTGAACGGGAAAAAGTTGACATGCAGACTAAAGGTGTACCGATATGGTCTTTCCTTTGGCACAACTACAATCAGTCGCTTCCCGGCGACCCTTTTGAGTTCCTTCACAGCCCTGGATACATCACGGATGTGTTCAAGGGTATGAGTGCAGGTTACCGTGTCGAATTCACCGTCTCCAAAAGGAAGATTCTCGATGCTCGCCTTCCTGAAATCGATTTGAGGCAGGTTGTTTACTGTTTTCGGGTCGATAAGTATGTCGCATGCGGTGACACTGCACTTTTTACTCAGTCGTTTCGCCAGTACGCCTTTACCGCATCCAACATCGAGGAGAGATTCTCCTGAAATATTTGTATCAATTTCCCGGATCATCGATCTGCCCAGATCTGTATCGTTTTCCTGAATTTGAACTGAGCCTGTCTGTGAATAGATATCTGAAATAGACTCATCTGATATTGAAGCAACTTGCTCTTTAAAATTGAAGAAATAGTGAGCTTTACTGCCAAATGCAACTTTGAACGGCAGCCACATGAAAAATTTGCTATCCCGCAGTATTGGTGGTAAACACTCATCCAGTGCAAACTTGATTATTCTTTCCATTGAATTGTTCAAATTCATATCATGTTCCTTAAAGCTGTACCTGAGTTCAGGATGATAGTTCACATCAATTCTCGCAAGGCCGGTTTCAGTTACAGGAAGCACGATACTTACCACCTGACTTTCAGTCAACCTCCTGGAATCTTTGTCTGAACCCTCGGCTGGAAGATATCGTGGAAAAATGGCTTTGCAATCAACATGATTATGAGATCACACTCTCAGTGGAAGCAATCTGGAGTTTACGGTGCTATATTTCCTGCTAAGCTGAAATTTGAATATGGGAGCAAAGGAAATAATTCCTGACAGGCCTGGGGGAATTACCAGTGAAGTTTTCTGAGTTGTTGAAGAAGGAAAAGCTGAATAAAGTTTTCAATTTTGTATTGACTAACAGCTATGTCAGTGCATTTCTTCTTTTTCTTGTTCTGGCTGCAGTATCGTTGTTTGCGTACAGAACTCTCTCCGGTTTAACACAATCCGACTTATCCGGTTTGTCGGTTGCGTCTGTTGTTATCTCTTTTCTGCTTATCTGTATGGCATATCTGAACAGATTTCTCTTCTGGACAATTCTCACATCATCTTTCAGGTTGAAGGCGCCTTTTCTTCTTGCATCCCGTGCTTTCTTTTACTCGCTTCTGGGGCGGTATATTCCGGGAAAAGCAGGGTTGTTTCTTTTTCGCATCAGAGCTTATGAAGGTGGTTCCCGTAAAAAGGTTGGTGCTGCTCTGATCACCGAGTACATTGCCACTCTTTTAGCAGCATGTATTCTGATAATTACCGGTACAATGTTTATTCCAGTTACAGATGCTTTCCTGACCAGATGGGTTCCAATTGGATTGCTTGTTCTTTTTCTTATACTTCTTCACCCTGTAGTGCTGAAAAAAACCATTAATTCTCTTTTCAGGCTTACAGGGAAGAAACCTCTTGATATCTTTCCTTCAACGAAAACTCTTCTTGCAGTGACCTCCGGCTATATTCTTACAGGCTTGCTCCACGGCCTTGCCCTGTTTCTGCTTCTGAGAGTATTTTCACCTGTGGGATTCGAATTGTATCCCATTGTGACAGGTGCATATTACATGGCTGTGCTTCTGGGAGTGTTCGCCTTTTTTGCTCCCGGCGGGCTTGGAGTCAGAGAGGGATTTCTTTTCCTGATTCTCTCCTTTGTTGCTGATTCTCAGTCGGTTGTTCTGTCGGCAGCAATTATGAGACTGCTTACCTTGTGCAGTGAGATGATACTGGCAGGAGCTTCCGGCCTTTCTTATAAACTGTCTGGACGAAGAGGAACTGCTTATGAAACATGAACCGTGGGAACTGGTAAAGAAGGTGCAGAGAATACTGCAGCAGGCGGGTCAGGAGTGCGTTTGCGATGCCGGGATGATGGGGGAGTTGACTAAGATCACAGATGAGCTGGAGTACGCTCTCAGTGGGAATGAGCCCACCGCAGGGGAGGTGCTGCGTATACTGGGCCATGAGCTGAAGTCGCCGATTGCTGCCATTGTGAGCCTTCTTCATGCTGTTGAGATTGGTTATGTGAAGAACCCTGAGAATTCCATGAGAATGATCGGCAGGGCCAGGAAGAGGGCAGAGGAGCTGCTGCCCCTAGTTACTGATATTATGGTACTGGGGAATCTTACAGGTGCGGATGCTTCTCATCTGGATGAGAGGGTTAGCATGCTGGCAATCTGCCGTAGCGTACACGAGCTTATGGAATTGATGTTTAAGGAGAAAGGAATCAGTTTTGAGTTTTCTTATCCTGAAGATGAGCCGTTTCTTGCCGTACGCGGGAGAGAGACTTTTCTCCGTCGTGTTATTCAGAATCTCTGTGTGAATGCTTTCAAGTACAATCGAGCCGGAGGGTGTATTTATCTGCGGGTATTTGCTGAAGACTCCACTGTGGTTGTAGAGGTTGAAGATACAGGTATGGGCATACCAGCCGAGGATCTGCCACACGTATTTGCATTCCTTTTCAGGGGAAGTCAGGCCAAACGGAATCCTGATGGCGGGCTCGGGCTGGGTCTTTCAATGGTTAAACAGATAGTTGAGGTGCATGGTGGAACCATTACTGCCGAAAGTGAAGAGGGAAAGGGAACGATCATGACCGTCCGTCTTCCCATTTGCACCAGTTGTGAGTGATTGAGTGAGCGAACTGCTCACCTGGATCAGCTTCAACCGCCGCCTGAGTCAATGTCGCTTAAGCTGACATTCCAGGTATAGGCACGACCGTTGCCTGCAACAACGACGCTCCATCTGGTGTAGGTGTCTCCATCCTCATCCTCGATGTAAATATCGTAAGTGTCAGGCTGGACATAGGCGGTGTATGTGTCTCCCGGGTAAAGGATCTCTCCATCAAGATGATTATCGCCCCAGTCATCGCCGTCTGAGGGCGATATCCAGATTCCGTTAACATCCCAGTTATTCAGATTGTTGGTGATGGTTACAGGGCATTGACCTGCATTTTGAAGGTTTGCTGCTGATGACGATACATCATCCATGTCATCGAGAGTGACTCTCCAGCTGAAGCCATCTGATCCAATGCGGATATCATGCAGTGTGTAGGTGTCTCCATCCTCGTCGGTTACCTGCAGGTCATAAACACCGGGCTGAACCATAACCTCTGCCGTTTTTTCAGGCACCAGAACATCTGTGCCGGGAAGATGGTTGGAGCCCCATACATTGTCTGTACCTCTGCTTATGTACACGCAATGGATGTCGTAATTCTCCAGTCCGTTGGTTACTGCAAGGGGAACTTTTTCCAGGCAGCCGGTTGCAGGGAGAATAATCACTGCAGCGAGTATGCAGAGAAGAGCTTTGCTGTTCAAGAGTATAACCCCCTTTTTATCGTAATACAATCAAGGCTGTTTCTTTATTCCGTATCTATCTCTATCCGGTCAATCAATATCTGCGGGAACCACTTCCCAGAGCAAATCATCCTCTTCCACTTCTCTGTCCCATATTGTGTATGTGCTTCCGTCCTCGTCCACCACCTGCACGTCATATGTATCCGGAAGAACTGTTATTTCATGGGATTCTCCGGGTAGAAGCACTTTCCATTCAGGCATAGAATTGATACCCCATTCATCCTCAGAACTGCTGCTGACATATATGTGTTCTATGTTTTTGTTTTCCAGATCGTTGATGATGATGATTTTTGCAGGGTCAAAGCAACCCGCAGTTAGAATAAGCAGAAGCAGTGCCGCGACGAGATACGACTTACCCATGGGTTTCCTTTCTTTTTGCTCAAAAAACAGGAGACACATGATGCCCCCTGTTTCTGTGAGCTAAAGCGTTCAAATTCTTAATCCATATCGGCGAGGTCAACTTCCCAGTAGAAGCCATCCTCATCTACATCAATACCCCTGAGGGTGTAGGTGTCACCATCTTCGTCTTCGACCTTGAAGTCGTAGGTATCATCCGCAGGAACGTAGAATGTGAATTCCTCACCGGCTGAAATAAGCTCGGAACCCAGGCGATCTTCGCCCCAGGGCCCGTCGCTGGCGCTACTGTAGACATACCAGATTGTCCAGTCTCCAAGTCCATTGTAGATGGTGATGGCGGCATCTCCATCGGAACCTGCCATCACAAATGAATTGTCCATATCGGAAAGGTCAACTTCCCATACGAAGCCGTCCTCGCCTACCCAGACATCCCAGAGCAGGTATTCGTCATCATCTTCATCAATGCATTTAAAGTCGTAGTAGTCGCCGGACGTTACTTCAAATGATACAGACTCGCCCGGCTCGAGAACCTCGGAACCGAAGCGATCCTCGCCCCACTCATCGCTTTCGGAGAGGCTGCAGTATCCGTTCCAGAGGGTCCAGCTAGCAAGACAGTTCTCGATGGTTACGGTTGCTTTTTCTGCATCAGACTGCAAGTCGCCGTCTTCGAGGGTAACTGCCCATTCGTATCCGTCTTCACCGATTTCAACTTCCCAGAGGGTGTAGGAATCATCATCTTCATCAATGATCATGATATCATAGATACCTTCTTCATCGAGAATGATGGTGATTTCGTCGCCGGATTCAAGTTTTCTGTCTATACGATCTTCACCCCGGGGACCGTCTGAAAGATCAACATAGATTTCCTCAATATCCCAGCCGTCAAGTTCGTTAATGATGACAACTTCGATCTCGACTTCTGCAACCTCAACCGGCTCATCCGTGTCAGCCACAGGTGCTTCACCGTCACCACACGCAAAAAACAGCACCGGAAAAACCGCAAGTGCCATAAGCAGATGTAATTTTTTCATTATCCCTCCCTTGGTATTTGAACGTCTTTCTCACCGAACAGAAGACAATAAGAGAACACGAAGGCCGAGTAAAGACTGCTGGAAACGGAGATCGCTGTACGATCCCCGTTCCCTGCTCTCGGTCGCGTTTCTAGTGGCAAATATCGGCAAACTCAATGCGCCAGTTGTATCCATCGGAGCCGATCTCGACTTCCCAGAGTATGTATTCATCTCCGTCTTCGTCAACTGCCATAATGTCGTAATTACCGGGAGAGACCTTTAATGTTATCTCATCTCCAGGTTTAAGTATTTCGTGGATGAGATTGTTGCTCCAGTCTTCATCGACTGAAGGATCGATGTAGATCTCTTCGATGTCCCAGGCGCCAAGGTCGTTAGTAATCTTTACAGGAACATTGCCACCGCAGCCCGATATCAGAGTTGCGATAAGTGCTACCGTAAGCAGAGCCGTAACCTTCTTCATTATTTCCTCCATTTGAAAAAAACAGAATCAACCACTGAACCGGCACAGGTAACATTAACACGTAGAATAAGGCAGAGACAGATACAGGTAAACCCCGTTACGGGATGAATCGATCAAGATCGTTCATTGTGATATCCCAGCCGCTGACCTCTTCTGAGATGGTCACTCCCAATCTGGTGTATGTGTCATTGTCTTCATCCACCACTCTGATGTCATAAGTGCCGGGGTCCAGCAGCAGTGAGTACTGTTCCTTAGGCTCGATTCCAGAAGCAATCAGATGATTCCTGCTCCAGTTGGTGTCTGTAGAATTTCTGTGATAAACACCTGTGATAATCCAGTCATCAAGGGCATTGCAGAGAACCAGTCTGCTGCTGCCGGTACCCGACTCTTCAAGAGGAGTCATAATGTAATCTCTTGTAATTTCCCAGCCGTAGTTTAACCGGTTATGGGTAATCGCAGTTGTTGCGCAGGTGTACTTGTTCCTCAGGTTGTCCTCTGCAGTGAGGAGGTAAAAACCCGGGTTGACCCGAACGTTCAGTGTTCTGCCGGGCCAGAGAATGAAGGCTCCAAGTCTGTCTGGACTGCTCTCCGGGTTTTCTTCTTCAGCTGCAACATTGAGCCAGTAAACATCTTTTTCCCGAAGGGCGTTTGTGATTCTGATAGTGCCTGTTCCTGAACCGGCCCAGTATTCTCCACCTGATTCAACAGTTTCTTCAAACACTGCACGGTTTGCCATGGATAATTCGATTTGCAGGGTCTCTGTAGAGTCGGTGATTGTCAATCCGGAATTGTAAATGCCGCCATCCAGGTCGATTGCTTCGATTGTTGAACTGCCGCGGGGAATGGTGATCTGGATGGCTTCACCAGGCCTGAGCTGATGTTCAAGATGGTTTATGGTATCGCTTGCGAGATAGATTTCGCTCAATGTTATATCCGGCAAGCCGTTTATAACTCTGAGCGATGTTTCTTTCTGTATATCAGGCTTGTAGAGCAGTGCAAGCATCACTGCTGCAATAGTGCAGGAAAGTAGAATAATGTACTTAGTTCGGCTCATCGAGATCCAGAACTGTTACTTGCCAGAGCACCCCATGATCATCCAGTTCCACCTGCCACAGGGTATATGTGTTCCCGTCGGAATCCACCAGTCGGATGTCGTAAACACCTTCACCCAGCAGGATCTTCATTTCCGCACCACTGGTGAGAATGCTCGATCCCAGCCTGTCATTGCCCCATGAATCACTCTCGCTGGAAGAGCAGTACACATTCCATATGGAAAGGTGCTCAAGATTGTTTCGGAGTGCGAATTCGCAGTTTCCGGTACCTGTTGAAATGCTGGCAGGTGATGGTGTTATGAATGAATCTGGACCGACATCTGGAGTTCCCTCCATAATTTCACTGAGAAATTCATTCAGAGTTGGTACAAGATTCAGCTTCCACCGCTGGTTTTCCCTGACAAATTGATAAGATACGATCCGGTTGCCCTGACCGGAAAGCAGATATGCTTTTTCATTTCTGAATTCAATGGAAATCACAGTTTCTGAGAATGCAAGCAGATCAGTATCTGAAACAAGCGAGGCAAGCAGTTCTTCTCCCCGGTTGTCAAAGGGAACTCCAACCTCAGTGTAAATCCCGGCAATTTCATTAAGAAGCTGATTGGTGTTGTCTGAAAGACATCTGGAAAGGCCATGCCAGTTTTCCTCGGTGGCGTTTTCCATAAGGGCATTATAGCTTTCAACCACTTCCTTCTGATCACTGCTCCAACCGATGCATGCAACTGTCAGCAAGAAAAGAGCAGAAATCACAAGTTCTTTTTTCAAAGCAAACTCCTCTCCTTGTTTGTTTCTTTCAGGACTCTACCCGTTTGAAGTCAGCGGGTCAACATCCACCTGTTGATTTTTTCCCTTATCGGTTATTATCGGTGATAATAAATGAGTAACCGGAGGAGTTTATGGAGAGTGTTTCGTTTCCCCGAATGGTAGAGCTTGATACAGTTACAGGTCTTCCACCGAGGAAGATACTGGATCATGATCTGCCAGTGCTTCTAAGGTCTATGGGTACAGCCAGCCTGCCTATGTGTTCCATAATGATAGACATTGATCATTTTAAGAAATTCAATGACAAATACGGTCATGACACTGGTGATCTGGTTCTGCGCCATGTTTCATCTCTTATTAGGAAAGCGGTAAGGTTTCGCGGGGAAGCATACAGGTACGGCGGGGAAGAAATTACCGTACTGATGCTTAACACTAATGGAGTTGAGGGGCTGGCCACAGCAGAGAGAATTCGCCTTGTTGTGGAAAATTCAGAGGTAATGGCAACGGTAGATAGACAGGAAGAGCCACTTTCTGTTCGGATATCTCTTGGAGTGGCATCAACTGACACGGTTGACGGTTCAGCACTTCTTGTTTCTTCCGATCGGGCTTTGTACAATGCAAAATCCAATGGCAGGAATCAGGCAATTCTCTTCAGAAGCGACAGGAAGCAGGCAGTTACCACCACCATTATTGACGTTCACTTCCCATCCAGGTCTGCAATTATCGGCGGCAACTACATACTCCTGAAAAAGTGGTTCAGTTACAGCAATCCCACCGAAATTGAGGCCAGAGAGATCAAGGACCCCAACACAGACAGCAGTGAATTTGCCGAAGGTCCCCTACCCCCTTACGGTCTGGTTGAGGCAGAAATACGAGGCAGGGTGAGTGCAATTGAGCGTCGCGGGAACCACACGCACTTTAAATTCGAGGTTAAGAGCTACATCATCGATCTTATGTTCAAGTATATTCAGGACACTCTCAATGCCCACCATTAGGTGCCGTTCTCTCTGGACGGGAACGGGTTCCTGTCTTTCCCATGTTGCTGTTCATATTGATGATTGCGGAATGATAACAACCATTGAGAAATGCCATTCAGCCGTTTTTGATTACAATTTTGCAATGCCTTCGTTTGTGGATGCTCATGTTCATTGTACATGGATGGTTGCGAAGGAAGCGTCGCTTGATCTTTCCCGGGTCAGGTCTTCTGACGAGTTTCTTTCTCTTGTTCACTCGGCAGTTGTTTGCGCCGGGCACCGGATTGTTCGAGGCGAGTCTTTTGATGAAAGCGACTGGACAAATTCAGATTTACCGACTCTGTCGCAGCTTGATTCTGTTACAGGCAATGTTCCGGTCTTTCTTAGACGTGTGTGCGGTCATGCTGCTCTGGTCAATTCAGCAATGCTTCGTCTGATGGTGATGGTGATGGATCCGGACATGTCCGGTGTTAACAAATCAACCGGTGTTTTGAAAGAGTGGCCGGTATTGAACTTTGAAAAGATGTTTCCCCTGCCGGACGAGGTTCTGGTTGATGCCGCTTCCAGGGTTCAATCAATGATATACAGCAAGGGAGTTACTGCAGTACGCACCTTTGAGTCTGTACATAACACAGAATCAGTTCAGGATCTTTATCCGGGGCTCGATGTATCGGTAACAGTTATTGTAGATAATTTTGAGGAGCTTCCTGCATTGGATTTTCCTTTGAAAGTGGTTAAACTCTTCCTGGATGGCGCTTTCGGTGCAGGGAATGCCGCTCTTCTGCATCCGTATGCTGATGGCTCGGTGGGAGATTTACATTACACTGATGAAGAGCTGCTTGCCTTGTTTGTTCGTTGTGGTAAAACAGGGCATTCTGTTGCAGCTCACGCTATTGGCGGAGAAGCTCTCCGGCAGCTCGACCGAGTTTCCAATGAGGCTTTCAGACTTCTTGGCAACGGGTTTAACGTACGGATTGAACATGCAGAGGATCTTTTGAGCGCCTGGCCTGGAACATGGAATCCAGAGTACCACATTTTCAGTATGCAGCCCAATTTTGTGGAGAGATGGCAGCGGCCCGAAGGAATGTATGACAGGATTCTTCCTCTGGAGCAGTCTTTTCTGCTCAATCCATTCAGAACCGTGCTTGATGCGGGTTTTCGACTTGGTTTCGGAAGCGACTGCATGCCTCTTGATCCTCTTTATGGGCTCAGAGGAGCGGTTCAGCACAGGAACAGCAGCGAATCTCTCTCCATGGAAGAAGCACTTTATGCGTATACTCTTGATGCCGCTTTCATCTCGGGACTTAGCCAGCTGGCTATCCCCCTTGGCAGAGGTAGAACTGCTGATATGGTTTTTCTCTCAGGTACTCCTTTTGAGGGGCTTGAAGGTATTACGGTTGAAGCTACAATGAAAAATGGCAATATTGTCTTTGAGAATAATGTATCTGTGGAGGGAATTTGATGTGCACCATGGACTGGACTGACCCATTTGCAGTTGTGAAAGTATTAATAGAAAATGCCCTTATTGAGGACGAAGCGCTTGATGATGCAGCTTCCTGGGCTATCGGGGAGTTCGGTGATGTACCGGTGACATGCCATGTAAACCCAAGAGAAAACATTGTGGTGGCTGGTATTGATCTGGCCGCTGTTGTGTTTTCCATGCTGCCTGGAGGAGTTCGAGTTGAGAGGTTTGTTGAAGAAGGTCAGAGCATTCGTGCGGGAGAGAGGATGGCCAGCATTCATGGCCCTGCTGCTGCTGTTTTGCGCGGGGAAAGGGTCTTCCTGAATATTCTTGGCCGATTGTGCGGGATTGCTTCCACAACTCATGAATTTGTCAGTGCTTGCACCGGTACCGATGTGGAGATACTTGACACAAGAAAGACTACGCCGGGAATGAGAGCTCTTGAGAAGTATGCAGTTCGGATGGGGGGTGGAGTAAACCACCGGTTCTCACTGGCCGAGATGGCAATGCTCAAGGATAATCACCTGGCGGCGATTGGCGGCGTGGGAAATCTTCTTCCCGTAATTGGCAAATTACGTGATCTCGGTGTTCCCATTGAAGTAGAGGTTGATTCTCTGGAGCAGCTTAGAGTCGTTGTTCCTCTTTTGCCCGATCGAATACTGCTTGACAACATGTCTGCAGATCAGCTCCGTTGCGCTGTTTCATTTTCGGAATGTTCAGATATTTACCTGGAAGCTTCCGGTGGAATTACACTGGAAACAGTAAGAGCAGTTGCTGAAACTGGAGTGAATGGTATTTCAGTAGGCATGCTCACTCATTCTATGAAATCGTCTGATATTGGTCTTGACTGGTATTACGATTTCCCAAAGGAGCCTGTATGAGAAGGCTTGCTATTGATGTTGGAAACACGAAAACAGCAATTGCTCTTTTTGAGCAGAAAAATCTTCTGGGGCAGTGGAGGATCAGAACTCAGCGGTGGACTGCCGATGAACTCAGAATACTCACCGGAGCTTTGCTTGCGAGTGAAGGTTTTTCTGCGCCTGATGATATGGCATTTGCCTGTGTGGTTCCCCAGGTGCGCCATACTGTGATCAACATGTGTGAGAAATGGTTGGATCTTACACCTGTAAATGTATCCTGTTCCACTGCGGGAATTGAACTTGGTTACAGGTATCCCCATGAAATAGGCCCCGACAGGCTTGCCAACGCAGTTGCGGCTGTTATGTGCGGCAGGTTGCCTGCCATTGTGGCGGATTTCGGCACGGCTACCACTTTCGATGTGATTGACAGCCAGGGCAGGTATCAGGGAGGTGCAATCAGCCCGGGAGTGGGTACATCAGCCGGTGAGCTGTTCAAGAAAGCCGAGAGATTGAACCCCATAGATCTCGTATTCCCGGAGTGCGTTGTAGGAAGAACTACCGCCGACGCAATCAGATCAGGTGTTCTTTTCGGTGCAGTTGGTGCTGCGGATCACATTATTGACCTTATTTCCTCCGAACTCGACTCTGCTCCGGAACTCTGGGCCACCGGAGGGTGGGGGAAAGCCCTTGGCAGTAAGTGCAGACACAATTTTAGAATTTGTCCCGAACTCACTTTGCTTGGCATTAACGAGATTGGGCATAAAAACAGAGAGGAGGTCAACTGATGGCGGAGATTCTTCTGGGTGTAACCGGTGGAGCTGCAGCGTTCAAAGCGGTGAGTCTCGCCTCTCTCCTGAGAAAATCAGGACATACGGTAAACAGTATTCTTACCGGGGCGGCTACTGAATTTATCACTCGAACTCAGCTTTCTGCTGTATCCGGAATGCCATGTTTTACTGATTTATTTTCTTCCCGACCAACTGATTTCATTCCACACATTGCCCTTACCGACAATGTGGATCTGCTCATTGTAGCCCCGGCTACAGCTCACTTCATAGCGAGGGCGGCTCATGGTCTTGCTGACGATCTGCTCACTTCTGCTTTTCTTGCCTGTGCTGCACCGGTACTGATAGCTCCGGCAATGAATACACGAATGTGGAATAATCCTGCAGTTCAGGCCAATGTTGAGATACTTTTATCCAGAGGAATCAGGTTTGCCGGACCCGTTTCAGGCAAACTTGCCTGTGGAACCACCGGTGATGGGCGAATGATGGAGCCTGTGGATATTGCCGGGCTCTGCAGCGGAATTCTGAAGAGCGGGGGTTTCTTGTGAAGCCTGTTCCAACCCTGGCGTGGCGTGGTGACCACCTGCTGTTACTGGATCAGAGACTCCTTCCGGCTGAAGAGGTCTATCTTGAGTGCCGGTCAACGCAGGAGCTTGCAGCAGCAATAAAGACACTTGCAGTGAGAGGGGCTCCAGCCATTGGTATAGCCGCAGCTTACGGTGCTGTTATTGCCGCAATGGAAACCCCGGAATCGATTGGTTTCCTTGACGATTGTGGTGGTTTGCTTGACGTACTGGCCTCTACAAGACCCACTGCTGTAAATCTGTTCCACTGCCTGGATATTCAGAGGAAAATTCTTTTTTCATCACATTCAAAGGCGATAGCTGTAGACCGACTTTTAAGCAGTGCACATCTGCTTTTCAAGGAAGACCTGGAGGCAAGCAGGGCCATGGGTCGGTTTGGCGCTGATCTGCTTCCTGACGCGTGTACTGTGCTTACCCACTGCAACGCAGGCGGCCTGGCAACCGCCGGTCTGGGCACGGCACTCTCTGTTATCTACGAAGCGCATTCCAGGGGGATTCTCTCCGGAGTCTATGCTGATGAGACAAGACCGCTTCTGCAGGGGGCAAGACTTACTTCCTGGGAATTGCAGAAAGCAGGGATTCCAGTGAGGGTTCTGCCGGATTCCGCCGCAGCTTCTCTACTTCAGAGCGGGGCTGTTGATGTGGTGATAACAGGTGCCGACAGAGTGGCAATGAACGGTGATTCAGCAAACAAGATAGGAACTTATTCCATTGCGCTGGCGGCTTTTGAAGCTGGAGTTCCATTTTACATTGTGGCTCCGGTTTCCACATTTGATCCCAAGTCACCGGATGGAAGCCATATAGAGATTGAGGAAAGAGGAAGGGAAGAACTGGCAGTTATGGGAGGCAGGAAGATTCTTCCAGATGGGGTTAAGGTTTATAATCCAGCATTTGATGTTACCCCCGTGAGGTTTATTACTTCCATTATCTGTGAGCGGGGAGTAGTTTCAGCCCCGAACGAAATTGAATGGTGAGGTTGACACTGATAGAAGCATGCAATACTATTTCAGCAATAGATTTGACGGCCTGAGTGCTCTGATAGATTTGTAATTGGGGTGCTGGTATGGGTATTTTGCAGACCAGGTTTTTATTGGAGGGTGGATATGGGAAGAACCATAGGAATCGACCTCGGAACAACAAACTCCTGCATCGCCTTCAGCGATGGCGGGCATCCCACTGTTATTCAATCCAAGAGTGGTTCGCGGGTAATGCCATCAGTTGTGGCATTCTCAGCTAAAGGAGAGAGGCTTGTAGGGCTTGTGGCAAGAAGACAGGCCATAACAAACCCAAAAAATACAGTGAACAGCATCAAACGGCTTATGGGGCGACGCTACGCTGAGGTTGCCAGCCATATCGACGATGTTTCATACGAAATTGTAGAGAACAGCAACGGTGATGTTGCAGTACGAATTATGGATCGTGTTTACACACCACCGGAGATCTCTGCAATTATTCTGCAGCAGCTCAAGCTCACCGCAGAGGAATTCCTTGGTGAGGAGGTAACTGACGCGGTAATTACCGTTCCAGCTTACTTCAATGAGGTTCAGCGCCAGGCCACCAAGGCCGCCGGTAAGATTGCCGGTTTTAACGTAAGAAGAGTTCTTAATGAACCAACTGCCGCAGCACTTGCATTTCTTGAACCCGAGAGCAGAAAGAAACTGGTTGTTTATGACTTCGGAGGGGGAACATTCGATGTAAGCGTTCTCCAGGTTATTAACGGAGTTTTTGAAGTGAAGGCTACCCTCGGAGACACCAGTCTTGGTGGTGATGATCTTGATACAAAACTTGTTGAATGGATAATGAGTGAATTCAAATCAGAAACGGGTATAGATCTCACCAGAGACAATATTGCCCCCCAGAGGGTCAGAGAGGCTGCTGAACGAGCAAAGTGTGAGCTATCCATGACTCAGGAGACCGACATCAATCTGCCGTTCATTGCCACGGGAGAATCCGGTCCGGTTCATCTGGAGATAACAATCACCAGAAAGCTGTTTGAAGAACTCGCCGGTGATTTGATCAGAAAGACCATTCCACTCTGCAGGGATGCAGTTGAAGATGCTGGGATGAGGATTGAAGATCTTGACCATGTTGTTCTTGTAGGCGGATCCACCCGAATTCCACTGGTTCAGAAACTGGTGGAAGAGTTCTTTGGTAGAAAACCGGCCCAGTCGGTGAACCCCGATGAAGTGGTTGCTCTGGGTGCTGCTATTGAAAGTTCGGTTCTTACAGGTCAGCGGAAAGATCTTGTTCTTATTGATGTAACCCCGTTGACCCTTGGCGTGGAAACTCTTGGTGGTGTCCTGGCCCCGATTATTCGACGGAATAGCCCCATTCCAATCAGAAACAGTAGAATATTTACAACTGCAAGCGATAATCAATCTGTTGTTGGAGTGCATGTGGCCCAGGGTGAGAGGGAAATCATCGACGGAAACCGGAGTCTCGGTACTTTCGAGTTGCGTGGAATCACTTCAGCCAAGCGCGGAGAACCTCGTATTGAGGTTGTGTTTGAAATAGACGCCAGTGGAATTCTCAGTGTTTCAGCGAGGGATACAGCCACAGGGCAGGAGCAGCGCATCAAGGTTAATCCCAGCGGAGGCTTAAGCGGATCCGATATTGAAAGGCTTTGCAGAGAAGCCTCAGCCAACGCAGATGCAGACAAGATCAGGATGAAGTTTGTGAGCCTCAGGAACGAGGCTGATGAAGTTATCTACCGGGTTTCCCGGTCACTCAAGATCGCCCGTGAGGAATTGGATAAGGAATCATGGGAAAAGCTGGAAACCGAGATGAAGAAGCTTAAGACTTTGCGTGACGGTGAAGATTCTCTTGCTCTGGAAAAAGCAATCGGCGAGGTGCGCCAGCTTAACAGTTCTGTTTCCAGGCTGGTTGAAGTATTTGAATCAGACGAAGAGAATGCCACATCAGAATTCCTTGATTCGATCTCAAAAGTTGAAGATGTGGATAAGTTACCGTAATAAGTGTTTCTTACCGTGAGAGATAGCACAGTTTTGTTTTTATGGGCTTCCGGTTGTTATATTTTGCGCTATGAATCCATATGAAGTATTAGGCGTGGATCGAAGCGCGTCCGCCGAGGATATTAAAAAGGCCTATCGCACAGCTGCGATGAAGAATCATCCGGATCGTAACCCCGGAGATCACCAGGCAGAAGAGCGCTTCAAAAAGGTTGCAAGGGCTTATGAGGTACTCAGCGACCCTTCCAGAAGGGAAGCTTACGACCGTTATGGAACTACCGAAGATCCTGGTCCTTCTTCTGGAATGGGCGGGATGCATGACATCTTCAGTGGTTTCGGGCTGGATGATGCCCTGCGGGCATTCATGGAGAATTTTGGTTTTTCTTCAGGAGGTTCCGGTCCCAGAGTAATTCACGGAGAAGATGTTACAGTAAGAGTCAATCTTGATCTGGAGGAGGCTGCACTTGGCGGTCGTCGGGAAATAGAGGTTGAGAGAAATGTTTCCTGCAGCGAATGCGCAGGAAGTGGTGCAGATAAAGCATCCGGCACAGAGAGTTGCAGACAGTGTAACGGCATGGGAAAGGTTTCTTCTATCAGGAATACCCTGCTTGGAAGTTTCCGAACGGTAAGCCAATGCCATGTGTGCGGGGGCAGGGGAACCATTCCCAGGAAGCTGTGCTCCAACTGCCGGGGCAGAGGGTACGAAAAAAAGAAATCCACCATTTCTGTGGATCTTCCAGCGGGTCTTTCCAGGGGGCATTACATCAGGCTCAGAGGCCAGGGGCATCATCCCGGCCAGAGTGGAGTTCCCGGAGATCTCAAGCTTTTCATCAACAGCATTGACTATGGTCCGTTCGAACGCGAAGAGGACAATCTCGTTTATCCGCTGACAATTTCATATCCCCAGGCAGTTCTCGGGGGAGAATTCACCATACCGTTACCGGATGGTGATTCCCTGAAGATCAAGGTTGACACTGGAACCAGGGCCGGTACAAGATTTAAACAGAAGCACCATGGAATGGGCAGACTGAACAGACGGGGCAGAGGTGATCTGCTGGTGGAGATTGATATTCACGTACCCGGAAAAGTGAAACGAAGCGAGAAGGAGCTTCTTAAGGAACTTGAGGAATCCTCTTCATTCAAAGTCAAGAAAAATTAGTAATGCACCAATCACTGTATCGACTGGAATTTCACAGAATTCTTGAAATTGTCCAGAATTATGCCGGCAGCAACGCTGGAAAAGAGCTTGTCTCCAACCTGCTGCCGGCAACCGACAGAGCAAGCGCACGGATTCTTGAAGATGAAACCCTCCATGCTTCTCAGCTAATCAGTGTTGGAATTGAACCTCCGGTTTCTAACTTGCAGGGTATCATCGAAGCGATGGAGTTTCTTGGTCGCGGAGCTATTGCTCTTGAGCCGATTTACCTCAGAAGCGCCGGTGAGGCACTCTGCGACATGAAAGTTTTTTCAGAGAAAGCAACAAATTCTTCAGATTCAGTAGCAGGCATTCTTGATCTTCCAATCTCCGGGATTCCCCTGCTTGATAATCTTTCAAGAATGCTGATTCGTATTACAACAGCAGATGGAGAGCTTGCTTCAGATGCATCTCCTGAACTGAAGCGGTTATCCAGAAGAATACAATCTCTCCGTTCCTCACTCGCAGCAAGGCTGTCAACCATCTCATCCAGACTGGCGGGAATTGGAGTTCTCAGGGATTCTCCACCCTCAATAAGATCAGGAAGATATGTTCTTCCTGTTACCGCCGGAAAAAGAGGATCCGTGAAGGGTCTGATCCATGACAGGTCGGAAAGCGGAGCCACATTTTATATAGAACCAGCGGAACTTGTGGAAGCTGGGAATGAACTGCAGGAGGCCCTCCTTGACCTTCAGCAGGAGCGCAGACGGATTCTTCGGGAAGCCACCATGGCTCTCAGAGAGCAGATTGAAGAGATTGAGAATGGAATTTCAATCTTGAGCGGTCTTGATTTTGTCTTTGCCCGGGCGCGATATCACATCCGGGAAGACACAGTATTTCCTGAAGAAGGGCAGTTGGACCTCAGGGATCTGGCACACCCCCTTCTTCCACGGGATACCGTGGTAAAAAGCAGAGTAAGACTTGCGGAAGGCTGGCGTGTTCTTGTAATCAGCGGGCCCAATGCCGGCGGCAAGAGTGTGCTTTTAAAGGCTCTGTCACTGGCTTCTGTTTGCAGCAGAAGCGGCCTTGGGGCTCATGCCGGCGATGCGTCATTCATGCCGTTTTTCAGTAAAGTCATGGTTTCCATGGGAGATAACCAGTCAATTGCCATGCACCTGAGTACATATTCTGCAAGGCTCTCCGAGCAGAGAGACATATTGTGGAGCGGCGACTCCGAGACTCTGGCCATTATAGATGAACCGGCAGCAGGAACCGATCCGGTT
Source organism: Candidatus Sabulitectum sp. (assembly GCA_023139045.1). Lineage (GTDB taxonomy): Bacteria > Fermentibacterota > Fermentibacteria > Fermentibacterales > JCC-6 > Sabulitectum. The sequence goes on from JAGLOJ010000082.1 coordinate 79,966, forward strand.
ACAGGTGCAGCTCTCGCTGCTGTTTTTCTTGAGGAACTGGCGGATTCCGGGGTCAGGGCCATTGTCAGTACTCATATGGGACAACTGAAGCTGCTGGCCAGAGAAAAACAGGGGTTTCACAACGCGTCCATGTCCTTCAATCCGGAGACCCTTACACCCGGCTTCAAATTCATCGCAGATATTCCGGGGGCATCCTGCACCCTGGAAGCCGCAGCAATCGCTGGTTTCCCGGAAGAAATGCTCAAAAAAGCATCCGATCTTGCAGGAGACTCATTCAGTCTTGACAGCCTTGTGGTAAGTCTCAGAGATCTGGAAGAGACACGCCAGAAGGAGCTTCATCGTCTTACCGAGGACAGAAAGCATGCCAGGAAGAGCAGAAAGTTCCTGGAAAAGCAGTTGAAAGAGACCAGAGATAATCTTGAAAAGAAGATAGATGCAGTTGATGAAGAAAAGATCAGGGCTCTAAAAAACATTCAATCAAAAGCGGATTCTCTCATGGTTTCCATTGCAAATTCTCCATCAGCCGGCGCGAGGCGGGATGCCAGGAGGAAACTCAGCGAAATGGCTGCCAGAGAAACACCGGCAGACAAATCCGGGAAGCACAAAACATCCACCAGTGAAACGATTCCCACTATTCAGCCCGGTGATCATGTTCAGATTGAGGGATGGTCTGTTTCCGGTATTGTTGAGAAGGCAGGTCGATCCAGCGTCATGGTTAGAATTGGTTCAATTCTTGTTAAAAAGAAATTGACCCAGTTGACCAAACTCGCTCCACCGGAAGAAAAACAGGTTGCTTCATCCGAGTACAAAGCGATCGAGGAGAATCCGGAAGCTGTTCTTCTGGGAATGACGGTTGACGAAGCCATTGCCGAGCTTGATATAAAGCTTGATAATTGTACTGCAATTGGTCTGAAAAGAATAAGGGTTGTACACGGAAAAGGACGATTGATGCAGGGAGTAACCGAGTGGCTCAGGCGTGATAAAAGGCTGAAAAGTGTGTCCATTGCTTCGCCGGAAGAGGGCGGTACCGGAGCGTCCATCATAATACTTAAGGGGTAGTTAACCGTGGCATTCAATCCCATTGATGTAGAGATGGTAAAGGATTCCACGGACATAATCTCAACAATTCAGCGGTATGTGGAACTGAAGAGGTCAGGCAGTTCCTGGAAAGGGCTATGCCCGTTTCACAGAGAGAAAACTCCCAGCTTCTTCGTTTTTCCAGGCAGGAGTACATGGAAGTGCTTCGGGTGCGGAGAAGGTGGCGATGTAATCAGTTTTCTGATGAAGCACAGGAATCTAACATTTCTGGAAGTTGTAGAGGATCTGGCTGAAGAAAGCGGTATTGCAATTGAAAGAACCGGAAGCAGGGCAGTCTCTGCGGGTACTTCCACCGGGCTGTTCGAAATAGTCACCGAGGCTCAGGAATTTTACAGGAATTGCTTTCGTGAGCCTGCTGGAAAAAAGGCACGGGAATACCTGCGACAGAGATTAATCGATGAGGATGTTCTTGAAATCGGTATCGGATATGCACCAGGTGAAAATTCTCTTCTGGCACATCTCCGCAGCCGTAACTACTCAGTTTCCGTTATGAGTGAGGCGGGGCTTGTTATCACCGACAGAGGTGACCCGTATGACCGATTCAGAAAGCGGCTGACATTCCCTATTCGTGACAGAAGAGGAAGAGTTGTTTCCTTCGGTGCCCGGGGTTTTGGTGATGCAGTACCGAAGTATTTAAACGGGCCTGAGACGTCAATATACAGAAAAGGAACCTTTCTTTACGGCTACAGTACAGCGCAGAAAGGTGCCCGTGATACGGGTAAGGTTATTCTTGTGGAGGGATACTTTGACCATGCAAGACTGATTTCCATCGGCCTCACTGGAACTGTTGCAACAAGTGGAACTGCCCTCACTGAAAAACAGGCCAGAAACTTGAAGGGCATGTCCGACAATATATACATCTGCTACGATGGCGACTCTGCTGGCAGAAAGGCAGCAGTCAAAGCCGCTGAAACCCTTCTTGCGCAGGGAACATACCCGCTAATTGTCAGATTGCCGGGAGGTATGGATCCGGACGATTTCATCAGGGATAAGGGAAAGGAAGCTTTTGAACAGCTTATTGTCTCGGCTCTTGACCCTGTATCATTCTGCATCTCGCTTCTTGGGGGGAAAATACCGGAGGGACCTGGCAGAATTCAGGTAGCCAGACGACTTCTTGAAGTCGTCGCATCTTCTTCCAATCCATTGGTGGAGGAGGATCTTCAAAGGAAAGTTGAGAGATTCACCGGGTACTCGAGAACTGCACTGGCAAAGTCGGGAGACGCAATCAGAGATTCAAAAATGCCTTCTGTACACAGGGGTAGAAGATCAAAGGGTGAGATAGGAAGCGGCGACAGAGGTATTCTGAGAGCAATTACCGCAGGTGGCCTTCTGGACAGAGAACTGATTAAATTTCTCAAAGACGAGGATATGACATCGGAGCGGGCTGTGACAATTCTAAAGGCCTTCAGGAAACAGATAGACCAGGGTTATTCAACTCTGATTTTCGGAGAGCTTTCCGAAGAAATTGCCAGTGATTGTGCTGATATAGTGGGTATTCTGGAATCTGTTACATCCGGGGAGATCAGCACGTTAAAAACGGATATTGAAAGAAAGAGGAGGGAGATCCCCAGGCGCAGAGAGCTGCGCAGAGGGCTTGCCGGTGCTGGCTCTGAGGAGAAGGCAATAACTCTTGAAGAGCTTGCAGACGGTGGTGCGATCCATGAACGGTAGAAAACCCGTATTCTCTGATACAAGGAAAAGTTTTCGATCGGTGGTTAATTCAGCAGAGGTTTCAAATAAAGAGAGAAGAAGTCAGCTTGCAGGAATTATCAACGGAACAAGGCAGAAGCTTCTGAACCTGCTGAATCTGCCTGAAGATCTAACGGGCAGGGGTGACTGGACTCTGGTGCAGAAGATAATCCATGGAGAACTTCCAAAGGTTGAGAATCCTGATGTCAAGGCTGAAGCTGACAAGTGTATTGACCTGCTTATGGATGCTGAAGCAGAACTGGTAGAGGGTAACCTCCGCCTTGTTCTTATGGTTGTAAGGCGATATGCCCGGGGTGCTACCGGTGCCCTGGAGGAAATGGATTTTGTCCAGGAGGGGTGTGAAGGGTTACTTGATGCAGTGAGGAGATTTGACTTTTCCGGTAATGGAGGGTTTCTTACATATGCACTGATCCGGATTAGAAAGAGAGTGATTCTAGCCATGGAGCGGCAGCACAGACTGGTGAGAATACCTTCACATGTGATCAGGAAAGGTAGATACCTCAAGGAGGTAATAGATGATTTTACCTCAGACAAGGGCAGATACCCCGCGCCTCATGAAATTGAGATTGAGACCGGTGGAGATATGGACTGGTCTATTCTGTTAAGTCTTTCAGAAACTGTCGATCCCATCCACAGCCCTGTGGGGGAAACTGGACTTTCTCTGGAAGAGCAGATTGCATCAAGCTGCATGAAACCGGGATCAATTCCGCTTAACGAACTGGTGGAAGATGCTTTAAAAAGGCTGGACAAGAGAGCCAAGTTTGTTCTTGTCATGCGTTACGGCTTGCTGGATGGAGATATTCACAGACTTGCAGACATTGCAGAGGTTCTGGGGCTTTCAGTAGAAAGGACTCGACAGATTGAAAAAGCTTCCATTAAGGTACTTCGCGAAAATTTCGGTGACTTTGATATTTCTGACTGGTTGCAGTAAGGAAAACAGTGCAGCACAAGCGGTTCAGAGTGAATCACTGGAATCGGATACTGCTGTTATTGTTTTCGGTCCGTCGCTCACGGAGATGTTTTACATTTCCGGAACCTGGGACAGGCTGGCCGGGGTTGACAGGTTTTCAATATGGCCTTCTCAGGCTTCCGAGTTAGCAGTGATTGGAGATTTTCTTGCCCCATCCCTGGAAATGATAACAGCTCTGGGCGCTACTTCAATACATGTTGTGGGAAGAAACCAGTCATTGCTCGATCTGGCAGAAAGGCTTGATATTCCATGTTATCAGTATTCTTTTGATAGACTTGATGATGTTTATGAATCCTGCAACAGAATTGAGAACCTCTATCAGGAAGCGGATTTCACCGGTTTCAGAGATGAAATCGAGGTAACCCTGGATTCCCTGTCTGTTCTTTTTTCATACGACCCACCTGAGGTCATGATCGTTGTGTATCTGAAGGGTGACGGCGCTATCAGTCTTGCGGGAATGGATACCTTCTACTTTGATATTCTGCAGGGTATGGGTTGTGCTCTAGCGGCCCCGGAGGCAGGCAGCTATCCTGCGGTGTCTGTAGAGGGGATTCTGGCAATTGCCCCTGACCGGGTGATAATTCTTGACCCGTACAACACAGGTGAGACTGCCCTTGATGCATGGAGAAGCAACGGGCTTGATGACTCAAATGTAACAGTTCTGTCAGGTGATCATGTTCTTATTCCGGGAGCACGGTTACAGGAACTCATTATCGGAATCGCACAGTGTCTGAACTGATTTTCCAGGATTTTGGAGTGGGTTATTCTCCCGGCAGTGTGGCCGTTTCCGGTGTATCAATGAGGATTACAGGTGGAAGTGTAACAGCAGTTATCGGACCCAATGGAAGCGGAAAGAGCACACTCCTTAAAGGCATTTTGTCTTTCCCGGGAGTTCACACCAGAGGATCGGTCACCCTTGATTCTCTTGATATTCACTCAATGAACAGAAGCGAGAGAGCCGGCAGAATTGCATATCTTCCGCAGTCTCCGCCTGTTCCAGCGGGTCTGACGGCAATTGAAACTGTACTTCTGGGGCGATTTCCCCACAGAAGTGCATGGTCTCGTGACTCTCTGGAGGATGTTAAAATAGCCCTTGACGCTTTAGAGATGGTTGGTGCAACCCACCTTGCGGATAAATTTACAGATGAGATATCAGGAGGTGAAAACAGGCTGGTCAACCTTGCGGCAGTGCTTTCCCAGAAAACAGAAGTGATACTTCTTGATGAACCAGGATCATCTCTGGATTACGGGCATGCAGTTCAATTGTGGAAACTTCTCGCCGATCTGGCTGAACGGGGAATGATCATTCTGGCCACAACCCACAGGATCGAAATGTCCGGCAACGCTTTTGACAAGGTTCTGCTTCTTTCTGAAGGCAAGTCACTGGCTTTCGGGGAACCGGAAGATGTATTCCTTTCAGGTGATCTTCTTTCAAGAGTGTACAAAACACCCATGGAGGTCAGGCGGAGTTCGCCAGATGGAAGCTGGATTGTGTTTCCGGGGGTGTCTGTATGAAACGAACTCTGGCAATTCTCATTCTTCTGGCATGTACGGGAATTGTCGTTTCTCTTGCCACCGGGCCGTTAGGTTGGAATGCTCCCGGTCAGGTGATTATGTACCTCAGGCTTCCAAGGATTCTTCTTGCAATCACCGCCGGTGCCAGTCTTGCTGTCTCAGGCTGTGTGCTGCAGGCTGTACTGAGGAATCCACTTGCCACACCGTACACACTGGGGATCAGTGCAGGTGCCGGCGTTACTGCCGGTTTTATCATACTTTCAGGTATTTCTCTGCCAATATTTCTTGTCTATCTTTCCGGTACTGCCGGGGCACTGGCAGCCTCAACCCTGACATGGTTTCTGGCCGGTCGCGGCCAGCGAGACCACTCTGGCCTGATCCTGGCCGGTGTAACAGTGAACCTCCTGGGGGCTTCCGTTCTTCTTCTAATTGAGTACATGAGCCCGGCATCCCGTCTGGTGGAGATCATCAGATGGATGATGGGTGACCTTGCTGTTTCCGGTTACCGCAGAGTTCTTTTCCTTCTTCCGTTCCTGGTTGCCGGGATGGTTCCGGCACTGCTGAAAACAGGCACATTGAACCAGTTCCTAACAGGCACCGAAATGGCTGAATCCAGGGGAGTAAACACAGTCAGGGAAAGGTTCCTTCTGCTGATTGCAGCAGCAGTTCTTGCCGGGGGTGCTGTAGGAGCGGTGGGCCCGATTGGTTTCGTAGGGCTTATAGTGCCACACACAATGAGACGACTGGCAGGGGGAGACTACAGAAGGCTTCTTCCTCTTTCTGCTCTTGGCGGGGCTGTTCTTATGCTCTGGGCGGATATCTTCTCAAGAGTGGTTATTTCCCCTGCGGAACTCCCGATCGGCGTTATTCTCTCCCTCCTGGGCGGCCCGTTCTTTCTCTATCTGCTTATAAAGAAACCCCGCCTGTAGGAACAGTGTTCCCTGAAGAAGTACTCTGGGAGAAGAAGACCGGAACAGATACTGGAGACACGAACAAAGACCCAGTCGGTACAATGCTTCTTTTGAGAGGTGCAGAAATATTCGTGTAATCTGAAAATCGGTGTAAACCATACACCAACCCTATTGACTCGGGTTATTGAATGGAATAGCTTACATAAAATGCAGAAGGCAAATTCGCCTATGCTGTAAAAAAGCAGGGAATGAGCAGTGCTGACAAAGTATCGTAATCTTCTGGTTCAGAAAAGATACAGTGAGAATACCCAAAAGGTTTATCTTAACTACTTTGCAGATTTTGTCAGGAATTTTGGTGCTTCCAATTTGGAAAAGCTATCTGTGGATGAGATTAACGGATATATTCTTGATCTTGTAGAAAAAAGAGGTATTTCTGGCAGTCAGCAAAATCAGAGGATTAATGCTATCAAGTTTTACTATGAAAAGATTCTGGGTAGAGAAAAGCAATACTATGAGCTTCATCGCCCCAGAAAAGAGCATAAGCTACCAAAGGTTCTCAGCAAAAATGAAATTAAAAGAATATTCGATTCATGCAACAACATAAAGCACCGTTGCATACTGATGCTGATTTACTCAGCCGGTTTAAGACGTAGTGAGCTTATCAATATGAAAGTAGATGATATTCATTCCGAGCGAATGCTTATCAGCATTAGAGCAGCTAAAGGTAATAAAGACAGGATATCATTGCTATCAGAGAACATGCTCAATTCTCTAAGGAGCTACTACAAAGAGTACAGACCCAGGGAACATCTATTTGAAGGCTTACACGGTGGAAAGTATTCCGCATCCAGCGTTGCCAATATCTTGAAAAATGCCGCTCTTAAGGCAGGTATAAAGAAAAGAGTAACACCACATATGCTCCGACACAGCTTTGCGACACATCTACTTGAACAGGGGACTGATTTGAGATATATTCAGGAACTTCTCGGGCATAGCAGTACAAAAACCACGGAGATTTACACACATGTTTCCCGACAGGCGATAAATAAGATCAGGAATCCAATTGATGAGATGTTTTGAAAGGAATCCCACGTAATGAAAATGTATACTCAATTGTTCTTAGCCCTCGATTCTGGCAGAGTAACAACAATAAGTATATCCTTACGTTGGGCGTAATTTGGAATAAGAGACATTACAGAGATGAACTTTAAACAAAAAAAAAGGAAATAAAATGAAAACAAAAATTGACACAAAGAAAGCATTTTTATGGGGAAGCGTTCTGATTATTATACAGATGATAATTGGAAATGTTTTTTATATGAATCCTTTTGTTGCCAATATCTATAAACAATTTGAAGGACATCATTCACTAAAAACATTTGAATTTATTGGTGGATTTGGAAATTGGATATTTTTAACAATGGTATTTGGAATATTCCTTATGATTGTGTGGATATTTTTATACAGACTTTTTTATTCAAGTTTGCCGGGTAATGGGTGGATTAAAGGATTGTATTTTGGAATTATCATCGGATTTATTAAATCAGTTCCAGAAGCCTTCAATCAATGGATGCTAATAAATTATCCGACACCTTTGATTTTAGTTCAATTATTTAACACTTTCGTAAGTTTAGTAATTTTTGGTGCATTATTAGGATTTTTCTTTTCAAAATTTAAAGTAATAACAAATGAATAATACAAACATCGAAAATATTGCATATTGCGGACTATATTGTGCTGATTGTCCAAACCGCAAAGGGATAATTGCCGATTTAGCACGAGATTTAAGAAAAGAATTGAGAATATATCGTTTTGACAAAACAGCAGAATTATTGTCTTCATATTCATTTTTTAAAACATTTGAAAAGTATCCTGATTGCTATGAAGTTTTAGGAGCGATGGTGAAATTGAGATGTGGAAAAAGTTGCAGAAATGGTGGTGGAAATCCAAATTGTAAAATTAAAAGATGCGTTCAAAAAAAACAAATTATTGGCTGTTGGGAATGCGATGAATTTGAGACTTGTGATAAACTTAAATTTTTAGAAGTAAATCACGGAAAAGCTCACATTAAAAACTTGAAAATAATAAAAAAGAAAGGTGTTGATGAATTTATTATTGGAAAGAAACATTGGTATGCAACGAAATGAAAATGAATAAAAAACTACGCCCAACACACAATATAGCCAATAAGGGTTTCAGATGTATGCGAAGGTTTGTAGCCCGCTTCAACTTTTCGAATAACCTGATAGGAAATCGCCCGCAATCCCTTACTGGCCATATTGTCAACCGTTGTGCTTCATGCGAGATTGACCGATAAAAATAATGTTGTAGGTAATTTAGAGTTCACCTAATACAAGATAACCAGTGATTATTTTTCATAAGTAATTGAAATAATTATAAGGACAACAAGGATTTATTTAAAATGGATAATAGTAAGCGAATAACAAATTGGATAAATAATGTATTAACGGAATTATCATATCTTGATAATAATAAAGGTATTGAGATATTGAACCAATGCGGGAAAGATTGTTGCAAGTCATCTGAACTGTATCAAGGTGCAATAAGTGTTAGAGAAAAATATAGAAATGAAAAAGATGATGATAAACTGTTTAGTGAATTTAAATCTAAATTTTACAATTCTGAGAGGTTAACGAAAAAAGGGAAAATCATAACCTTAGTATTTGAAGAATGCACATGCCCAATGGTGAAAAGTGGTGTGGATAATTTATTTCTATGCAACTGCACTATTGGATATTCTAAAAAGATTTTTGAGACTTTATTTGAAAAAAAAGTAATAGTTCATTTAGAAAAATCAATTTTGAGAGGCAATTCTGTTTGTGAACAACATATTAAGATTTTGAGGAGAAACAAATTATAGGAATTATTTTAGGCATTATTGCGGGAATTATTGATGTGATGCCAATGATAATTCAAAAGTTAACTTGGGATGCTAATATTTCGGCTTTTATAATGTGGGTTGTTGTTGGATTTCTAATTACTACTGTTGATTTAAAGATAAAACCAATTTTGAAAGGTATTTTGATAGCATTTTTAGTTTTGCTACCTTCTGCAATTTTGATTGGTTGGAAAGAACCCGTTTCATTAATACCGATTACGATAATGACTTTGATTTTAAGTTCGTTGCTTGGATTTTTTATTAATAAATATACGGAAAAACAAAAATGAGTTCATTTATTGAAATATGCATTTATGAAGTCAAACCTGAAAAGATTGATGAGTTTGAAATCTTATTGAAAGATATATCAGAACATCATAAATCGTTTGATGGTGTAATTGATGTAAAATATATGAAACGAACTCACAGACAAAAAGATTTTAATTCTGTAAAAAATGGCGAACCTGCAATTAGATTGACAAGAAAACAGAAATCTGTGAAGTATGTTTTATTTTGGGAACTTGAAAATGAATTAATTCATGGAAAGGCAACAAAATCAGGGCTTGAAAAATTTTACAAAAGATTTAACAGATGTTTAGCAACTATGCCAAAAATAATACTTGGAGATAGACTAATATGAGAAAGCACGAAAGCACAACAATGTATAAAAATAATAGCCGGTTCAGTCGTATATTCAGGGGTTGTAGCCCGCTTCAGCTTTCTTGTAACTTGACAGGAATGAAGCCCGCAATCGGCTACTATTCTTATACAAACCGTTAGTGCGCCAAGCTCAGCTTGG
>JAGLOJ010000083.1 GCA_023139045.1 Candidatus Sabulitectum sp.
TTCTTTTCTTCATGTCTCGAATATGTTCAATGTATGGCTATGCGTCAATATATTAGTATGGTTATTCTAAGAATTACAAATTGATGCTTCGATGATAATCTTCTGCAAGGTTGCATCTCCGGAATAACAGTATTCATTCGCCAGGCTGATTCATGAAAAGAACCAGGGAGTGACTTTTCCTGAGACGAATTGATTTAGAAACCTTTACTCGACTGACTGATGATCAGAGATTTATCAGCCTGGAATGTTAGAAGAATACAACTTTTATGAAAGTATGTAATATGATGGTATTCAATAAGATATGTACAATTATTGTGAAGGTTTCCGGTTGTTGATTTTCACTACATAATCCGATATTATAAGTACGGAGTTTTGTGTTCCCGCATGGATGATGGAGTGAGGTCGGGTGCAAGAGGTTTTACCTTCTTTGGTTGCCTGCCGGATTCGTTGGGTGGTTGATTAATTTATTAGTGATATGTTTAAGAAATAAACACAGTAACACTGTACATCATTTTGTCTTTTCTGGTGGAATGGGGGCTGAGGCAAGCCAGGGTAAAAGACTGTGAAAACAGCTGAGAAGTTAACAGTAATTACGGAAAAGCTGAGTATCATCATGCAAAAATAGTTGTTGGTTTTGTGGCGTTTCCGGAATTTGTTGTTTTGTACACTCATGACAAAGAGCTGAGGTAGTTAATGACAGAAAATTTCGAAAAAGTCATCAGGGAAATTTGTACTCATAACGCGAATGATCGTACTCGGATGATGGATATTGTCCGCGAGGTTCAGCAGTGTTTTGGCCAGGTTTCCGGGCAGGCAATGGATATTATCGCTGACGCAGTTGATTCACACAGGGTGGAAGTTGAGAGCGTTATTTCGTTCTATTCCTTCCTGTCGGAAAAGCCAAAGGGTAAGTTCGTTATCCGCTTGTGCAACGATGTTGTAGACAAGATGCAGGGTGTGGATAAAGTTGCTCAGGCCTTCCGGGAGGAACTTGGTATCGACTTTGGAGAATCTACTCCTGATGGAAAGTTCACGCTGGAATGGACCCCGTGTATCGGTATGTGTGATCAGGCACCTGCTGCCCTTATAAACGATAAGATGATGACACGACTCTCAAGCGATTCAGCCCGCGAGATAGTAAAATCACTTATGGAAAACGGAGACGAAAATCGTCTGACACACATGCTTGGCGATGGCAACAACGCCAATTCTCTGGTTAATTCCATGGTTACCAATAATATCCGCGAAAAAGGCCCGGTAATCTTCGCTGACCTTGAAGCCGGTACAGCTCTGCACAAGGCTCTGGCCATGTCGGCTGTTGAGGTTATCAAAGATGTAAAGACTGCCCGTCTTCGCGGTCGCGGCGGTGCCGGATTCCCAACAGGAATGAAGTGGGAGTTTACCCGTGCAGCCGATGGAGACAACAAGGTCGTTATCTGCAACGCTGACGAGGGCGAACCCGGAACATTCAAGGACCGTGTTGTTCTTACTGAGAAACCCGATCTTATGTTTGAGGGAATGACTATTGCCGGATATGCCATCGGCGCGAAGACCGGTGTTGTCTATCTCCGAGGAGAATATGCTTACCTCAGAACTTTCCTTGAGAAGGTTCTGGCAGATCGCAGAAATAAGAATCTGCTGGGAATCAGCATTCTGGGAAAAACAGGTTTCGATTTTGATATCAGAATTCAAATGGGTGCCGGAGCCTATATCTGCGGAGAGGAAACTGCACTTATCAGCTCATGCGAGGGCCTTAGAGGCGATCCCAAGAATCGTCCACCCTTTCCTGCCCAGAAGGGCTATCTCGCTCAGCCCACATCGGTAAACAATGTGGAAACATTCTGCTGTGTCGCGCGGATTCTTGACAAGGGCGCAGGCTGGTTTGCCGAAATCGGATCCCCCGGATCTACAGGCACAAAGCTGCTCAGCATCTCCGGTGACTGCATGAGGCCCGGTGTTTACGAACTGGACTTCGGTATCACTGTGAACCATATGCTTGAAAAAGTCGGTGCGGAGAATGCATATGCCGTTCAAGTAGGCGGACCATCGGGTCAGCTTATCGGCAGGGCAGATTTCCACCGTACAATCTGCTACGACGATGTCGCGACTGGCGGTGCTGTGATGATCTTCAACGAAGATCGCAATCCTCTGGAAATAGCTCATGAGTTCATGGAATTCTTCTGCGAAGAGAGTTGCGGTTACTGTACACCGTGCCGCGCAGGTAACGAACTTATCAAAGAGCGTCTTGAAGTAATAATGGAAGGTAAAGGCACACCCGAGGATCTCGACTACCTTGAGCAGCTGGGTAAGACCGTCGCTGTTGCAAGTCGTTGCGGCCTGGGTCAGACCTCTCCGAACCCTGTTCTTACTTCACTGAAGAATTTCCGAAATGAGTACGAAAAGCTCGTAAAGGAAAACAAAGATGGTATGCAGCGCACCTTTGACATTCACAAGGCACTTGCCACTGGTGAAGAGCTACAGGGACGCAAGTCCGTGATTTACGTTGACTGAAGAAAGGGTTCCAAAATGAGCGATGCAATAAAGTTCACCATTGATGGAGTCGAGATTGAGGCCATTCCGGGACAGACAATCATGGAAGCAGCAGACGAAGCGGGAATTTATATTCCCCGCCTGTGCGCACACAAAGATCTGCTTCCCTTCGGCAGTTGCCGTGTCTGTACTGTTATGGTTAACGATCGTCCCCAGGCAGCCTGCACACAACCTGTATCTCCTGGAATGTCTGTAGAAAGCGAAACTGAAGAGCTTCGCCAGATTCGTACAAACCTTGTTGAGATGCTTTTCGTTGAGGGCAATCACTACTGTCCATTCTGCGAGAAGAGCGGTAACTGTGAGCTGCAGGCTCTTGGTTACAGACTTGGTATGCTGGCTCCGAAGTATCCGTACATGTTCAACAAGCATGATGTGGATGCCAGCCATCCAGACATCTATATCGATCACAACCGTTGCATTCTTTGCGCACGGTGCGTTCGTTCCTCCAAAGAACTGGACGGCAAAAATGTGTTCCAGTTCGTAGGGCGCGGTATTCACAAGAAAGTGGCTTTCAACTCTGATACCGATCTTGCTGCCACGAATGTTTCAGTTACAGATAAAGCCATCGAGAACTGTCCTGTAGGGGCTATTCTTAAAAAGCGTACTGCTTATGCTGTACCTATTGGAAAACGTACGTATGACTCCCAGCCGATCGGGTCTGATATTGAAGCTCGCAAAGCTGCAGCGAAGTAAGGGTGAGGTTATAAATTATGGCAAAACCAAAAATAGCTACTGCATCACTTGCAGGATGCTTCGGTTGTCATATGTCCCTTCTGGACATCGATGATCGTATTCTGAAACTGGTTGAACTGGTAGACTTTGACAAGTCGCCGGTTGATGATATCAAGAAGTTTACCGGTCGCATTGCGGTGGGTCTTATCGAGGGCGGATGCTGCAACGAGGAAAACGTGCACAACCTTCAGTATTTCCGCGAAAACTGCGACATTCTGATTTCCCTGGGAGAGTGCGCCATCATAGGTGGTATTCCAGCCATGCGGAACAACATTCCCCTGAAAGAGTGTCTTGATGAAGCCTATCTTAACGGTCCTACCGTTTACAATCCGAGTGGGAAGATCCCCGGAGACAAGGAACTTCCGCTGATTCTTGACAAGGTTTACCCCTGTAGCGAAGTGGTCAAGATGGACTACCATCTTCCAGGCTGCCCGCCGCCGGCAGATCTTATTTGGAAGGCACTGGTCGCGTTGCTTGAGAACAAGCCCATGGACCTGCCCTACGAAGTTATCAAGTATGATTGATATTAAGGAGGATCGTCTTGGGTGCTACTAGAAAAGTAATTATAGAGCCGGTAACCAGGGTGGAGGGACACGGAAAAGTCTCCATCCTGCTGGATGAAAATGGACAGGTTACAAGGGCTCGTCTGCATATCGTTGAATTTCGCGGATTCGAACGGTTTATTCAGGGCCGTCCCTACTGGGAAGTTCCTGTTACCGTTCAGCGTCTCTGCGGTATCTGCCCGGTGTCTCATCACCTGGCTGCCGCCAAGGCAATGGATGTCATTGTCGGTGCCGACAAGCTTACCCCCACAGCAGAGAAAATGCGCCGCCTGATGCACTACGGTCAGACGTATCAGTCACATGTTCTTCACTTCTTCCACCTGGTATCTCCTGATCTGCTCTTCGGCTTTGATGCCGACCCGGCAATCAGGAATATTATCGGTGTGATCAAGAAGTACCCTGAGCTTGCAGTTCAGGGCGTGATGATGCGCAAGTTCGGTCAGGAAGTTATCAAAGTTACCGCCGGTAAGAAAATTCACGGCACAGGTGCAATCCCCGGTGGTATCAACAAGAATCTCAGTATTGCCGAGCGCGATTTCCTCCTTAAAGATATTGATCAGCAGATCGAATGGTCCCGCGGTGCTCTTAAGATCGCCAAGGATTACACGGTCGAGCATCTTGAAGAACTCAGTGACTTTGGTGCATTTGATTCCAGCCATCTTTCCCTTATCCGGGAAGATGGAGCCATGGATCTGTATGATGGCGGTATCAGAATGATTGATTCTGAAGGTAACAAGGTTATCGACCATTTCAATTACCAGAACTACACAGACATCATCTCAGAAGAAGTCAAAGACTGGTCTTACATGAAATTCCCCTTTATCAAAGAGCAGGGAACTGAAAATGGCTGGTATCGTGTCGGTCCTCTGTCCCGGATAAACACTGCCGACTTTATTGATACTCCTGAGGCTGAAGTAGCACGTCAGGAATTCAAGGCTCTTACAGGCGGAAAGCCCAACAACCTCACCATGGCCTACCACTGGGCGAGGATGATTGAGGTTCTTCATGCCGCCGAGAAGATGAAAGAACTGCTTCTGGATGAAGACCTTCAGGGTGAAGATCTTGTTGTTAAGGGTGAGCGTCGATCTGAGGGTGTTGGCCTTATTGAAGCACCTCGCGGTACACTTTTCCACCACTACAAGGTTAATGAAGATGACCAGGTAACAATGTGCAACCTCATTGTTTCCACCACAAGCAACAATGTACCAATGAACCTTGCTGTGGAAAAAGTGGCTAAGAAGTATCTCTCCGGTACAGAGATTACCGAGGGGCTTTTGAACCGGGTTGAAGTGGCCATCAGGGCTTACGACCCGTGTCTGTCCTGTGCAACGCATGCACTTGGCAAGATGCCGCTTACCGTAAGCGTCGTGGATCACAACGGCCAGGTCGTTGATAAGAAATCCACGTAATGACTGGAACCGGTAAAAAAGTTCTTGTTATCGGGTATGGAAACCCCGGCCGTCTCGACGACGGCCTGGGTCCCATGTTCGCAGAGGAGATGGAGAAGCTCCAGATGGAAGGGGTCACTGTTGATTCCAACTATCAGCTGGCTGTTGAGGATGTTGCGGCAATTGCAGAACACGATTATGTGGTTTTTGTTGATGCTGACGTATCTGGACAGGAACCGTTTCATTTTGAGCATGTGATTCCGAAACATCACATGAGTTTTTCTTCTCACAGCATAAGTGCTGATGCACTGATGGCCATGGCGGCTGATTTGCTTTCAAGCAAAGCTGAAGCATACATGCTTGGCATCAGGGGATATGAGTTTAATGAGTTTGGCGAACGGATATCTCCCGGGGCGATGAGGAATCTTGATGCTGCCTTGACTTTTATGAAGCAGGCACTTGAGGATTGCGATTTTGCAAAGTATGTGAACCGGTTTGGAGAGAAAAACCGGTAAGGATAAATGCACCTTTAGAACTGTGCAGATCGAAATGAGGATGAGTTATGAAAGATGGAAAACACGTTATTCTGTGCATTGATGATGACAGTGACATGCTTGATGCTTTGAAGATTCTTGTAGAGAACTTCGGTTACAGTGTTGCAACTGCATCCAGCGCTGAAGAGGGGCTTAAGAAATTCAAATTGGATTGTCCTGATCTCATCATCGCAGACTTGATGATGGAAGAGGTAGATTCTGGTACAGGGCTTGCCAAAGACCTCAAACTGGCAGGCTGTACAGTACCGGTCTTTCTTCTGAGCTCTGTTGGTGATGCTCTCAGAAATAACACGAACTATGCTGAGCTTTCTCTTACCGGGGTCTTCCAGAAGCCGATCCAGCCGGAAGTCCTCGCAAGAACTCTCAAAAAGGAGCTTGAAGCCTGACCGATTCGTTTGTTCGACTGACTGTTGACCTTAGCGGTATTTTACAGGGAGTCGGGTTCAGACCCGCAATGGCCAGAATAATGGCCGGTGCCGGATTGACCGGTTGGGTCAGGAACCAGTCAGGCACTGTTCGTCTGGCTATTGACGGCTCACTTGCCGCAGTTGACAGTTTTGTTGCAAGATTACCGGAAGAACTCCCTCCCAAGGCTCGCCTGGAGGGAGTTCACGTAATCAGCAGGGTAACAATACAGAAACATGAAGTTGCCGGGAGTTTTGAAATACTCGTAAGCTCCGGTGGAGATTCCGTGCGAATATCAATTCCAGCAGATCTTGCCATGTGCGAAGACTGCCGGTCTGAAGTATTCAATCCGGCTTCAAGATACTACCGGTATCCTTTTACAACATGTACAAATTGCGGTCCGCGCTATACCGTCGTCGAGTCCATGCCTTACGACCGGGAAAGAACTGCGCTTAAGGAATTTCCGCTCTGTTCTGATTGTCTCTCAGAGTACACAAACCCTTTAGACAGACGTTTTCATGCCGAAAGCATTGCCTGCTCAAAATGCGGTCCGCAACTTTCATGGACTGACTCAAAAGGGAATTTGATTCCGGTTGAAGACCCACTGGTAGAAGCCCGTCTTGCCATTTCCCGGGGAAACATTGTGGCAGTTCGCGGTCTTGGAGGTTTTCTTCTGACTGCTGATGCCACGAACAGAGATGCTCTCAATAAACTTCGTAATCGCAAGAATCGGCCAGCAAAACCGTTTGCTGTTATGGCCCGTAATCTGGAAGTTCTCTCTCGGCATTGTTTTGTCTCTGATACCGAAAAAAAACTTCTATGTTCATCTGAATCCCCTATTGTTGTGTTGCGAACCCTGCCAGAGAGTACTCTGCCGTTAAATATGCTTGCTCCCGGATTAAGTAATCTTGGCGTACTGCTTCCAACGACTCCGCTCCACGCACTGCTTGCTGAACAAATGGATAATGACCCGACAGAATCGTTTGATTTTCTTCTGATGACCAGCGGCAATCGCAGTGGTGAGCCTATCTGTTTAACAAACCAGGAAGCGTTTGAGCGTCTTGAGGGCATTGCCGACTATTTTCTCTGCCATAACAGGGGCATAAATCTGCGGAATGATGATTCTCTGGCTGTTGTGAACAGTGGTAAGGTTCAGCTTTGGAGAAGAGCCCGTGGCTATGCTCCCGATAGCATAAAACTTAAACATTCTCTTGGCAGAACCGTTCTTGCAATGGGAGCTGAACTCAAAAACACAATTTGTCTGGCATTCGGTGATGAAGCAGTTCTTTCGCCCCATATAGGCAATCTTGAAACTCCCGAAGCGCTTGACGGGCTTGAGCAGGTGGCAACCGGCTTCCCTGAGTATTTTGGAAAAACACCGGATATTATTGCAGTTGACATCAACCCTGATATGCATTCCACCAGACTGGGAAGGTCCATTGCGAAGAAACTGAATATCCCTGCGGTAGAGGTTCAGCATCACTATGCACATGCCATGTCTGTTATGTGCGAACATCAGCTTGAAGAAGCCCTCGCTCTGGTGTTTGACGGAACAGGTCTTGGCCCGGATGGAACCATCTGGGGTGGCGAGATGCTGCATGTTCACAGGAATGGCTGGAAGCGGCTGGCAACCCTGGCTCCCGCTGAATTGCTGGGAGGGGATGCCGCTGTTCACAGACCGGCTCGTCAGCTTGTTGCAAGGTTCTGGCAACAGGGGCTGACAGTTGATGAAAGATGGTGCAATCGTTTAGGAATAAGTGAACACGAACTGAAACTGTGGAAAATTCAGTATGACAGAAGGCTGAATTCCTTCACAAGTCATGCTGCCGGTAGAGTTTTCGATGCATTCTCGGCAGGGATGGGAATAAGTCCGAAAAGGGTCAGTTATGAAGGACAGGCTGCTATATGGCAGGAAGATGCGGCCCTCAAGTGTAATTCCGCCAACTTCCCGAACCTGGCTTTTGAAACCCGTACCGAGAACGGTTTGTTTGTAGTAGATTTAGCCCCGACATTCCAGACGCTTCACAGGGAATTGCCGGAAAAAGAGGAAATACCAGCATGGGCTACCGCGTTTCACTGCACAATTGTGAAAGCGTCTCTGGCAATGATAGAGTTCACCCTGTTGGAAACCACTCATTTACCGGTGGTTCTGTCAGGCGGGGTTATGATGAACAGTTTTTTTGTTTCGCGTCTCGTTGACCAGTTGAAAAGAAAGAAAATAGAAGTTTATACACACCATCTTGTTCCGCCCAATGACGGTGGAATTTCGCTGGGACAGGTATATGCAACCCGGGGAGCTGAATAGTATGTGTCTTGCAGTACCGATGAAAGTTATTGAATTGAAAGAAGGGGGAGCTGGTGTATGCGAGTTGGAAAATACACTGTATGAAGTTGATCTTTCTCTTATAGAATCAGTTGAACTTGATGATTATGTCATAGTACATGCAGGTTTTGCCATTGAAAAACTGGATATTGAAGAGGCCAATGAACGATTGCAGTTGTTTGCGGATCTGGCAGAAACATACAAAGACCAGGGTAAGGTCGGATGAAATACATAGACGGATTTCGCAATCATTTAGCGGCAAAAGCGATAACTGAAGATATTCACAAACTGGCCGGTGAACTGTCTGTTCTTAACATGGAAGCCAGGATCATGGAGGTTTGCGGAAGCCATACCATGTCTATTGCCAGGTATGGAATAAGGCAGATACTTCCAGAGAATGTTCGTCTGATCAGCGGCCCCGGATGTCCTGTTTGTGTAACTGACGCCGCATACATTGACGCGGCAATCGAGCTTGCTGAAAGAGGAATACATGTTGCCACATTCGGTGATATGCTGAAGGTACCCGGCAGCTCGCGAACTCTGGCTGATGCACGCAGTGCCGGCGGACAGGTTCATGTATGCTATTCTCCGCTGGATGCGGTGAAACTGGCAAAAGAAAACCCCGATGATGAGATTGTATTCCTGGGCATCGGTTTTGAAACCACTGTTCCTCCGGTGATCTCCATAGTAAAGAAGGCAAAAGCGGAAAATCTTAAAAATATTTCAGTGCTTACGGCGTTCAAGCTGGTTCCCCCTGCACTGGAAGCTTTGGCGCAGGATGAGAATGTTGCGGTAAACGGTTTTCTTCTTCCAGCCCATGTTTCAGCCATTATCGGTGCAGATGCCTACAGCAGTTTTGTAGAGAAATACAAGGTTCCGTCAGTAATTGCCGGGTTTGAACCTCTGGATATTCTGCTGGGAATCAAGGGTTTACTGGAGCAGCTTGCTGGTGGTAAAGCAGAGCTTGTCAACCAGTACGCACGAGTGGTAAAGAACAAGGGTAACCGTATTGCACTTGATCTGATCGATGAGCTTCTTGAACCTGCTGATGTTTCATGGCGGGGAATAGGAACCATTCCCCAGAGCGGGCTTGCCCTTCGTGATGAATTTGCCGAATATGATGCTTCAAAGAAATACAACATTACTGTTGAAGGTGGAGCCCCCGATCTTAGATGTCGCTGCGGTGATGTTCTCAAGGGAATAATACTTCCTGACGAATGTCCGCTCTTCAACAAGGGGTGTACACCTCTTTTTCCTGTTGGCCCGTGTATGGTTAGCTCAGAGGGGAGTTGTGCAGCCTATTACAAATATTCGAGGTGACCAGGTGACAGATACTGAAAGAATTCTACTGGGGCACGGCGGTGGAGGTAAACTTTCACGCAATCTTATCGACCGTGAGATAGTAACAAGATTTGGAGTAGAAGGCCCACTTGTTGGTTTGCCGGATGGTGCCCAGCTGCAAATCGGAAAAGAAACT
Organism: Candidatus Sabulitectum sp.; assembly: GCA_023139045.1. Taxonomy (GTDB): domain Bacteria; phylum Fermentibacterota; class Fermentibacteria; order Fermentibacterales; family JCC-6; genus Sabulitectum. Next base: position 9,993 of record JAGLOJ010000083.1, read on the forward strand.
CTGGTTTTTTCCACAGACAGTTTTGTGGTGAGCCCTCTTGAGTTTCCCGGGGGAGACATCGGCAAACTCGCAGTTCACGGCACAGTGAACGATGTTTCTGTTTCGGGGGCTGTACCTGAGTGGCTGTCTCTCGCTCTGATTATCGAAGAGGGACTGGAAATGAAGGTATTGCAGCGAATTCTTGATTCCATAAAAGAAGCTGCTGATGAGATTGGTGTGAAAGTGGTAACTGGCGACACAAAGGTTGTTGCCCGTGGTCAGTGTGACCGGCTGTTTATCAACACAGCTGGCATCGGTCGTAAGATTCCCGGACTGGAGACCGGTGTAGACAGAATCATGCAGGGTGACGTTGTCATCACAAGCGGCACACTGGGAGATCATGGAATGGCAATAATGGCTGCCCGTGAAAAACTCACGCTGAATAACGACCTTCAAAGTGATACAGGTTCAGTTCACAGACTTGTTGAAGCAGCATCAAAATGGGCACACGGAGTAAAATTCATGCGAGATCCCACCCGCGGAGGAATTGCAGCGGTATTGGGTGAAATTGTGGAAGACCGTTCTTTCGGAATAGTACTGAAGGAAGAAAAAATACCATACAACCCGGATGCCAGGGCAGTATCGGAAGTGCTTGGTATTGATCTTATGCATGTGGCTTGTGAGGGTAGAATGCTGCTTATTTGTGATTCGAAGATCGCTGGTAATGTTTTAAAAGCATGGAAGGCTCTTCCGGAGGGTGCTGGGGCTGAGATCATTGGAGAAGTCACAGATGACAATGGCCGTGTTATTCTTGAAACACAAATTGGCGGGAAAAGAATGGTCGACATTCCACAGGGTGAGCTTCTGCCGAGGATCTGCTGATGCATGAACTGAGCCTGGCTATGGATCTTGTTGAACAGCTGAATGAGGTATTGATAAGAGAAAAAGCAACAAAAGTTGTTGAGATAAATGTAGTTATCGGAGCCATGAGCGGAGTGGAAAAGGTTCCTTTTGAATTTGCTTTTCCGGAGGCAGCCATGAATACTCCCATTGAGGGAGCCGTGCTGAATATTGAAGAACTGCCACTGATATTGAAATGCAGTGATTGTAATCAGGAAGCGGAAACAGATGAACTGATTATGATATGCCCCAGGTGCAATTCTGTTTCAGTGGAAATAGTACAGGGGAAAGAGTTTTTAATTAAGTCTATGGAGGTCAGGTAATGTGCGAGGATTGCGGGTGCGAGCAGGGTAATGCAAAAGCTTATTTTGAACACAATCATCATCACCCTCATAATGATGATGCTCATACCCACGAGCATAAAACGGCAGACAGCGGTGAGATTCATGTTCATGTGTATGCCGACAGGAATATAGATTTACAGAACAAAGGAATTCACATTCATGTTCATCTCACCGGAGAACAACCGGCTCACCATCATCATCAACACCACCATCATGATAATGATGATGATACTGAAGATCACAGGCATACACATGACCATGACCACAATCACGACCATGCAGAAGAACCATCCAGGGAGATAGTTCTCGAATCCCGAATCCTTGCCAGGAACGATGAGTTTGCGAAGAAAAATCGAACACTTCTTGGGGAAAGCGGCTGTGTCGCAATTAACTTCATTTCATCCCCCGGTTCCGGCAAGACCTGCCTTCTGGAAAAAACGCTTGAGGGCCTCAAAGGCAGGGTTAAGTGCGCGGTAATCGCAGGGGATCAGCAGACGGATAACGATGCAAAAAGGCTGCGGGGTAAAGGTGCCGGTGTTGTTCAAATTGAAACCGGTAGCTCATGCCACCTTAATGCAGAGCAGGTTGGAGAGTGCTTTGAGCATGTGCTGGAAGACGATACAGAACTTCTGTTCATTGAGAATGTGGGCAATCTTGTCTGCCCGGCAGCATTCGACCTTGGAGAGAACATCAAAATCGCCCTGCTGTCAGTAACCGAAGGTGAAGACAAACCCCTGAAGTACCCTGTAATATTTCACGATGCAACCGCGAGCATAATAACCAAGAATGATCTTCTTGAGCACCTGGATGTCGACATGGATAAGTACAGGAATTCTCTGAGTAGAATACATCCCAATGGCAGGGTTTTTGAACTTTCCGCCCTTACCGGTCAGGGCATGGATGTATGGCTGAATTATCTTGAAAGCCTTGTTCGTTAAATTCGGGCAACACCGTGGTTTCAATGGAGTTCATCCAGTGTCGGGATTTCAGCACTTGATGTGAGCATATTCAGATAGCACCATGTAAAACAGATAGAGTTTCCTGGAACAACCGAGAGATGGTCGCCCAATGCGGTCACTTCTTGCATAACTCTTCAAAGTTATCTTTATTTTAGTCGCAAAGTGGAATCACTAATTCCGAAAATGGTCTTAAAATGGAAGTAGTATCTCGTTTTCTCAACACTCCAGTTAATGTGATCTTCTTGATCACCTGGATGTCTGGTTGAATTATCCGGAGAATCCTGTTCATTGGGAAAATGCGCAAAGGGTTGAAGCGAATTTAAATTTTCATCTCTCCTTCAGTCAACATTCGCGGTAAGTTACGGACAGTATCCGTTCGCAGTTCCGGCGGGGGTGACGGGGAGATATTCAACGAGATTCTGTTCTATCATAAAATCAGCCAGCAGATTGGAAACCAGCTGAGCGCCGGCTTCGTTCAGGTGCATTCCGTCATAGAAGTACTCCGGGCTGTGGGGAACCACGGACGCAAGATCAAGGCATAGGATCCCCTCACTGCTGCATATCGATATCAGTTCAAAGTTGAATATATCGAGCATTCTCCAAACCGTAGCAGCCGAGAGCTTGCAGTCTTCAGTAACATCCCAATAGTAGCTCTCCTGTATTCCGCGCCAGTAATCCGAATCTTCCCAGAGTGCTGGCTGGGTCATGAAGATTATCCGGGTCCCTGATTCTCTTCCAAGCCTGATGATCTCCCTGATGTTGCGGTTGTACTCATCCAGAGATGTGCATAGATCCCTGATATCATCCGGCAGCTCCATCTCGGGACCATCCAGAGGGATGTGGATGTAGGGGGGCAGATTCTCGGTAAGTATGTGCACTTCTCCGAAACTGCCTTTGAGCCAGGTGTTGAGCAACTGGAGAAGTCTGCTGGATGCAACGAATTTGTATCCCAGTGTTGATTTTTCGGTACCTACTCCTTCGCCTTCCGGATCCACCCTTGTGGAGTACACCACATCATTTGTGCCTACGAGGAGAACAACCATATCAGGCATTACATTTAGTATTACCTCTTGCATGAGGATAATGTGTGCTCTGGTTGAATGCCCGCAGAAACCGGCATTTCCGACCCATGTTTCGGATTGGATTCCCCGGAGGTTTTCCTGGAGCAGGTGAGGCCAGGTTTTTAGATCATCTATGTAGTAGCAGTGAGTCGTGCTGCCTCCGAGCGTGACGATTGTGAGCCAGCTATCCCAGTCGGCTGGTGGTTCTTCCCCTCGGAAACCCATGCTGTTCGTCGTGTGTGTGATAATCGGTGACATGCCGGGAAGGTCTACATTGATCGTTAAATTCTGATGTGGAATAAATTCTAATGAGGCAGAGAAAACCGATGAAGGTGATAATATTCTGACAAAGACTTCCACCGCCAGTAGCCCGACGAATGTTGAGATTCCCAGCAGGAGGATTCTCTCAAGAAGTAATTTTCGTCTTGAAAGGGAGATCAGTGTTGTGGTAATGATCAAGTAACCGATGTACGCAAGCGCAAGACCGAACAGGAAGCGAGCTTCACCTAGAAGGGGGAACAAACCCTTGCCTGCAAGGAGCATGAAGAGGATAGGAACCCAGCCGAACATGATGGATAACTCTAGAAAAGCTGGTATCCTGCCCAGTGACGAGACCATCCGAGCCGAAATGGACAGAGTACTCCCTGTCTTGAAGAGGAGAGCATACAATCCAGACAGGACGATCAGTATGAACAGCAGCATAGCGGAAGCGAGCGGGATGGAGAATCTGTCCAATATCACCGGATTAGTGCTATCTGATTCTGCGAGTACCAGGAGGAACAGCGTCGCTGCAGCTAATAGAAGCAGGAATCCCGAGTAGAAAAAGGTCCTTCCTTTTCTACTTCTACCGCGCTCGATCATGGCAATCGTTCCTTTCGCCGGGGGTTCGACTCATCAAGGGAATCTACCATTGAACGGTAAACAATGCAATCGGATTAAGGAGAAAGGTACTCGTCTCCTTCGTCTTGTCAGACAGTTATTTAACCTGTAAGAAAAAAGTACGAAGAAACAGGAACGACAATTTCGATCGGTGGGTGATTGACGACCACCGGACTCTTTTTCCGCGACTATACGGCAGAGAGAATCTGAAAGGAGTTTGCTGTGCTACTGAACATGCAGGTATAATTCAGCGAGAATTTATGATGGAATGACTGATTCCAGAAACATCGTGTCTGCCAGCATAGCGTGCTCCGACGGTAGTCGGTTAAAGGTCTGAATGGAAGCAGCATCTGCATTTTGAAGTTGTCAGCTTTTCCTGTCTTTACCGGTAGCAAGTTTGAGCTCCATTGGATTGCAAAGAAATCATGAAAAAAAGCATGCAGACATTTGACTGCTTCAAACACGACCTTACTGGGATACTGGGCGGCAATCTCTTCGAGATAATCATTCACGGTTCCTATGTTCTTGACGATTTTCGACCGAATCTGGGTGACCTGGACTACATGGTTGTTACCAATGAAAACCTTGATGAGGCAATGAATACCAGGCTGTTTGAATTGCATGACCAGTATCGTTCAGAGAGGATGTTGTTACTGCATCAGCTTGAAGGAACTTTCTATCCAAAGCATTTCCTGCGTGAACTCTCATTACCTTTCACCGGCTGCTACATTGGCACCAGCCAAACAGGATGGCGCACTATCACCAGCTTCCAGAACAGTTTCATGGATCTTCGACTTATCAATGAGCATGGGATGTACCTTCTCGGGAAAAATCCGAAGATATACAATCCGGTGGATTCTCAGATCCTGAAAGAACAGATCAGCGGTCTTGATGCCTTTGTTACTTCTGCAGCTACTGCGAAAAGCAGGGGGATTGGTTTATGGATGGTAATTGTTCACTGGTGCTCAAGAACCATTTTCTATCATTCGACAGGCAGAATCGGATCGAAAACTGAAGCATGTCGCTGGTGTGCTGAAAGACCTGAATTAGAACCGTTCAGAGGGCTATTCAAGAATGCGGAAAGTCGACGATATCCCTTTGGGGAAGAAGTGCTATCAATTTCTACAAGAACTGCATGCATAGCATTGTTAAAGTTTACGAAGAAATTTCTGTTGTCGTTTGTTAAGCAATTTTCTTCCATTGGTATTCACAAAGGTTGATTTGGTTATATTTTAGAAGTATGCTGTGTTGGAAGATCATGAATTGTAAGGATGGACTTTTGAGAACAATTGAGGATGTTAAAGACTGTCTGAATCAGCAGAAATCAGTTCTGCAAAAAAAATTCAGAGTGAAGAGATTTGGCATATTTGGATCCTATGCCCGGAGAGAGCAGACGCTATCCAGCGATATTGATATACTGGTAGATTACGAAGAATTGCCCAATATGTTGGAACTGATTGAATTAGAATATTACCTGGAAGAGATTCTTCATTTGAAAATTGACCTTGTTACCCGAAACGGAATTAAACCCCAACTAAGAGATTCCATTCTTGCTGAAGTGGTGTATGTATGACAGAGAGAACGATTCTTCACTACCTTGAAGACATACTGAAAGCCCTGGAAAGTATCCAGGACTATGTAGAGAATATGGAATTTGACAGTTTCAAGGTTGATAAAAAAACAATACGTGCAACGGAAAGGGAATTCGAGATAATTGGAGAATCAGTGAAAAAGTTGCCTGATACTCTGACCTCTCAGTATCCTGATACACCATGGAGAGCAATTGCGGGGATGCGTGATCGCCTTATTCATCACTACTGGAGCACAAAAGAGATAATCAACAACTTAGAGTGCACCGAGCGTTAGCACGAATACCGACAAGGAAATAGTCTGGAAGACAATACACGAATCTATCCCTGAAATAGAGAGAGTTATTACAGAAATGATCGAGAATACAACCGGTAAACCATAAAGACCGGTGAGTTCATTACAGCCGGTCAGATATCTGATGTGAGGGTAAAGGATACAACATACCAGGTAATGATTCTGTTTTTCGCAGGAAACCAGATAGTAGAATCACCTCATCAACAATCACAGACGCTGATAATGACATAAACTCCAGTTTCAGTTCCGGCCGAGTCTCTGCATAATTATTGCCTCATTCGGGAGTTTAAACATTGACAATGTAGAATAACAGGGTATATACATAAAGCTAAATTCATAAATGTCCAGTATTGCAGGAACAGAACTCGCATTACGATTTGAGTTACTGCGCACTGCATTGAATAAATGAAGTATTCTTGTTCTGTGGAACAAATACCTGATTCTGTTAATAAATCAGGAAAAGAAGGTAACCATGGCAGAAGCGATAAGGAAAGGCAGATTGGCATTTCTCGAACAGTTTGCAAAACTGTTTGCTTCTGTTCTAAGTATTTCAGGCGTTCTGTCCAGTGGATGTGATCTGGTCAGTGCTGACTATGGCCCTCCGGGATCCAATCTCAGCGTTTATGGAAGAACATACTCCAGTGAAGACAGTAGTACAGTTATGGGTCTTGAGATCAGACTTACCAGTCCGGATTCAACCGTTGATTATGGTTCTGTCATTACCCCTACAACGAGACTTGCCCCTCTCCGCTTAGCAGTTTGATCT
>JAGLOJ010000084.1 GCA_023139045.1 Candidatus Sabulitectum sp.
TGCGGTTTTCCTTGCCCTTTGCTGTGTCAGCAAAAAGCTGGCTTTGTGAGGGCTTATAGCGTAATCTCAATTCATCAGGCAATTCTTCATATGTCTTATTGTTATGGCGTATCACCTGTGTAAGGAATCGCTTGATAGTCACTCCCATCAATCTGGTTCTACCGAACGATGCCATATCGCTGAATACATGGGTTGAATCCAGTCGTTGCTCTGAAACATTCTGATCCAGTAACTTTATCAGGCGGGAGGTCACATCAGTCATAATACCATTTGCAAGATCATTCTCTCTGAAAATCTTCTGATACCGTTCAATGGTTCGTGTACTCATACTCTGAGCTTCAGACTTCAGATTGAGGGCATACGAAATATCAGAACGAAACATATATGCCTCTGCCGCCTGCACTGTATTCCAATCCAGAAACTCGCTCATGAAGATCAGACCAGCCATTGAGTAAAGTTCTTTGGTGGGACGTCCTATCTCCGGGTGAAATTCACCGGCGAGAACTTCCGCTGGCAGCAACTCAAGAATTACATGTCTGAACAGACCCTGCCATCCTTTTTTTATTGTCTTGTAGGCAAGCGGGCTGAAAATGCGCTCGAACGGGTCAAACAGCTGTTGTTGTCTTGGATCACCAATGTTCCGCATAATGGTTTATCTCCTTGCTAGGTATGCCTTTAACCTAATCAAGAAGACATCCAATGTCAAGGGCTAAATCACTCTTAATCTACTGCACTCTATGTAGTTAGATGCTCTTTTGATGGGTGCTACTTTTGTCGGGGGCGTCAACTGTACTCAGAATTAGAAAATTTTCCTCCTGAAAAACTGGATGAGCCTCTATTGTGAATACAGGCATGTTTTTAAACTGACAGTAGTTGAAAAGTTCTTTCACCAATTTTGTCTTTCCCGTGCCCTGGAAACCGGTCAATAGACAAAACCTGGCAGAATCCCCGGCTGCTCTGTCTACCAATTCTCTAAGCTGTTGCAGTTCGTCTCTTCTTCCGACCATGTGGGAAAAGTCCGGTTCTGCATCACGTACGAATTTCAGGTCATCAGCAAGAACAAACCGCCCTCTCCCTGTTTCCTTCGCATGATACAGTGCCTGGTCGGCCATTGAGATCAGATCGGAAACTTCATGATCAGCAGCTTTGCTCTGAGCTATTCCAATGGAAACACTGATCTTCGGGCCACCGGGAAACTCTCTCTTCCTGAATTCAAAGAGAAGCCGCTGAGCAAGATCAAGGGCACTGTTTCCACTGGTGTCAGGGAGGATTACAATAAACTCATCTCCACCGAAACGCAGAGCAAAGTCGTTGCTTTTCAGGTTAACCTTTATGGTTTGCCCAACTTGTGAGAGTATTTCGTCACCGGTAAGATGGCCGTAGATATCGTTTACAAGCTTGAAATGGTCTATGTCTATTATTACCAGAGACCATGGGTGTTCCCGCATTGAGAATTGCCTGTTCAGATAGGGCAGCACAGACCTGTCTTTCAGTCCGGTCAGCGGATCAATCCCCGTCTCTTTTTTTTCGACACTCATCGAATCGGTGGCTTCCTCGGACAGACGCATTCCCCCTGCCCCCTCCTTGTGAGTACATCACAGGCACATACTACTATGAGATAAGCATATTTCATTCCATCGGCGAATGGCAAAAATAGTACCAATTAATTAATAATTAATTGTCACTTCTAGAATTTGCAGAGGTGTAATCTACACTCAGTGAGTATCTCTATCTGTGTTTGCATGCTGATCAAGCCAATTGCCTGTTTCCCATAATGTGTGAAGAACAGATTCCCTTGCAGCGTAGGAGTGACCTTCAAGAGGAAGCATTACAAGTCTTGCTGTTCCCCCCATACCCTTTATAGCTCCAAACAATCGCTCACTCTGAATAGGGAAAGTACCTGAGTTACTGTCCTCGGCACCGTGAATTATCAGAAGGGGTTCATTTATCCTGTCTGCGAACATGAAAGGGGACATCTGCCAGTATACATCGGAAGCTTCCCACAGCGATCTGTCTTCCGATTGGAAGCCGAATGGCGTAAGTGTTCTGTTGTAAGCACCTGATCTCGCAAGCCCTGCTGCAAAAATATCGGAATGGGCAAGAAGATTTACCGTCATAAAGGCACCGTAGGAATGTCCGCCAATTACAAATCGGTCACGGTCACCTATACCCATTTCAACAACTGCATTCACAGCAGCCTCTGCGTTCATCACCAGCTGTTCTATGTATGTGTCATTGGGACTTGTACCATTCTCGCCGACAATCGGCATTGACGGATCATCCAGAACAGCGTAACCCCTGGTAAGCCAAATCAGTGGAGACCACCAGCCAATGTAATCGAATTCGTATGGTGAGGAGGTTATCTGGGCGGCCGCAGTGGAGGAGATGAATTCTTCAGGATACGCCCACACAACCACAGGCAGAACACTGTCATCGGGAGAGTAGCCTGGTGGGGTGTACAGTGTTGCCGAAAGTTCAAGACCGTCTGCTCTGGAATAGGTTATCAGTTCTTTGGAAATCCCCAGAAGCTGAGGAGTGGGATAGGGGAAATCAGTAATCCTGCGATTCGTGTTGTCAGCCAGGTTTCTTATGAAGTAGTTCGGGTATTCCTGCGGAGTCTCGCGGAGAAACAGAAGATTCTCACCGGAGCAGTCAGTAAATGCCATTGGCCTTTCGTAACAGGGAGCCTCCGAACTGAAAACTGTTTCAGTTTGAAGGGTTGCAAGATCAGTTTTTTTGAGGAATGGGATGTTCCCTTCCGGCGAGGCTCCATCGCCTGACATCCAGATTGATTTACCTTCGGGAGAAAAAAGAACAGGTCTGCCCATTTCGTTTCGTATCGTTATGGGCTCACCCGGGTCATTGTAGGCATCTTCCCATGAGTAGTCAAAAATCAGTTTGCCGGGCACAGATAGATTGGCAGGCTCTATTAACCATGTTTTTATATTTCTTGTGGGCCACCACCACTCGGAAATCAGAGCCAGGGAGTCTGTTCCCCACTCTATGCCGCCATACCTGTTCTCAAGTACTGCAAGTTCTACAGCTTCTTCTTCAAATGGAGCAACCATTAAAAACACTTTGTCGCGCAGATCTGCCTGTTTACCGGCGTCCCCACCATCAAGTGCTTCCGCCCAGCAGAGTGTTGCCGGAACATCGGCTCTCCACTCCACTGATCTGGGACCGTTGTACACACTGCCGATTGTCAGAGGAATGTTATCTCGAACGGGAAGATCCGCCACTGTATGAATTGTATTGCCCTCAAGGCTGCGTACATCGATTCTCATTGGAAATCTCGAGGCGGTGAGTGAATAAGAGAAAGGTTCATGAAGAGAATGTACAAGAACCAGCTCCTCTCCCGGTGCCGGATCGAAATCCCAGATTATTCCCGGAGGGCCAACTTCAGAAACGCTGCCGTCCAATGCTATTACAGACAGTTGTGAGGTGAGATAATAATTGAAAAGCTCTTCATCATGGGGGCTTCTAAGCAGGTCCTGAAGGGTTCGGACCGGTGCTTCTTCTCCCGTTGTCTCCTGAACAACCGGTCCGGCAGGCACAGGATTGTTCTGTGGCAGTTCCAGGTTATCTACCCGGGTACAAGCAAGAACACCGTTGCCCGCAGGAAGCCATTGGGGGTATGCTCTTGCGGTAAGGTTAAGTACAGGCTCGGTGAGTCGTCTTGCAGAAAGAGATGCAGTCTCTATCAGCCACAGTTCTATTCCTTCAGATGTCTCATTGGTAATGGCAGCCATAGAACCGTCTGAAGACCAAACTCTGCTTAATGACCGAAGTTCATCCGGCAGACCGCTTATGCTGTGAGTCTCCAGAGTCTCCATATTCATCAATACTATTTCTGTATAGACTGTAATTCTTGTGGGGGCGAAGGTTTCCGGTCGAAAACGTATTCCTGCCAGTTTCAGCTCCGGCTGAAACATCTCCAGAATTGATGTGTTCTTCCGGGGAGTTGCAAGCAGACACCATTTGAAATCCGGTGAAATGCTGATGCGGGGAGACCATGGTGCATCAACAATATCAATCAGGGTTTGTTCCGGTTCCATGTAGTCAATAGCTGAAGAGGATGTCAAAATACCGAGAAGAAGAAGCAAGCATAAGCGGGGCATAAGTTCTGCCTTTACGATGGAGAGAAACTGGATCTCATTGTTCGTCAGGGCAAATATGTGCAGGTGAACGGGTAATGACGAATCTACTCTGTCAAGCAATAGCGGCGCATTATACCGACACTTAATACCTGACAGAGTACTAGCGTATTCTCTTTAATTTCCGGCAGCCGGGAACCCGATACGTAAGGAATGGCTCTGGTTGCATTGAGTCTCAAATCCCTTTATAGTAGGGACGGATTCATAGTTTGATAAGTTTCTCGAAATTGTGAGAGGTTATGAGGTTGCGTATGAAATTATTTTTACTTGCGGTTCTGGTTCTGGGTGTTACGGCTCTGGCTGATACACCTGATTACCAGTCGCCGTTCAGAATCAGCGCAAACGGTTCACCAATCCAATTGGGCCTGGGGCACGCAAATCCTCTTGTTACCGACTGGAACGGCGATGGTCTGAAGGATCTGATTGTTGGTCAGTACATTGGCGGCAAACTTCGCTACTACCAGAATGATGATTCAAATGTTTCACCTGCATTCGGGAATTTTACCTACATGCAGGCGGATGGCAGTGATATTTCACTTTCCTCCGGTTGATGCACCGGTGCTACAAATCCACAGGCTGTGGATTTCAACAACGACGGGCTTGCCGATCTGATAGTTGGAGAAAGAAACGGGTATGTCAATTTCTACAGACGTCTCGGTAACGGATCTCTTACAAGCGAGGGCAGAATACAGGCTGGAAGCAGTGATCTTGATGTAGGCAACAATTCAGCACCCTTTGTTTTTGACTGGAATAATGACGGTCTCCTGGATCTCATTGTGGGCCGCGAATATACCTCAGGCGGAAGTCTTCGCCTGTATCTGAATCAGGGAACACCGGAGAATGCTGTTTTTAGCGGCTATACTCCTGTGATGAAAGGTTCTTCACCGGTTGCATATCCAAGAAGTGTTCCGCATATGGAAGATATGAACGGAGACGGACTGCTTGATCTTCTTGTGGGTGAGGATTACGGACACACCTATTACCTTGAGAATTCAGGATCAACTGGAGCACCTGTATTTACCTCCGGCACTGCAATAACTGTGAATGGAAGCCCATTTGCCTGGCCAAACGGTCAGACAGACTGTACTGTTTATGTAAACGACTGGAATGAGGATGGAGTGCTTGACATCATTCAGGGCAACTATGTAAAGAATGTGTGGGTGTTTCTTGGAAATGATGTGGGCATAGAGAATTTCAACTCACAGGAAGTGAGTGCCGGTGTTTTACTCAGCCTCCACACAAATCCCATCTCGAATTCTCTGGGATACACTGTTACCAGTGAGCAGCCTCTGCCGGTTTCCGTCAGTTTATGGAGCATGAACGGAAGATTGGTCAAACAGTGGGATCTGGGAACACTCCAGGGAGTTTCAGACCATGTTCACACTGTTTCCGATCTGCCAAATGGAGTTTATGCAATGATCATCTCAGTGAACGGAGAGAATTCCACACGACAGGTTGCAGTCATCAGATAAGTTTTCATCAGGGGCGACCTGACAGTTGCCCCTGACGCCGCTAATCCAACCCACCCGGTACAATGCAAGTCGTGTTTTGTGTATCGTCATCTGTGTCGGGGAACAATGTAAATCAAATATGATATTTTCATGGGTTGCTTTGAGTATTTCATTCAAATGAACAATCGCCAGGGGTGATTGAGGAAGGTGAGCATTGCTGGAAAGCTGCTGATAACGTTGTTCTTACTGCGCAGTTCGCTACAGAAGGCAAGGTGGGTGATTTCGGGCTGTTTTACAAAATTCTTGCGATTAATACAGTAACTGCCATACTTGTCATACTGTTTGTAATTCTCTACGTGAGAAAAAAACTTGAATATGAATCATCACATGATCCTCTTACAGGTTTGTTCAACAGAAGATCATATGGAAAAATGATTCAATCAGAGGCTCTGTATCGTGTTAAGAACAAGGGGAGAAACCGCACTGAAATCTGCATTCCAGAAGAGGATTATCAGTGAAGCGAATATCGAGTTTATTTTTCGCAGTACCAGTGCTCATTGTATTCGTTGTTTTTGCAGACCCGTGTATACGGTTTGACCCTACTGAGAACTGTACATCTTACCCCATAACCGATTTCTGCTTTGGACTTCCGGCTGGTCAGTCGGGTGATAACATGATCATTCGAGATATGGACCTGGCAACCAGTCTGGGCTGGATGTTCGTTATGAATGAAAGTATCGACCTCGATCCATCGCTGTTTTTCTCTTCTTACAGGAATGGTGGCTGGCACAGTCAGATCGGGATCAGAGCAAATCTCAGATACAATTTGAATAATGCATTCAATCTGAATCTTTCTCCTGGAGTGATAATAAGTGACAGCCCATTCCCGGATGGATTCGCTGGCTATACCACCGAACTCTCTGTGGGTTGGAAAGACTGGGTTGGGCTGTCAGCCAGGCTGGACATCGTGGATACTTTTCAGTCCAACCGGAATATGATACTGCACCCTGGTCTGAGATTCGGTTCGTATGCAGGTTTGGGTCTCACCGCAGCAGGAGCCATTTGTGGAGGAGTAGCTTACATGGAGAACCAGATGGATTAACCGTCAGGTTAATCCACCGTTTCCCATCAGATATTTATTTACTCTTTCCTTTTAGCTTTTTCCAGGAATCCCTGAGTGGGATGGTGCGGTTGAAGACCATCTTTTCCGGGGTTGAGTCGGGGTCAATGCTGAAGTAGCCCTTCCGTTCGAACTGGCAGATAAAACCTGGTTTATAGTTTCTCATGTGATCCTCCACCATGCAGTTTGTTACTACATGAAGGGAATCGGGATTCAAGTGAGACGTGAAGTCTACTCCTTCTTCGTTATCCATGGGGTTTTCCTTATTGAAGAGCCTGTCGTAAAGCCTGACTTCAACCGGGAAACTGTGATCTGCTGATACCCAGTGCAGTGTACCTTTCACTCTTCTGCCATCAGGTGCATTCCCGCCCTTTGTCTCGGGATCATAAGTACACCTGATCTCTGTGATACAGCCATCCTCGTCTCTGGTGACTCCAGTGCAGGTGACAAGGTATGCATAGCGAAGCCTGACCTCGCGACCCGGTCCCATTCTGAAAAACTTTCTGGGGGGATCTTCCATGAAGTCATCCCGCTCTATGTAGAGCTCTCTGGTGAATGGCGTGGGGCGGGTGCCTGCTGACTCGTCTTCCGGGTTTACCACGTAATCGAAATACTCAGTTCTGTCTTCAGTGTAATTCTCGATCACAAGTTTTACAGGGTTCAGTACAGACATGACTCTTGGTGCGGTTTTGTTCAGTTCTTCCCGGATACGGTGTTCCAGAAGGGCGATATCCACAGTGCTGTTGCGTTTGGCAAGGCCTATGATTGAACAGAAATTTCTGATGGCTAAAGCAGGAACACCCCTGCGCCTGAGGCCGCTGAGGGTTGGCATCCTGGGGTCATCCCATCCCTTAACAAAGTCTTCTTCAACCAGTTTCCTCAGAAATCGCTTGCTCAAAACAGTGTAGCTCAGATTCAACCTGGCAAATTCAATCTGTCTGGAGCGGTAGATGTCAAGTTTTTCAAGAAACCAGTTGTAAAGGGGGCGATTGACCTCAAACTCCAGCGTGCAGAGGCTGTGAGTAATTTTTTCAATTGAATCTTCGAGACAGTGGGCGAAGTCGTACATGGGATAGATGCACCACTTGTCTCCGGTAAGATGGTGGTTTTTATGCAGGATTCTGTACATGGCCGGATCCCTTAAACACATGATGGAACTGGTCATGTCGATTCTGGCTCTGAGAGTGCAACTGCCCTCGGGAAACTCTCCATTCTTCATCCTGCGGAAGAGATTCAGATTCTCTTCAATCGATCTGCTCCTGTATGGGCTGTTCCTCCCCGGTTTTGCCAGGGAACCTCTGTATGTTCTTGTATCTTCCGGGGAAAGATCGCAAACATATGCCAGGCCCAGATTGATCAGTTGTTCTGCAAGAAGGTACATCCGGTCAAAATAGTCTGAGGCGAAGTGCAGATTGTCCCATTTGAAGCCCAGCCATTCAACGTCATTTTTAATTGCATTAACGTACTCGATGTCTTCCTTTACAGGATTTGTGTCGTCAAACCTGAGGTTGCATTTTCCGTTGAATTCCTTTGCTATACCGAAATTCGTGCAGATTGACTTTGCGTGTCCTATATGCAGGTAGCCATTGGGCTCGGGGGGAAATCTGGTTACAATTTCTTTGTGTTTACCGGATGCCAGATCCGAATCAATTATTTCTCTGATAAAATCTCGAGATATTTTTGTTTCTTCCATTTTTCGCTCTTCCTTTGAATGATATGATACCAATCATAATTGAAATAAGTTGTTATCATCCATGACTTGCTGAGCCATGTCCAGGAAAGTTATCCAGGTGCCCCTGAACATGTGGAGAGGTCGGGAATCAAGAGTACGGAGTTCCAGTGTCATCCCTTTCGTGTTCAATCTCACATCAGTAAATATCGTAGTGAAATGATCAAGAAACTTTTCAAATGATGGATGGGGTCTGATACTTCCGAAAGGAATACCGCTGTCTAGTTCCAGTGCACGCATAGCGAAGCAGATAAGCTTCTCGAACAGGATATCTGAATTGAAGATTTCTTCAGACTTTGTGCACCGGAGGCCGCAACGGGATGGATCGGTTTTATTCCAGATGTCTCTTCTCTGTTCGCCCATGGCGAATTCGCTCTCCCGGGAAAGTGCACATGCGAGTGCCCAGATTCTAAAAAGCTCATCAAAGTTCATTAGAGAAACATGAAGATGGATGGCAGCGGTTCCCTTCATCATTTCTTTTCCTCTGTCGCTTATTCTGCCAAGAAGAGTATGCAAGTCATGGTAGCGCTTGGCTTCCAGTAACATCGGTGCAGTGTCACGACCGGGAATGTAGGGTACAGGAATGTAATTTACCGATGTGATTTCCTTGACACCTTTTACAGTGCGATCAATAATCTCCAGAAGAGAATCAAACATCTCAATTTCATCCCCCCACAGTGGAGGACTGCTGAATTCTATCTGACCGCCTGGCTCGAAGGTGATGTATATCCCTTCATTACAGATGATCTTACCGTTCTTCTCTGTAAAGCCCAGAGAAGGAAGAGAATTCTTTATACGACTGAAATGCTCTTTTGAGAGAGGTTTATCGGCAATAAGCTCATATTCGAAACCGAATTCTCTCCGGTCTCTTTCAGCAATTCTCTTTTCAACAAGAGCTTTGAACTCTTCGTAGTATCTCAAAATGCGCCTTCCATGAATTCCCTGAACCAGAGAGAAAAAACAACTATGGAGAAAATGCGATCACCGGCTGAAACCATGGTCTCGGGCCCTACCCCTGTACCGGTTACCTCCTGTGCATATTTCCTCACGAGATTACCGTCCAGTATACCCTGCCTGTCAACCTCATTCCCCAGAAGGATGTCCTGGATAGATTCCGGAAGCGTGGCAGTGCTGGAGAACCAGTCGGCAATGGGCATGGTAAAGGGTTTTTTCAACCGGTCGGTTACAGAGTGAGGAAGTACCCCGAACCGCTTGAAGGATTCCCTGCAGATATACTTTTCCTGTGCGACTTTCAGATTTACTCTGAGGTTGACCGGTAATGATGCGGAGAATTCCGCCAGCCTGTAATCCAGGAAAGGAGTTCTTGTTTCAAGGCTGTGTCTCATGCTGAGTTTGTCCAGCCTGAGATTTACGTAATGGGGAAGTCGAGATTTTACTTCAATTGCCTGCATGGCGGAAACAGGGTTTGTATCTGCTGCAAGTGATGAAGGAATGATACTGGAAATATCAAGCAGCGGTTCTCCGGGCAGCCCCAGAAGAGGAATAAGTTCACTGCTGTTGAAAAGTCTCTCACTGGCGATGTGTCTCATCAGGTGATCTTCGCTGGAGCCACTCAATCTAAGAGAGAGTTCCGGGCACATAGCAAGCAATCTTCGCTTTTCCTCAGGCGTTGCAGTGGGATACTCAAGTGCCGCTGCCTCAACAAGAAACTTTCTGTAACCGGCAAATATTTCATCGGCCCCTTCACCGGAGAGAACCACTTTCAGTCTTTCTGCTGCAAGTGAACAGACCTGATCCGTAGGTACCATTGTACCCAGAGATATGGGTTCTTCAATAGATCTGATAATTCCCGGAAGAGAAGCAAGCTGATTGCTTACACAATGTCGTTTGATAGACTCAGCACGGTTGAATCTGTTACCCATCAGCCCGAGAAATTCATCAACATCATCTGTTTCATCGTATTTGTCTTCGGCGAACCCGATGGTAAACAATTTTATTGAGGGCTTGTGGATAGCCGCAATGCTTGCCACTGCAGAAGAATCAATTCCCCCCGAGATGAAACTGCCAACTTCCACATCACTTCTTAATCTGATGCGCACGGCGTCGGTGAACAGCCGATCAAATTCCTCTGATGCTTCCAAAAGAGAAATATTACTTTCATCTGCCGGAAAGCGCCATTCCCAGTATTGCTTCACCTCAAAATCGCCGCTTTTTGTGTTGAGTTTAAGAATAGAAGCAGGTGGAAGTTTGTAGATCCCCTTGAACAGTGTTTTCTCGCCTGGAATGTATCTGTATGTAAAGAATGCCGGTAGAAGAGAACTGTCCATTTCGCAGCGAACACCAGGCACGCCCAGGAGCGGTTTGATCTCACTGGCAAAGAAAAACCCAAGCGATGTTTCAGTGTAGTAGACCGGCTTGATCCCGAATCGATCTCTGAAAAGAATCAGTGTATTTTTCCGGGGATCGTGGATGACACCTGCAAACATACCGTTAAGGCTGTTTGGGAAGCTGTCTCCAAGGTGTCTGTATGCATTAAGGGCAACTTCCATATCACCTGAAGTTTCATAATGCTGGGCGGGAAGCTCGTTTTTGAGCTCGATGTAGTTGTAAATCTGACCGTTGCAGGCAATAGCAGTTTCGTCACTCTTCGAAACAATGGGCTGCATTCCGGTTGTAAGGTCAAGAATTGAAAGCCTTACAAAGCTGATACCCACATTCCCGCGGTGAAGAATCGCAGAATCATCCGGTCCGCGGTGTCTCTGGGTTTCACCCATGGTCCGCAGAATGGCCGATCCTTCATCTTTTCCAATTGATCCGGCGAAAAAGCCACTGAATCCACACATCTTTTTCCTCCTGCCTGCTGGAAAATAATTAAATTCCGAAATATTTCCAACAATTCCTGGAAGGAATTAAGAGACTGTTGATTGCCGATTCCAGCAAACACACATCCTCAAGCTGTTCTTCAAAATCCCGACCTTCAGATCCTCGATCAGCCAACTGAGAATTCCTTTGTTCACTGGTCTTTGAGTCTGCCGAACAAACTGCAAAATGCTTTCTGTTGTCATTTTTCAAACCTCCCGGCACTATATTAACCCCCAATTGCCAGGCAGGTGTTAATTTATTTCCAGTGGAGGTATTCTTGAAAGTTTCTATTGTGGGCGCAGGTCTGGCTGGAAGTGAAGCAGCTCTTCAGCTTGCCGGTTCCGGTGTTGAGGTCGATTTGTTTGAGATGCGTCCCGGAACAATGACTGCTGCCCACACAACCGGTCTGCCTGCTGAACTTGTCTGCTCCAACTCATTGCGTTCAGATCTCCTGCATAATGCACCGGGACTTTTAAAAGAGGAACTTCGCAGATGTGGATCTTTTCTCATGAAGGCGGCTGACAGTTGTCGTGTGCCTGCCGGTGGAGCTCTTGCTGTAGACAGGGAAGAGTTCAGCAGAACTGTTCAGAAGATGCTTTATGGGCAGGAGTTAATAACAGTCAGGGAAGAGGAAGTTACGGAAATTCCAGAGGGGAAAGTGATAATTGCCGCTGGACCTCTGGCCTCAAGACCGCTTACAGATGCCATAGGTGAGCTTACTGGAAGCGAATCCCTTTACTTCTACGATGCAATAGCTCCGGTGATTGATTTCGAGTCCGTTAACATGAACCTCGCCTTCTTTCAGAACCGTTATGAAACAGAAGGAGGCGCGGATGCTGATTACCTGAACTGTCCATTCACGGAGGAAGAGTATTACAATTTTGTACGGGAATTGAAGGGTGGTAAAAGGGTATCCACCCGTGACTTTGAGAAGGAAATCCACTTTCAGGGATGTATGCCGGTTGAGGTAATTGCTGACAGCGGTGATATGTCACTTGCCTTTGGTCCAATGAAACCAGTTGGGTTGATTGATCCCCGGACACAGGCTCGATCTTTTGCCGTGGTTCAACTGAGAATGGAAAACAAAGCAGGGACTGCGTGGAATCTCGTAGGATTTCAGACAAAACTGACGTACCCGGAGCAGAAGAGGGTTTTCAGGATGATCCCCGGTCTTGAGAATGCCGAGTTTGTACGCCTTGGATCCATGCACAGGAACACTTTTATCAATGGTCCTTCCCTGCTCGACGAAAGAATGAGGCTGAAGACAGATGACAGAATAATGTTTGCCGGGCAGATTACAGGCATAGAGGGTTACATTGAATCAATTGCATCCGGTTATCTGGCAGGGAAACTCATGGCTGGTATTGATGTTTTGCCGCCGGATGAAACGGCTATTGGTGCAATTCTGAGATACCCCACAAGAACTGTTACAGATAATTACCAGCCATCAAACATTAATTACGGGCTTTTTCCTCCGCTGAAAAAGAAGCCCCGAGGGGGTCGCAGGGCCAGGAGAGAAGCGCAGGCTGAAAGAGCTCTGGAAAGCCTGGGGAATTGGTTGTCAGTTATTTCTTCTGAGAAGTAGAGTATAGATACCTGCTGTGATAAACACTACTATCAGTGAAGCCAGTACGTAGCTGTCCGGGTGATGTGATCCGATGTTGGGATCTGTAAGAAGAACAGCCGCAGGATAACCGGTAAACAGCAGAAGCTCGGTAACCTGTCCGGTTTGCCGTGGTCCTGTGAGCTGGGTCAGCCACATCAGGGTTAGAACCGTTCTGCCTGCATATTTCAGATACTGCTCTGTCATAAGAAAAATCAGAGAAAATGAAGTTGCAATCAGTGATGCCGCAACCCAGAACTGCCACGGCGGGGGAGCTGAAACGGCAAACACGGTAACTGATGATACAACTGCTCCTGCCAGTGCAGGGAATAACCACTCTGATGTTCTGACCCTCTTCCTGCTGTCGCCTCTGGTGATTATTGCTAAAATACCATTCCGGGCGGCAGAGCCGTTCCAGTCAGTAAGAAGAAACACTGCTGGAAGCAATACCGCAAAAGAAACAAGCTGTGATGGTATCCTCTCCTCTGGCGTGATTATAAGCAGACAAACCAGAAGAAGGCCGCCGAGCCACAGCCTGCTGTTCAGGTTGATTGCTCTTTTCCACATCATGGTTGCAGTGAAGGCGATTATCTGCAAGTTCAGAAACCTTCCTCCCCACCAAACAAATCAACTGGAATCTGTGACTCGTCAGGCGGATTGAACATCTTTAGAAGGGTACCCGGTGGAATGGGTGACAGATTCAGTTCTACAACGGCTCGCGAGTTTGCTCTTGCCACGAGCATCAATTTGGTTATGGCATGTACGGTATCCGCGTGGGTGAATTTGTAAAGTCCATCAGTATGTACCAGATTCTTGATACCCTCGATACTTTCAATCTGCCTGCGGGGTATTGAAGGATAGAAGGAAACAGTTATCTCTGAACCTCCCGTGGACATAGCCGCAAGTTCAGAGTGTCTGACAATTCTACTTATACCGTTTTCGTCACAGAGAGCAATGCGTTCCACACCGTAAGGTATCTGGCCCAGAGATGATGCTCTGAAGAGAACGGTATTTCCCACCCCCGAGAACGTTTTAAGCTTTGAATGAAGAGAGTCGTGAACCGGGCAGTCAACAATCAGAAGTTCCGGCGAAGTTGCCATAGCAATGGCCAGTGTGGTTCTTTGTACCTCGGAAGGTTCAAGCTCTTCTACCGGGGTGCCGGCAAGAGAGTTAAGATCAAGCCAGTCGAGGAGCTGATCAGTGAGTTGTGCTGTTTCTTTCCTGCTTTTTCCATATCCTGTAACTGCCAGACTGATGCATCCCCTGACGGTCATTCCCGGTGGAGCTTCGATATGATCGGATATGTATCCTGTAGCAGTTCTGCCCTCGCGGGAGGTGGACAGCGCCATATTGACTCCTGTTACTACTTTGCCAACAGGAGGTGAAGAGGATCCGGCTGCATACTCAGCAAGAGCTTTTGCTGCCGAATCATCATCTCCCAGAAGAGCCGCCATTGTTCCTGCCAGTACGGCGAAATCAATGGAAAGGGGCAGGCCTTTCTCCAGTGATACACCCAGATACTTGAGAAGGACTTTTGGCGGCTGATTCATGGTCTGCTATTTCTTCAGCTTGGAGGAGAGACTCAGGTCAGCGGTTTCAAGTGCCTTCACCACGCCCATGCCACTTCTGCCTGATGTTCTCGGAGTTCCTCCGGTTTCTATGCAGCGGAGAAATTCTTCCATTTCTGAATGAAGAGGCTCGAATGAGTCGATCTGTGGGCTGACTATATCTCCTGTGCGATATGAGAGCTGGTATTCACCAAAGGTCTCAGGCTCGAGGATGTCAACACCCTTGTCGAATATCTTGATCTTCTCGTAAGGCTCTGTATCATCGTAAATAAGCATCTTTCTGCTTCCCACAATGACAGTTTTCCTGAGCTTGGAAGGTGCCAGCCAGGCTACTTGAACATTGGCGGTGGCTCCACTTGGAAAGCCGAGATTGATGAATGCTACATCAGGAATGCCCTTCAGAACATAGTCATGCCCGAATGCCTCTACGAAGTCAGGTTCTTCACCAAGCCAGTAAAAAAGCATGGAGAAGTCGTGAGGAGCAAGATCCCAGACAACTGAGACATCTTTCTGATGCAGTCCCAGATTTACTCTGGTACTTGTAATGAATCTGATATCTCCAAGCTCTTTGTTGTCAAGGATCTGTTTTATTTTGAGCACAGGAGGAGAATAGAGGAATGTATGGCCGACCATGGAAACAAGTCCATTACCCTCTGCGTACTGCACCATCTCCTCGGCTTTTGCAGTATCCTCTGCAAATGGCTTTTCGACAAAGACATGCTTTCCAGCCTTCATTGCTTCCATTGCAAGCGGGTAGTGGCTGGAAACGCTGGTGGCGATAACTACTGCATCAATCTCAGGATCATTAAAAATGTCTTTGGCTTTCAGTGTTTTGCGGCAGGATGGAAATCTTTCCGATATTTTGTTCAGGCGCCCCGGGTCTTTGTCACAAATCACAATTTTGTCACTTCTTCTGTTAGCGACGATGTTTCTAAGAAGATTAGGACCCCAGTAACCAAGTCCGATCACTCCAATGTTGGCCATTTTTACCTCCGAAAAGCTTTGTTTGATTACGGCACTCATGGCTGAAAGCTACAACAAATGCAATCAACGGTAAAGAGATGCACATGTACAGTTTTTTTTACACCTTAGACAGCCGGTTGTACCGTGTCATTACGACACACTATTTTAACTTCTTTCCACGTAAGGCAATGATATAAGTAAAAAAAGACAATATATAGCGTTAATTCGTGGCCTGAGTTTTGCTAATGTGATAGGTAAAAGGAGAAAAACATGACACTTGAAAAACTTACAATAAAAGCCAGAGAGGCAGTTACTGAAGCGGTAAATTCCGCTTCTTCAGCAGGCAACCCCGAGGTTACTCCGCTGCACATGCTGTCGGCACTTGTTAAGAATGATTCCGGAACAATCCCCGGAGTTATGAATCGTCTTGGTGTACATCTGACTGCACTCACCAACGACATTGGAAATGCTCTTGGCAGTCTTCCAAGATCTTCGGGAGGAGCCCAGCCGACTTTATCACGCTCTTCGTTGAACGTTTTGAAGGCGGCAGAGAAAGCTTCGAAGAGTATGAAAGACGATTTTGTGGCCAGTGAGCACCTCTTCATGGGTATTCTTTCCTCTTCCTCGCGGGGAAAGGCCACTGAGGTTCTTCAGGAAATGGGAGTAACAGAGCAGAACTTCCTTGAAGCCCTGTCGGAGATAAGAGGATCTTCCAGGGTTACAAGTGAGAACGCAGAGGACAGTTATGAGGCCCTGAAGAAATACACAAAAGATCTTACTGCTCTTGCGAGACAGCAGAAGCTTGACCCGGTCATAGGCAGAGACGATGAAATCATGCGCACAATGCAGATACTCTGCAGGCGCAGAAAGAACAATCCTGTTCTGATCGGCGAACCGGGCGTGGGTAAAACTGCAATTGCCGAAGGTCTTGCAGGACGAATTGCTGAAGGTGATGTTCCTGAGACTCTCAAGAACAAAAGCATTATGGCGCTGGACATGGGCTCTCTGATCGCCGGAGCAAAATTTCGCGGAGAATTTGAAGAAAGGCTCAAAGCGGTTCTTTCGGAAATATCCGCCAGTGATGGAAAGGTAATTCTTTTCATTGACGAGATGCACACTCTGGTTGGTGCAGGGGCTGCCCAGGGCGCAGTGGATGCGGCGAATATGCTGAAACCAGCTCTCGCAAGGGGAGATCTGCACTGCATAGGAGCTACAACTCTTGATGAATACAGGAAGCATATCGAAAAAGATGCAGCTCTGGAGCGACGATTCCAGCCTGTTCTGGTAGAACCTCCTTCAGTAGAGGATACCGTTAACATTCTGAGAGGTCTCCGGGAGAAGTACGAGGTTCACCATGGAATTCACATTCAGGACCCGGCACTGGTAGCTGCCGCCACTCTCAGTGACAGATACATTTCCGACCGGTTTCTGCCGGACAAGGCAATTGACCTTATGGATGAAGCTGCTAGCCGTCTTCGGATAGAGATAGACAGCATGCCGGCTGAAGTTGATGCCCTGAAGCGGCAGATAACAAGACTTGAAATTGCCCGTGAGGGGTTGAAAAGAGAACGGGACAAGGCTTCAAAGAGCAAGCTCGATGATGTGAAAAAGGAAATAGCAGACCTTAAGGAAGAGTATTCCGCCCTTGAGGCAAGATGGAAGAACGAGAGGGAGGCTATCAACCGGACCCGGGAGCTTTCACGGAAACTGGATGACCTTCGGATTCAGGAGAAGAAGGCTGAAAGAAACGGTGATCTATCCGAGGTTGCCCGGATAAGATACGGAGACCTCCGAACAGTCACAGATGAGCTTGAAAATGCCAGAAAAGATCTTGCAGCTCTTCAGGAGAACGGTGCAATGCTCACAGAGGAGATAACCGCAGAACAGATAGCTGCAGTGGTTTCCAGATGGACCGGTATTCCAGTCTCCAGAATGCTGGAAGGTGAGCGGGAAAGACTTCTTCACATGGAGGAAGGCCTGAAGCAGAGTGTGGTCGGGCAGGATGCGGCAGTTGGTGCAGTATCCAGGGCAATACGCAGGGCAAGGGCGGGAGTTCAGAATCCCAATCAGCCTCTGGGAAGTTTTATCTTTATGGGACCGACCGGAGTTGGCAAGACAGAACTTGCGAAGAGCCTTGCTGATTTTCTCTTCGACAGCCCCGAGGCCATGATAAGAGTGGACATGAGCGAGTTCATGGAAAAGCATTCAGTATCAAGACTGATCGGAGCTCCTCCGGGTTACGTTGGCTATGATGAGGGCGGCTATCTCACAGAAGCCATCCGAAGAAAACCATACTCAGTGGTGCTGTTTGATGAGATTGAGAAGGCTCACCCCGATGTGTTTAATGTGTTCCTTCAAATTCTTGATGAGGGAAGGCTTACAGACGGGCAGGGCAGAACAGTGGATTTTCGCCATTCTGTGCTCATCATGACATCAAATCTGGGCAGTGACTGGATTGGAACCATCGGGAGAGAACTTGCTCCGGAGGAAAGAAACAGAAGGGCAACACAGGAGCTTGAAGCGATATTTCGCCCTGAATTTCTTAACAGAATAGATGAAGTAATCGTATTCGATTCACTTTCACGGAAACAGATCCGGGGTATCGTGGCAATCCAGATGGAGAGGCTCAATACCATTCTGACCGGTCAGAATCTTTCCATCTCTGCATCGGACAGTGCCCTTGATTATCTTGCGGAACTGGGATACGATCCTGCCTATGGTGCAAGACCTCTGAAAAGAGTTGTTCAGAGAGAGATTCAGAACAGGCTGGCCGAGGCCATTCTCAAGGGAGAGATTCCCGAGGGCAGTACAATCAGGATAGATCTTGACGGGGACAATCTGGTGTTTATCCCGGAGTAGTTTGAGAAGGGCCCCAGGAGCGTGACTGGGAATGCAGCATCGGCATAAAAGCTTCACAGTCGGCTATAATCCTCGTAGATTATTGTCAAATAGCGGTGCATTCCGTGCTAACCGCTCGGGACGCCACCAACTAAAAGCAATATTGCTCTCTCCTCAAATCTCCAAGAATTCTAACTCGACCGTGCAGCCTTTCTACTCAACGCCCATTGTCAGACACGCTCTTAGTCTGAACCACAGGCTGGGGTCAGTGCTTGCAGAGACCTCGGTTGAATCTGCATATTCCCACTTCTGCGGAAGGGGTTTCATTTGAGGATTGCACTTGTTGTTCCCCCCTGGGGACCTGATGACATAAGAGCCAGAGACACCCGGGGGATCAGCGGTTGCTGGCCCACGCCCGGGCTTCAGTATGTTGCAGCCGTTCTTCGTGATCGCGGGCATGAGATAAAATTTCTTGAGGGTTTTTTCTATACAAATGAAAAAATGCGTAAGATGGTCAGTGATTTCAGGGCCGACGCAATTGGTGTGTATGTAATCAGCCTTCTATGGGATCAGGCTTCCACCTTCATAAGTGATGTGAAGCAGGATAATCCGGAGATATTCACTTTTATCGGTGGACATGGTGCCACTGCGATGCCTGACAGGCTCATGGCTGAGTGTGAAGCGCTTGATGTGATTGTTGCCGGAGAGGGTGAGATCACCGCCGGAGAATTGATTGATGCAATAGCTGAAGGAAGAGATATCAGCAGCATTACGGGACTCCTGTACCGTGATGCAGACGGTAATGTGACAAACACGGGGAAAAGATCCATGATTCAGAATCTGGACGAACTGCCTTTCCCTGCGGTAGAACTTTGCGAGATGGAGCGTTACTGGCCAAGCTTCGAACAGGTTTCCACAGTCCCGGCCATGCAGATGATTGCCAGCAGGGGGTGCGACGGATCATGCATCTACTGCTACAAAATGTACGGCAGACATATCCGCCTGAGAAGCCCTGAGAAGATTGTGGATGAGATAGAAAGTTATGTGAAAAACTATGGCGTTAGAGAGATAAAATTCTGGGATGAGCACTTCACTTTCAACCATGATCATGTTTATAAATTCTGTGAAGAGCTGATCGAAAGAAATGTAAATGTCAGATGGTGGGTGTCATGCCGGGCAGATGCTGTTGATAAAAGGTTGCTAAGAGCCATGAAGGCTGCCGGATGCTGGTGTATTAACTTCGGTGTGGAAAGCGGTGTACAGAAGAACCTGGATACTCTGCTGAAATTTGAAACCATTGATCGAATCAGAGTCGCAGTCAGGCTTGCACACAGTGTGGGAATTAAAACACACACAACTTACATTTTCGGTATTCCCGGAGAGACATTCAAGGAAGGTCTCGAAACAATTGATTTCGCAAAAGAGCTTGGAAGTTTTACTGTTGAGTTTTTTCCAATCACGCCTTTCCCGGGCACCCCTCTGTACAAAGGGGTAATGCAGGGGAAGTTCGGCAAAATGTCCAGCAATCTGGACGATCAGGGGATGCTTCTGGACAGGCCATGTTTTGTACCGTTCAGCATGACTGCTGACAATATTATGGAGCTGAGAAGACTGGCATACATCCGCTATTTTCTCCGTCCAGCCTTCATTATCTACAGACTGAAAAACCTGATGTCTCCATTTCAGCTCAGGGCTATGTTTCACGGTGCCTGGAGTCTAATTCAAATGGTCGGTCAACAGATAGACAGGCTGGCTAAACCGAAGGGCTGAACCCGGTGAATGTCACAGTAGTTGTTCCGGTACACAACAATTCCAGCACCCTTAAAAGGGTTATCGAGCCTTTGAAAAGGGAACTTCTTTCAGGGGATCGGATTCTTGCGGTGGATGACCGATCGGTTGACAATTCCCGTTCCATTCTCGGAGAACTGGAAATCGAAGTTGTTCCAAGCTCCGGGAAAACCGGTGCCGCCGGAACAAGAAATACGGGTGGGTTTCTCGCTGAAACCGAGTGGATTCTATTTGTGGATGCTGATGCTGTAGTGCCTGAGGGATGGAGAAAACAGCTCACCGTACGAAGCAGCGGTGTTCAGGCAGTTCAGGCTGTCTACAGCAGAAATGCCACGGGGAAGTCCGCTGCCACTTTCTACAAGAATTACTATTATTTTTATACCTTCACCAGACGTATTCGCGGACCCTTTATAAAAGGTTGCGGTACTTTCTTCTTCGCAGTGGAAACAGGTATTTTCAGAGAACTTCGGGGGTTCGACGAAAACATTGCCGGAGCTACCATTGAGGATGCTGATTTTGCCGAGAGGCTCTGGGCAGGAGGTGGGAAAATCGTCATTGCCCCTGAAATTGAGGTCTTCCATCTGAGGGAATACACCACATGTGAACTGTTCCGCTACGAGTGGAACATGATGAAGGCAAAGGCACTCTACATACTGCGCAGAGATCGATCCAGAGGGGCTCCTTCGATTAGCGTTGCCGGTTTCAGAGAAATGATCCCGGTACTTTCTGGAGCGTTGTTCTCATGGGTTTTTATAATAGGTCTTCTGCTCTGGGCTGCAGGGTTGTCCTGGGGAATTTTCATTGCTGCAACGGGCTTCTTCATTACCGCAGCGGGTCAATCATTATTCAAGTTTCATGCAGTGCACGACGGCGGCTTCAGGGGTGCAAGAGCCTGCCTGTTCATCCTTCCGGATCTTCTTCTGATTGCACCTGCAATGGCAGCCGCTGCACTTGCCTATCTTGCAGGAAGAAGATACTGATGAGGAAACTGATTCTTCCAGCAACGGGGCTTGTTCTTCTCGCAGGTTTTACACTCTACGCCAACTCCGTTCTGAGATTTCAGGGCCCCGCCGACAAAGCGGTGCAACTTTTAATGCTGTTGCCTGCGGTACTGGCTTTTTCTTTCTGGGGAGCTGGAACATTCAAGAAAGACCCGGTTGAAAAAGTACTGTCCGCCGCAGGGAATGTTTCCACAAAAGTTTTTCTGGCTGCAGTTCTTCTTTTCGTTCTTGTGTTTACTCTGTTTATGGCAATTGGTCCTCTGGAGGGCATTCCCAAGGGGGGCGATGAAGCAGCTTACCTGTTTCAAAGCAGAATATTCGCCGCAGGTGAAACGGCAGCTCCCATCCCCGCAACAGACAGTCCAAGAGACCTTTTCCCCTTCAGGCACTTCATTTTTGCGGAGGAACAATGGTTTGTCATGTACACCCCTATGCACTCCCTGCTCATGGCGCCCTTTACCTCAGTCAATCTTTCTTACCTCATGGGCCCCCTTGAGTCCATTACAGCACTGCTGGGTGCATTCCTGCTGATGAGGCGGCTGGCAGGAGAGAAGGCTGCCAGGCTGGGCACGGTTGTAATGGCTCTGTCGCCGTATTTTCTCTTCATGAGTGCAAGTCATATGGCACACAACACCAGTCTGCTGCTTGTCACCTGGGCATTGTATTTCCTCGTGAGAGGCATTCAGGGGAAAAGTCTGTTCTTCCAGCTTCTTTGCGGATTTCTTCTGGGGCTTGCATTGAACACAAAACCATATCCGATTATGCCATGGTCAATCACAATTGTCCTCGTTCTTTTTGTGAAACTCAGAAAAGATGCAATTCCAGTACTTTTAAAAATTGCGGCAGGTGCTTTGCTTCCTCTGGGGTTTTTCCTGATTTCCAACAACCACTACAGTGGTGATCCTCTTTCCCCGGCATACAACCTTGCAAGAGGGGGCGGGTTGATGGGATTCGGAGAAAACAAAGCATGGTTCCCGGAATACGGAGACCATGCTCATACACCTTTGCGTGGTCTGCTCAATATTCTGAAACAGGCGGGTGCGGGTAGTACAATCCTTCTCGGGTGGCCTTTCCTGTCACTTGTTCCGGCTTGTGCAGTCATACTGGACCGGAAGGAACGACTCAGAACCTGGCCTCTGTACACGGCAATTTTACTGATCGTGCCATTCATGTTCATACACTACGCAGCAGCCATTGATTACGGCCCCAGACACTACTACACAGCTCTTCCCGCCTTCGCTCTTCTTACTGCAGCCGGTTTCGGTGTTCTTGTCAGAAAGTGGGGGAAACGGGCTTCCATGGCCATTGCAGGATTGTATGTGATCTCAACGCTGATGGTCTACATTCCCGATGGTATCAGACTCAGGAGCAGACCCTGGCAGACCATCGATTCCATCCCTGTTCAGCTTGCCGAAACCAGTGTTGTTCCTCCTGCTGTTGTATTCATGGAGGCGAGTGAACACGGTTACCCCAACATCATGAGCGGGCTGCTGGCTACTGATCCATTTCTGGGGGGGGACATCATATTTTGTGCTCATCAGACTACTGGGGAAGACATGGAGCATCTCCAGGGGATATTCAACGGCAGGAACGGTTACCTCTTCTACATGGAGGGTCGAACGGGATTTATGGAACCATGGACGGAGGAGCTGGCAAACCGGCTTACCCCGGAAAGGAATCTAAGACCGGACTGGGTTCCGGTGAATCTCCCGGAGGCAGGTAATTAATCCGGTTTGATCCCAATTGCCGGAAGAGCTCCGGAACGGGTTGCTGCATCCAGTACTCTTCCTCCCGGGAGCCTGCAGAGAGTGGTTTCCAGAATTGATTTTTCAATGGCCCAATCTATCTCCTGTTCCAGAGATCCGGCTTTTCAAATGACAACTCCGACCGCCGCAGGCGGCGGGGTATCTAAAAATCAAAGTCAAAATTCAGCTGTGCTGAATACAGCTTCTTGTACTCTCTTCCCTGATTTGCCACATACTTCTTTATCACCTCTGCGCTCGCAAATTGACCTACTGTATTTGCGTAGTATCCACTTGTCCAGAGAGCTGCACCCCACAATTCTTTCTTAACTTCTTTATGGGTCTTGAGAATCTCTCGAGCAGTAATACTTTTTATGGTGGTGACGATCTTGTATACCGGATAAGTTGGTACACTTTGCACCAGAAAGTGCACATGATCCTCTTCCATCCCTATCTCAACAAAATATATTTCATAACGCCTGCTAATTTCCAAACAGACATCACGCAAGGAAATATCTCGCTTTGTGGTTCTCGAATCATCTGAAATATCGCTTGCTATTCTGGAAACATATCTCCGGCGAGCATGTAAATGTTCGACCGGCGAGAGTGAAAACTAACTCCGGTATGCGCAGTTTCGCATCAATGGCTGGGGGGGGGTGGGTACCACCCCTGGCGAGGGTGGGGATACCAGTGAACAGTTCATGCCTTCAATCACCGTATTGTCTGGATTTGTCTTGGGAATCAACCAAGTTTTGCGAAGCATCATCAGAGCATTTGTCCGGAATAGTTTAGTTCAGGGAAGCCAGAGCAGATTACTTACATAATAACGCTTGGGCTTAGCTGATTGTAAAAGAAGCTACTCACTCACTGGCAAAATTCAGCTACAGCCCATTGTTAAGTTTTTTTATTTGTCTTAATCATAAATCTCGTTCCTATGAGAATGATAATATGCAGTTCTGCTAATCGCAAGGGTTTACCGGAAAACATTCGGAATTTGCCTTGATACATGAATCAGCCGGGGTTTCGATTTCACCTTTGTTCGGATCGCAAGCTCTCATGGATAATTATCTCCACAGTTGGCGCTAGCGTGAGTTTACTACAAAACC
>JAGLOJ010000085.1 GCA_023139045.1 Candidatus Sabulitectum sp.
GTACGCAAAAACCTGAAGGGCCAAGTTTTCTAAATATCGTTCAGCTTCTCCAGCTCTTCCGCATCGGCCTGATCTCGAAGACGCTCCGATGCTTTCTTTATCTGAATGAGGTCTGAACGGTCGATGATGTTTACCGGTATTCCATCAAGAAGAATCTCTTTACTGTTTCTAAAGATTGCGTTATTGCTCATCCCAACCAGGTGTGTTAATAGATCGATCCTGTTTGGTTCAACCCCAAGATGTATTGCAGCCCCTTCTTTTTCAAACAATTCCTGTGGTATTCCAGCATTACCAAAACCGAATGCATGTAACGCGCTCATTATTTTTTTCGCATTTTGTTTTGAGGGGTAAAGTAGAAAATCAATATCCTGAGTCATTCTTGAATAGCCGTAATAGTTTACAGCAAAACCGCCTACAAGAGCATAGACAACATCATGCTCGTGGAACAAAGAAATGATATCTTTCATGTCAGTAGAGAAAAACATTTACAGTTACCAATCGGTTTTTTCGTATGATACGACCTTCTCAATAGGTTTGGTGGCCCAGTCCGAACCCCATCTGCGCTCTTGTAGAATGGCAAATTCCTTTAGTCTGTCTTCAATTGACATTTGAGATCGACGCCTGTTTTCAGCTTCATTCTCTTCTTCAAAAGAGTGAAATATTTCAACTTTGAGATTTCGATTCATCAGGTAGACAGTTCCTCTCTGAAAGCACTTCATTCCTAATATGGCAGAATGCCAACTTTATGCAAGTGATGCCAGTTTGCCTCAGGGGTTGCACCCTATGCTATACTCATTCATACGGCATCCGCGCACCTACTCAAACAAGGAGAAAAAATGAGAAAACTTCTGTTCCTTACTCCAGTCCTGATACTGATGCTTCTTGCATGCGGCGATGGAGAGGCCCCAGTTGTAGCTGAAGACATAGAGGTTCCATTCGTGGAACCTGAACATTTCAGTTCAGATAATGCGGAAAGACTTATTCCAAGGGAAGTACTCTTCGGGAACCCGGAGAAGATGGGGGCACAGCTATCCCCTGATGGAAGCATGATTGCCTACATTGCACCGGCAGAAGCTGTTCTTAACCTCTGGGTTATGAACCGTGATTTCTCCGAACCAAGGCAGTTGACTTTTGATACCAACAGAGGCGTGACAAATTATTTCTGGGCGGAGAATGGTATTCACATCCTTTACATGCAGGATGAAGCCGGAGAAGAAGACACACATGTCTACCGACTTGATGTAGCCACAGGTGAAGTTGTTGATCTGACCCCTTTCGAGGGTGTTAAGGCTTACGTCAGCGCAACAGACAAGAATCAGCCCAATACAATTCTTATTGAGACTAACCAGGAGAACGCAATGTTCTTCGATGTTTATTCATGTGACCTTGAGACATGTGAGCTTACAATGATCGCCGACAACTCTGGTACTGACGAGAATGGTAACATGATTCTCGGGTTCATGCCTGATGAGGATATGAACATTAGAATGTACTATGCCATAAATCCGGAAACCGGCTACATTACCGTTTATCATCGGTGGGATGAAGACTCCAACTGGGAAGAGCTGGAAAGTTTTTCATCCAACGATGAATGGGGTCCCAGAAGATTTACAAATGACGGTACCGGTATTTATCTTACTTCCAATCTCGAATCCAACCTCTCAGCCTTTTACTACATGGATCTGGCCACTGGTGAGCAGACATATATCACTTCCGATTCTCAGGCTGATGTGGGGGGAATTGTTTTTGATCCTCACACAGGTGAACCCCGCTCTGTCTCCTTCAATTACCTTAGACGCAGGCGCGAGATTCTTGATGAATCAATAGTTCCTGATATGGATTTCCTGGCTGAATTCCATGGTGGCGATTTCGGGACAGCATCCAGAGACAATGCTGACAGTACCTGGATAGTGGTTTACTATACTGTGGATAATCCTGCAGTCTATTTCCTTTATGACCGGACAGACCAGACCATGCTGGAGATATTTACTGCAATTCCAGCTCTTGCGGACTACAATCTTGCTGCAGTTGAACCTGTGGAAATAATATCAAGAGATGGTTTCATTCTTCCCAGCTATCTCACTCTTCCAGATCCTGAATTCTATGGTGAAGGTCCCTATCCCACAATTATGTACGTACATGGCGGGCCATGGGCACGGGATGGCTACGGATACGAACCATTCTGTCAGCTTTTTGCCAATCGTGGATTTGCAGTTCTTCAGGTTAACTTCCGCGGCTCCACCGGCTTTGGCAAGGAATTCCTCAATGCCGGTAATCAGGAATGGGGAAGAGCCATGCAGGATGACATTACTGATGGCTTGAACTGGGTAGTTGATAATGGCGTTGCTGACCCTGAGCGGGTAGTTATTCTTGGTGGGTCATATGGTGGCTATGCCGCCCTTGCAGGCGCTGCTTTTACCCCGGAACTATACTGTGCAGCAGTTGACTTCTTCGGACCTTCCAATCTGAACACATTCATGGAGACAGTACCACCTTACTGGAAGCCCCTCAAGGCCATGATGGATATCAGAGTGGGCAACCCTGATGATGAATCAGACAGGGCAATGCTGGAAGAAGTATCCCCTGTGAATTTCGCGGAGAACATGACCATGCCAATGTTCATCGTTCAGGGCGAGAATGACCCCAGAGTTGTTATAGAAGAGAGTGACCAGATGGTAGCTGCCCTCAGAACCATTGACACAGAGGTGCTTTATGTGGTTTACGGTGAGGAGGGCCACGGCTTTGCCCACGAGGAGAACCGTCTTGATTTTGCCGGCAGGGTAGAGGAATTCCTCTTCCTGAATGTTCCCGGTGTAGAGTGTGAACTCTTTGTTCCTGTCGAAGGATCTACTACCAGAATAGAGTAATTCTGATTAGCTTGATAAAGAGCAGGAGGCCGGACACCATGCCCAGCCTCCTGCTGCTGTTTCATAATATGCTGAACAGCTTTGCTTTACCGTATGTGCGCTTGGAAATTGCGCACAGAATCAAACCGGGAATCTCCGTAGAACTGATTTAAGGGAAGTTGACTGAGAATCCACTCACAATTGCCGCAATAGCCGAAGAAATCTGTCTGGCAATTTGCTGAGGGGTTGGACTATCTCCGCCGGCAAGAAGGGCATGTTCTGTATTCCCATTCTCATCAACGGCAAGAAGGTTGTCATTAATCAACAGAGAAAGACCATGAACAAGTGCCCATGCAGTATTTATGTTCACAGTGGGTTCTTCCTCTGATTCCATTGTACTCAGAATTGCTTTTACCCCTGAGTATGCTTCGGACGCTGTTTCAGAAAGTTCTGCCGATACAGGTAGGCGGAAGACTTCTTTGCCGAACATAAGCTTGTAGAGTCTTGGGTTCATAGTTGCAAATGTTATGTAGCGCTCCATTATGATGGCAAGGTCACTTTCTGGTAAATCTGCATTTGGACGTTCTTCTAATGAAATGCTCATTCTTCTGAATCCCTCTGCAGCCACAGCAGCCAGCAGAGCTGATTTGTTTTCAAAATGTCTGTATGGCGCAGTCTTGGAAACTCCGAGAGAGTTGCTGAGCTGTCTCATGGTTATGGCTTCTATTCCCAGATCTCCAAGAATTTTCATTGCCTCAGTTATC
Organism: Candidatus Sabulitectum sp.; assembly: GCA_023139045.1. Classification (GTDB taxonomy): domain Bacteria; phylum Fermentibacterota; class Fermentibacteria; order Fermentibacterales; family JCC-6; genus Sabulitectum. The sequence continues at coordinate 3,611 of JAGLOJ010000085.1, forward strand.
AATTCTTTTCTTAAGTTGCCGTGGCGGATGAGGGCGGGATTGGAGTTATTTCAACAGCTGCAATAGGAAGAACAATGCCTGAATCGAATGATGTGGATTCTGAAATTCTTAAAAAAGTAATCAATGATACGAGGAGAAGAACCAAAGGCCTGTTTGGTCTGAATATCATGATGGCCATCTCCGATTTCAACGATCATCTAAAGGTCGCAATTGAGGAAAAAGTAGCTATTGTATTTATTGGGGCAGGTTTACCCCTCAGGGTTCCAGAGATAATATCAGTAGACCGTGCAAGATCATGCTTTACAAATCTGGTTCCCAAGATATCGTCTTCCAGAGCAGCCAAAGCAATCTGCAAATTTTGGGACAGCCACTACTCGATTACTCCAGATGCAATTGTTCTTGAAGGCCCAATGGCAGGTGGACATCTGGGTTTTGCAATGGAAAACATCAACAACCCTGACTACTGCCTTGAGGTGTTGCTGCCGGAAGTGATAAATACCGTTAAACCCTACGAGCAGAAGTATGGCAGAGCAATTCCTGTGATCGCTGCCGGAGGAATTTTCAGCGGGGGAGACATCAGCAAATTTCTCGAAATGGGCGCAAAAGGTGTAAAAATGGGCACAAGGTTTGTTGCAACGAAAGAGTGTGATGTAGATTCGGATTTCAAGCAGGTTTTTCTTAACTGTAGAAAAGAAGATCTGGTTCTTATCAACAGTCCGGTAGGACTTCCCGGGCGGGCAATAAATAGCAAATTTCTGACTGACCTGGCAAAAGGAATCAGGAAACCACTGAACTGCCTTTGGAAATGTCTCAAGACATGCGACTTGAAGAATGCTTCTTACTGCATTGCCGAAGCGTTATCAAATGCAAGAATGGGAGACCTTGACAACGGATTTGCCTTCGCCGGAGCCAATGCATTCAGGATAAAGGAAATAGTATCTGTGAAGGAATTAATGGCTGTTCTGGTAGATGAATTCAATTCGGCCAGAGGCTTTACAGTTTAAAAAAAGATCTTATCCGTGCAAGAAGGTCTTCCTTGTGTTTATCGCCGGATCTGTTTTCAACCTTCCTATGGTGCTTTGAAGTCTTTGTTTTTGATGCCGCCTGTTCTTCTCTGCGCTTTTCCAGCATTGTGCTCAGGGGTTCAGCAAGTGCAGGATTAGATTCGAAAAGTGCTTTCAAGCCGTCTTTGTCCACCACTACAACCTGGGTTTCTTCCAGGGTCGTAACAGTGGCAGAGCGTGGTTCACCGGTAAGAAGACTCATTTCGCCGAAATACTTACCCGGGCCGAGGCTGGCAAGTACAATCGGTTCGTTTTTTCCCGTTTTCAGAGTAATTTCTACAGAACCGGAGCGGATAATGTATAAACTGTCACCGGTGTCGCCCTGACGTACAATTGCTTCGCCGCGAGTATACCGGAGAATAGACGAATAGTCTGCCAATGTAGTAATGTCTTCATCAGTTAGCGGTTCGAAGAGTTCAACTTTCTTCAACTCCGTGTTGATGTCTTCCAGTAGTTCCGTTCTGAGCTTCTCCTCGTGATCAGAAGCCACTGTGTGCAGATAGATATCGCGGATGGGGAAGGGGATGCTCATGCCGGCTCTTTTAAGGCAGTACCATATCCGGGACCTCACTGCATCTTCAATGTGCGGTTGTCTTGAGAAGTCATTGATCCAGAAACGGACATCATATTCAATTGAGCTTTTGCCGAATTCGGAAAGGAAAATTGCAGGTGACGGTTTTGCACTGACGCCACTGGTGTCTGAAACAGCACCCATAAGAACTCTTTTAACGCGATCCGGTGGATGGGCATAAGCAACTCCAACTCTGATATGGGTCAAATGGAGTTTTGTGGGTTTGCTGAAATTGGTAACCACTGTTTTTGACACAGTAGAGTTAGGAACTGTCATCAGATCATTGTCTCTGGTTCTGATGGTTAGTACTCTCCAGTTCATTTCTTCTATGGCACCCTGTATGCCATCAACCTCAACCCAGTCTTCCATCTCGTACGGTCGCTCGAGTTGCAACGAAAGCCCGGCAAAAACATTGCCGAGAATATCCTGAAGGGAAAGACCGATAACAGCAGAAAGAACGGTTGATGTTACAAGAAATGCAGTAAGTTGAACACTGAAAAGAACGTTCAGCAGAACTACAGCAACAGTGGACATAATGATGAAGTTTATTACATCAATGACCAATCGTGGAATTGGAATCTCCATGTGTTTTTTTGCAAGGTGTTCCCATAGAAGGAGCGTTAGTATCTGAAGAACGGTCTTCACTGCAATCATTATTGAGAGTGCCAGAAGAACTCTGATACCCATGCCCTCCGGTGAAACCCCCAGCATTTTCATAGCAATGTACACACCCAGTAAGATGCCTGTGGAAATTACCCAGAGCTTTATCCTGTTCTTAGCGTCATGCTTTCTTAAAACCCAGAGCATGAGGCCAACAGAAAGACCCAGAAAAACAGCTTCTCCGAAATGTGTCCAGTTCATCAGTTCAGACCCTCCTTCCTCCCGATTATACCAAAATCGGGGTTAGCGAAGCAGTGTAAATCGCACAGGAGCATCTGCATTCTGGATAACCAGCGAGTAGATGCCGCTGGGCAGTGTAGTGCAGTTGATGGAGAATGCATTTCCTGATTCAATAGAAGCTGAAGATTCCAGAACTTTTCTTCCGGATATGTCGAAAATGCTTATTGAACCGGAGAATGACGGACTGCCCTGGGGAAGACGAATCTCAAGATATGATCTCACCGGATTTGAGGTGATAGTCGGCATAAACTCTGCAGGGGAAGTGCCGTGTTCAATTCCCGTAGATGTATCAGTATAGATGTTCCAGTCGCCCCCTTGTGTACCTGCCCAGAAGATGCCGTTTCCGGAGGCCACCGGACTCCAGACCGGTCCTCCCGGGGAAACCGGCTGGAAAGGTACAGACCAGCCTTCAGTGCTATAAACTGAAGCCATTGCAACTGCGTTGGATCTGCCTTCCTGCCAGTACACAACCGGTTCTCCTTCCGGTGTGGCACAGACCACGGGATTGATAAAATGAATTTCTCCTGAAGTAATGATCTCTTCAGCGGTCCAGGCTGAGCCGTTCCATATGCGTGAAGTTATTGCAGAGACCGGAGAATCAGATTGCCAGACTGCGATAATAGAACCGTCAACAAAAGCGATGTGCGGCGAGTGACAGGCACCACTTCCTATTGCTGCCGGTGCAGAGAAGCCAGTTTCATCACCGTAAGCCCACATAACGGAGCTTCCCGTGGGTGTCTGCTTTACCCAGAGGGCGTGGAGTCTGCTGTCGGGACCCCCTGAAATGGCAGGAGATTCAGCCCACGAACCGGTGGAGCTGATCTGCTGTATTGGCACTGAGCCATCCAGGGCTTTCAGTATGATTCTTCCGCCAGTTGCTTCCCAGTCCTGCCAGACCAGCCACATTCTGTCTGTAAATGCCAGATCCGGAGATACCTGATAGCCATCCTGAGGTACGGCTGTCTCTACAGATTCAAACGGGATGCCATGGGCTGTTTTTATTTGGTAGGAATAAGTAGACAGTTCAAAATCACTCCAGGCCAGCCATGGAACTCCCGAATCATCGAAGCAGACAGATACTGCATTGTCCCAGTATTCGTCGGCATCAACTATGTAAACCTGGCTCCAGCTATCGGAAGAATCGTCATGGAATCTTGCTGCCACATCCAGTCTGCCGTTTTCTCCGGTAAGCCACGCAACTGCAGTCATGCTGCCGTGTGTGTCCACCGCCGGGAAGCAGTCAGAGTACGAGCTTGCTGATACCGGGAAAACATCTGTTGAACCATATCCCTGCTCACCAACTCCGGCGCTGAGCATTGTACCCCCAACGGGTTTGAGAGTGGGATCTCCAAGCAGGGCATTGCCGTAGAACCAGGCTTTTTCATATGCAGAAAACCCTCCCTGGGCAACATATTCCCACCAGTCTCTGAAGGCCTCACCAAAGGTTGAACCTGAACCTACAGGATTGTAGAAGTACTCAAAATCAAGCATTGATCCAGTTTTAGCCGCTCCAGAAACAAGCAGACCCATATCTGTGCCAAACAGGTACCAGTTGCCAAGGCAACCGGTCTCAGTCCATCTGGCGTTGGAGCATGAAAAGAGCTGAAGGAAAGCGGTATTCGGATTGACCTGGGCTATTTCCGGTGCCATCACGGTGCCGGCCATGCCGGATGGTACTTTGAAGGTGTGCCCCCAGGGGCAGGAGTGAGCCATGAGGTGCACAAACTCGTACCCCTCAGCCAGTCTGGACAGGTAGTTTTCCGCTGTGGTCTGGCTTTCGGAATTTACAACTGTTACATCGGAGGCAGCGTAAATGGAATTCAGTCCGCAGTCGGTGTAGGAACTCCAGTCATCATCAATGTATGTAATGGCCCGGGAAGGGGGAGTGAGAGAGCCGGTTCTGTAAAGGTGGTTTTTCTGAAAATATTGGGAGAGCATTTGTATCTCGGAGCCGAAGTCTGCAGCATGAGCATCAATTCTGCCAAGCCAGATATCAGGAGCTACATCACCGGTATGTGAATCAAAAAGCCCGTTTGAGTTTGTGTCTGCCCATATACCGTCAAGATCCATGAAGTAGAGCTCGCAGGGGAATTCCTCCGGTGCCCAGTAATCTTCTTCATACCATGCGCACGGCAGGAATCCCACAAAGATGGCACCATCAATATCGGGAGTTCCCTGAAGAAGCGTCTTCAGATCTGCTGCAGTGCCACCAGACATATTCTGCACAACGACATTCCACCCCTCTGAAGTGAGATCTGTTTGAAACCGGGAAAGCTCCGCTGCAAGAGGCGTGGCTAAATAATCAGCTACAACAACCAGAACTGTATTACCATTAACAGGTTGAAATATCGGTGCTGAAATGTTCTGAAAGGAAGCAGGAAGTGACTCAAGTGGAGACCTCTCCGTAGCAAGATGTGTTGTGGTTGATATACCTGTCGGTATAGATGCGCTGAGTACTGTCAGAATAGTTGGAAGGAAAAGCATTGGAACCTCCAGGTAGTAACTTCAGGCGCGGGATCGGTGCAATATACCCTTTTACCTTGAATCGGTCATCGTCTTCGTATATTTACTTTTTCCCGTAAATGAGAATAACCATGCTTGTACAAAAAAACCGCAGGCGGAACCGAAGTTCCGCCTGCGGTCAGGCAAATGCCTGAGAAGAGTTAATCTTCTAGTAACCGACTTTAATGGAGCCCCAGGTAGTGCGGTCGAGGTCATTTCCGTACAAGTAGTGAACAGTACCATTCCAGGCGCGATACTGGAAGGTGCTGGCAGGAGGGAAACCGGATGGAAGACCACAGAATGTGACGATGCTGATATAAGCATCGGAATAGGTGTTTGGTCCACCGTTGGTGTAGCTGAAACCACCAGTACCGCTAACTGCTTCCTGAGCAGTGATTATGAACCCGACAGTATCGCCGGCGTCCATCATCAGCCCACCAATATCAACATGTGTTGGCAGATTAACTCCAGCGGGTGTAACTACCTCGGAGCCAAGAAGAGTCCATCCAGCTGCGCTGGTTTCGTACCCCAAAGCTGTACCGGGGCGAGTGTACACATCGACAGTATACGATGGAGAATTCGCGGCGAGATTTACGTCAAAGCCACAGATTACCATCTGCTGTGTGCACTGGATATCGAAGGAGTTTCCGGCATAGTTGTTGTTGGTCGCAAACAGAGTTGTGAGTTCGGCATCACCTGTTGCATCAGTGTTGGATACATTACCAACGGCCGGAGAAGCTTCAGCACCACTGTCGGTAACAGCAAGCGCTAAGCTGGGCAGCAGAAAAACAAGCCCCAAAACAAGAGCTGAAAGAAAAGTCCTTTTCATAATAACCCTTCCTTAAGTAAGTAAACTGATAACCACACACAAGAACACAAGACCTCACCTTGAGATCAGACATCCTACCGCCGCCACTATAGTTAATGGATACAGCTTTGTCAACGGCAGAGTTGTTAAAGTACACAGTAAGTTACGGCACTATTCCCAAGGCGAATTGTCTACCCGGAGGTCAGGCATCACTACTGAAACTGACATACCGTCAGTGAAGAATACTGTATCCGCTTCAAATGCCTGCCAGCCCTTCAGAATTATGCAGTCTATTTCCAGTTCCCGGATAAGAAGTTTTGCATTATCAGAGGGCCATTCATTGAGAACCTCAGCACAGTTAACATAATTATCGGGAAGAGTTGTGCTGTAGCCGTTTAGTGAAGGCGTGAAATGGGGAATTGAGCTGATCAGCCTTCGTGTTTCCACCTGTGGCATATCCATATCAGAAGATATCGGGAGATAGAGGATCTTGTTGAAACACCGCTCTGCTATCCATTGGTGCCATGGCTGCGGCCGGAGGGCGATTGTTCTCAGGGGGGGATGCCACACAGTAGCAGCGGCAAGAAGAATTCCGACAATTGCCAGCATGGGTTTATCTCCCAGTTTGCGTCCAGCGAAGATTACAAGTGGAACAAGTGCAAAAATTGCTGCTCGGGCTGGAAGTCTGATTGAGGAACAACCGGGCAGTATTGCAAAAAATCTGAAGGGTGCTGGTGCCAGAGCCCTGCCGAATGCAACCAGCGTAGGACCCAGGCTGAATACAGCAAAAAACAGAAGGCATCCCACGAGAAAAACATCCCATTTGTTTTTTCTCCCCTTGAAGAGGAACCAGATACTTCCTGCAACTACTGCAAGACCAGGCCAGAGAGCGGCTTCAGGATGAACCACGCCCTGTCTTGCCCAACCCAGAAGGAAACTGTTTCCCCAGGGCGCCAGAAATGCGGCAATATCGGTTGACGCGATTGAATCTATGGGCCAGGTTTGTGCGTTTTTCAGGTGCGGAAGAAGAAATGGCAAGGATGCGAGATTGCCTGCAAACCACCAGCCGATCATTTTCGGAAGCTGTTTTCTCTCGGGAAGGAAAAGGGCTGAAACTATCAGAATAAGCAGTACCAGATTCAGAAAGTACCAGTGATACAGAGAAGCAAGGCATTGAAAAAAAACCAGTAAAGCCAGTTGCCAGCCGGTACATTTTCCTTTAAGAATCCTGAGTGCGTAAACAATTGCAAGAATGGAAAAACCCACGGAGAACAGTTGAAGATGCCAGATGTGAGACTGAAAATACGGTAGAAGAATCACAATGCAGCCTGCAAACATAGATCCATAGAATGTTGCACTGGTTTCGGCGGCGAGAAGTGATGCAGCCAATCCTGCAAACGCAAGAAACAGAACGAGAAGTACGTTGTGAACACGGACCGCATCCATGCCTGAAAGTTGCAGGGGCAGAGCAAGCAGGCTCTGGGTCAGGAGAAGATCATTACGACCATTTCCATCTGGAAAGCCTTCAAAAATTGGAAGATCAAGGGGGTTCTGTCCGGCAAGAACAGCGTGACTGTTCCATGCAATAAGCCAGCTGTTAAACAATGTATCTGCATGGTCGTGGGGTTCAGAGGTAACGGCAAGAGGCCATGTCACCATTATGCTGAATAGAAGAAAAAGGGGAAGAACAATTACCGGTTTCACACCGGAATTGTTCTTCCCCAGTTCTGCCATCGTTTTAGTAAGCTCTGGCTATGATAGCGGTGGTGGAAGTTTCCCTGCCGGTAAGGAAGCAAGTTCCCTTTCCAGGCCGCTGTTCAAGAGGGATGCAGCGAACAGTGGCTTTGGTTTCCCCCTGTATTCTGGTTTCATCCTCGCTGCTGCCATCCCACCAGACACGGTAGAAGCCCGGCTGGTTGGGAAGCAGTTTCTTGAACTCGTCATAGGTCTCCACATCATATGTGCGACTGTTTCTGTATTCAGTGGCTGATGCCAGCATTTCATTCTGTATGGCTGTCAGAATTTGTTTCACGGCATCGGCAATTCCTTCCATGGAGATAGTGAATTTACCCTCACGCCCCGGCTTGTTCCTCGGGCTTGCCATCACATGTCCTTCAGCCAGATCCCTTGGACCAATCTCAAGTCTCAGTGGCACTCCCCGGACTTCCCAGTGGTTGAATTTGAACCCCGGGCTCATTCCGTCTCTGTCATCCACCGTAACTCTGATACCAAGCTCTTTCATCTCGGCAGCGATTTTCTCTGCAGCTTCGCCAACAGCAACTTTCTCATCATCTTTTCTGGCGATAGGAACAATAACTGCCTGGATGGGAGCCAGCATCGGCGGAAGCTTCAGCCCATGTTCATCTCCATGAACCATGATGACGGCACCTACAAGCCTGGTGGTTACCCCCCAGCTTGTCTGATGAACGAAGTGTCTCTGATTATCTGAATCAAGATAGCGGGTATCAAAAGCCTTTGCGAAATTGGTTCCAAGGTAATGGCTGGTACCGCCCTGCAGAGCCCATCCGTTACCCATCATAGATTCGATGGTGTATGTGCTGACAGCACCTGCAAATTTTTCCTTCTCGGTTTTTCTTCCCGGTATAACAGGAATAGCAGCCACGTTGTGCATGAAGTCAGTATACACTTGCAGCATGCGCATGGTCTCTTCCCGGGCATCTTCCTCGTTAGCGTGGGCTGTGTGCCCTTCCTGCCAGAGGAATTCAGTTGTTCTCAGGAAGGGTCTTGGGCGAAGCTCCCACCTGACTACGTTTGCCCACTGATTAAGAAGCATGGGAAGGTCACGGTAGCTGTTTATCCACTTGCTGAACATGTGGTTAATGATAGTTTCAGATGTAGGACGAACCACAAGAGGTTCCTCCAGTTTTTTACCGCCGGCATGCGTTACTATTGCAAGCTCAGGACTGAACCCCTCAACATGCTCTGCTTCTTTTTTCAGGAAGCTCTCAGGAATGAGAAGGGGAAAGTAGGCATTGCTGTGGCCTGTATCTTTGAAGCGACGATCCAGATCGCTTTTCATCAATTCCCATATAGAGTATCCGTAGGGGCGTATAACCATGCAGCCTCGGACTGGAGCTGAATCGGAAAGCTCAGCTTCTCTAATGACATCCAGATACCATCTGGAGAAATCTTTTTCCGGACTCGTGATGTTCTTCGCCATAACTAACCTTTCATTATCGTATGTAATACAAAATAAAAACCAGAATGCTGAACCTTTTCACCGCAGGGGGGGTTTGACGCGAGCCTCAACAAGCGGTAATATAATCAGTGTTGGGGGCCAGAGATCTGAGAGTGGTAGTATACCCATGAAGGCAGCACCTGCCTGCTTCGGAGGCGCCCTCTTTCGGGGGGGAAGACTCACAGACCCGGGTGGTTGTTATAAGTCCTTTAACCCTGTTGTAAGAGCATTCCTCGGGGTTTGGTCCCCTTCATCCCGTCCTCTGCATTCCCAGCCTGTATATGTTGTAGCAAAGTAAATACTGACTCTTTGAGTGTTGCTCTTGTTCAATTATCTTACCGCTGTACTTTTACTATTAAGGTGGAGCTAAATGGCAGGTAAAAGAATTACTGTGAAGACAATAGCCGCTATGAAAAAACGTGGCGACAAGGTAGTTGCTCTGACTGCCTATGACTGTCACACTGCCCGCATGGAAGAGATGGCCGGAGTCCACATTATCCTTGTGGGGGATTCTTTTCAGATGGCTGTTCTCGGGGAGGAAACTACCCTGGGAGCCGACATGGATGTTCTTGTTGCTCTCTGCCGGGCAGTGAGAAAAGGAGCACCTGATACGCTGGTCGTGGGAGACATGCCCTTTGGAAGCTATCAGCCATCGGATGAGATAGCAGTGAAGAATGCTGTAAGGTTCATTGCGGAAGCAGGAGCAGATGCCGTGAAGCTTGAAGGCGGTAATGATGCCGCAATCAGTCGTGTTAAGGCAATTGTAGATGCTGGAATTCCGGTTATGGGGCACATTGGTCTTCTTCCTCAATCAATCAGACTTGAAGGAAGCTACCGTGTCGTCAGATCCAATTCTGAAGAGATGCTTCTTAAGCAGATAGGTGATCTGGAGAAGGCCGGTGCTTTTTCTGCAGTTCTCGAAATGATAGAAGAAGATGTTGCCGCAAGAATTACAGAGGCTACCGGGATTTCTACAATTGGTATTGGAGCAGGCAGGTACACCAATGGTCAGATTCTTGTGGTGAATGACATGCTGGGAATGAACGGAGATTTCAATCCTAAATTTTTAAAAAAATATGCTGATCTTCACAGTATTATGAAGGAAGCCTTGAGTAACTATGTAAGTGATGTTGCCGGAGGAACTTTCCCCGGCGAGGAGAATGTATTCAAGGGAAGGGGAAAAAACCGGTGAAAATCCTTGTGATCGGGAGCGGAGGTCGTGAGCATGCTCTTGCTTGGGCTCTGTACAATAATGGAGCAAATACGGTTCTGGTTACTCCGGGAAATCCGGGAACTGCAGAGTTTGCACGAAACATCAGCGGAGACCCGGTGGAAATTGCTGAAAAGGAATCTGTTGATCTCGTGGTGGTGGGGCCTGAAACTCCTCTGGTTGAGGGTATTGCCGGACTTCTTGCAGAGAAGGAAATCCCATGTTTTGGACCTTCTGCTGAATGTGCCCGTCTTGAGGGCAGCAAGTGGTTCGCAAAAGAGATCATGGCAGCTGCCAGGGTTCCTACTGCTACCGGTAAAGTGTTTAAAAATCATTCTTCAGCAGTTGACTATCTGGGTGAATACCCTGACAAATTTGTTATCAAGGCAGACGGTCTCGCAGCGGGAAAAGGGGTGTATCTTCCGGACACAAGAAGAGAATCCGACGCCATTATTGAGGATCTCTTCAAAGGAAGCCTTGGAAAAGCAGGAACTTCGGTTGTTATAGAACAGAGGCTTCGCGGCCGCGAGGTCAGTGTTCTTGCTGTTTGCAATGGAATTGATGCCGTGGTTCTTCCTCCCAGCAGAGATCACAAAAGAGCTTATGACGGGGATATGGGCCCCAATACCGGTGGTATGGGAGCAATTTGTCCCCCCCCGGATGTTCCATGCGATTTCGGAGAAGATGTGCGAGAAAGAGTTATTCTTCCTGTTTTGAAGGTTATGAAGGAACGGGGAATGGAATTCAGAGGTGTTCTTTACGCCGGACTCATGATTACTGAATATGGATACTTTGTTCTGGAATTTAATGTGCGTTTCGGTGATCCCGAGACACAGGCAGTTCTGCCCATGGTTGAAAGTGATCTTGCTGTTCTGTTTCTTGCTGCTGCAAAAGGGGAGGATCTGCCGCCGCTTGAAGTCAAAGAGGGTGCGTCCGCATGCATAATTCTGGCTTCCGGTGGTTATCCCGGCAGTTATTCGAAGGGTTTTGAAATTACCGGTCTTGAGAAAACGGATTCACTGGTTTTTCATGCGGGAACGGCTGAAGAGGACGGTTCTCTGGTCACTGCCGGCGGACGAGTTCTGGGAGTAACAGCTCTGGGGGAAGACATCGACGAAGCTCTGGAAAAGGCATACTTGAATGCGGATCGTATTGAGTTCGAAGGTAAACACATGAGAAGAGACATTGGAAGGACAGTATGAAACCACTTGTAGGAATCCTGATGGGCAGCGAGAGTGATCGGGACACAATGAACAAGACAGAGGAGATTCTCAAGAGTCTTGAAATTGCTTACGAAGTTAATGTAATGAGTGCTCACAGGAATCCCGTTATGGTGAAGGAGTACACACAGACCGCTTCAGACAGGGGGCTTAAGGTCATTATTGCCGGTGCCGGCCTGGCAGCTCATCTTGCTGGAGCCATTGCCGCCAACACCCTTCTTCCGGTGATTGGTGTTCCAATTGAAGGCGGGCCTCTTAGAGGGTTTGATGCCCTTCTTTCCACGGTTATGATGCCCAAGGGTGTTCCCGTGGCAACGGTAGCCATCGGCAGCCACGGAGCAAGAAATGCAGCCTACCTTGCCGCTCAGATCATAGCCCTCTCTGATGAGAAGGCCCTGTCAGCTCTCAAGGCGGCTCGTGGCTGGTAAAGTTTTCCGCATCGACATAAGCAAGCCAGTAGAGGAGACCGCTGAAACGGTCTCCTCTGTTCTTAAAGCAGGGGGTACTGTTGTGTATCCCTCAGATACAGTATACGGAATTCTGGCCGATGCTTCCTGTCTGCAAGCAGTGAAATCCGTTGCTGAAATGAAGGGGTACAGTCAGATCAGGCCCTTCATAGTTCTTGTGAAAAGTGTGACAAGAGCTCTGGAACTGACATCAAAGAAAGATGCAGAGCAGACAATGAAAAAGCACTGGCCGGGATCTGTAACTCTTATTCTTCCGGCATCGGATGCAGTTCATTCATGGCTGGTAAGTGACACGGACACAGTAGCTCTGCGAATTCCGTCTGACCGGTTGTCCACGAAAATCCTTAGCTGCTCAGGACTTGACCTTGTAACCACCAGCGCGAACAAGAAGGGTGCCCCTTTTCCTTTGAGCACCGGCAGGGTTCATCCGGGTATTCTTGATTCGGTTTCCATCATTCTTGACAGTGGACCACTTCCAGACAGAAAGCCTTCCCGAATCATTGATGTTACAAATGAAACCCCTGTTGATTTAAGGTAGATTCAGCGGATTCAAAGTAAATACATTTACTCATTTTATCAACTCCGAGCCTTATTCTCCCCGGACTACGATGAAGGAGGCAGTGTCTCTTGCGGTACCACTTTCCACTACCAGCTGGTAGCGACCAGAGGGGAGAGAGGACACATCCAGGGCAGGGGACAAGAGTTACTTCCCGGGGCTGGAAGCCAACGGTAAAAGTTTCCTTCTGGTGAAGCTGGCGAGTCTTCATGGAATACCGCAACAGAAAGCTGGCAGAGTGTGCGAGGGGCTGGTTCAACTACTACGAGGTATCGGAATACTATCGGCCTGTTTCCGGACTGGATGAATGGCTCCATCGCAGAATACGGATGTGTTACTGGAAACAGTGGCGCTATACCCGTACCCAAGTCAGTACTTTTCTGAAGCTGGGCACTTACAAAAAAGAAGCCATAAATGACAGCTCTTAGTCGAAGGGGCCCGTGGCATCTTTCACGAATCCTTGCGACAAAAGCCGGGATGACAAAACAAATGGCTCAAGGAACAGGGATTGATTTCAATTAAGGATCAGTGGGTGCATGCAAAATTCACTACCCAGCTACCTGATCAGAGACGCGTTATTCCTTAATAACTATGCATTCTAATCTTGTTCTTATTCTATCATCTACCTTGAAATGGGTCATAAATTCAAATTCATTGCTTATATTCATTCCTGCAATTTCAGACACAAGTGCATAATATTCTTTTGTCCGGTTTTTCACCGTTTTTACCATGAGCAGGTGTTGCGCGAGGATAACGCTATTCTCGATTTGCTCGTGGATATTATATCCTTCATCATCCGGGTTCAAACTTCTTTGCTGAGCATCAATTTTAAGAATACTTTGGGTAACACCATCGATAACTTGATGAAGTAGTTCATGCACTGCAATGTAGTAAGATACGAAGACTTCGTTGTCGTTGACCGGCATTTTGGCAATGGTGCAAACAGATGAATCGTTCGTGCGCATCCCCCTGCCATTTTTCCTCATTCCCTCAGAAAGATATACAGTGATAGCAGGAAGGCCTTGAGTTCTAAGAAAGGCAAGAACTATATCATTTTCGTTGCTTTCCCATAATTTCTTGAATTCGTTGATTTCTCTGAGATATTCTTTTCTTCTACTTTCCCAATATGAGGAGAAAAACTGTTCATACTCAAATTTCGCGATTTCTGAAAACTCCACTAACCCACCAAGATTATTGTTACCGTATACATTCTGAAGCAATTGCAGACACTGAGCCTCCGTTTTTGCAAAACCGTTCATCATTACTTCATTCGGTGCAGATAAATACTCGAGGCCTTTGAATAGCGAATCAATACTATTGAAAAAAGCTGGCATGAAAGAGAGGTACACAAGATTCTCATCATCGATTTCTTTGAGTGCTTCATGCAAAGATGATGACTTCTCACCCTTGAGATCGGATATGTATTTCACATAGTCAATATCATAGTTGGATGCAACATTATTTATTTCATAATGTGCGAGAAGGTGTAAAATGATATCTGTTTTTTTCTCAGCGAGGATCCTGGTATTATGAGTACTTTCCAAGCATATTGCATTCAAATTTGCACCTTTCATTTTACTCTCTAAGACTTCGAATAAGCTGCATAATTACCACAGCCTACTAACGAGAAAAGTCATCTTGATTCGATTGTGTACGCCCGTCATGGGCATGAACTCATGGGGTTTGTTAAAGTCCCCTACAGGTAATCCAAGTGTAAGTGAGAACTTAACATGAACTGTTAGCCGAAGGCAAGGGCGTCACCGTGAGGTGGGGTCTGAAGGAAGCTGGAGTGCAAACTTATGAGCCGACGAACAGCAATGTCATGCATTGAATGACTATTCTGACTTGATCACTTGACTATATGATAAAATCTTCTTTACTGCCAATAATTTGTTGCACCTAAATATATTTGTTTGGAAATATGCAAATTGCATCAGAAATCAGTAATAAGACCAGCACGGATTAGGTAGGAGCTTAATTCATGCTCTCCCGGAAATCCAAAGACCACTTCATTGCCTTTGGATATATCAAACTGATAACCTAATCCCAAGGATAAGCTGAGTTTCTGTGATAATTCAGTTACAACATTCGCAGATACTAAACCAATTATTCCGTTTCCGATATCGTATCTGATCTTGTCTATTGTTACTGTTCCAGAATCGGTTGTAGTAGTTACTTCCTTCAGGTTAGAGTTCACGAATACATAACGAACTCCTGCTTCGAGAATGAATTCGGCATTATGTTTTAAATTCTGCGATAGAAGGATTGACCCTCCGATCGGAAAGAACAGCAATGTGCCTTCTTTAGCAACCTCAATCTTAATTGGATCACCAGATGTGGCGATAAGCTGATCGATAGTGAAAAATGACATTCCACCAGCGATAGCTAAGCCCAGATTAGTCTTAGGCCAGAACCGAATTTGAGTTTCTGCCCCAAAACCAGGAGTAAAGTCGTAGTGCTGATTAAACATGTAGGATTGTAGAGTGCCAAGGAATTGAATACTGTGGTGGTTCTCTTGCGCAGATGAAGGGAAAGCGGCAAGCAGGCATACTAACACAACTAGCGTAATAGTTCTAAATGAGCGGTACTTGATTCGTTTATAAAATCCAAGCGAATTCTGTATTTTAAGATTAGTCATGGCTGTATCTCCTGCTCATTCAACGCTTGGGCTTAGCAGATTGCAAAGACCTATTAGCCGCTTCGTGACGCAATACTGCCGCAGCCCTTTGTTCGGTATTCTGTCGTATTGTGTCTTTTTCCAGTTTACCAGAGAATGATAATATCCAATTTTATCAATCACAAGGGTTTGCTGGAGTATCATTCGGAATTTGCCTTGATAAATGAATCAACTGAGAGTCCAGTTTCATTCTTTGTTCGGAATCCAAGATCCCATGGATAATTATCTTCACAGTTGGCGATAGGCCACCCAGTGGACAATTGTCGTCATGATTCTTCTTCTTCTGAAAATGCATCGTAGTAATCATTACTTAGCGTGTCATGGTAGCACCATCCAATATCTGAAGATGAAATCATGATTTCTTTTAGCCTGTCCTGAAACTCTTTTTGCTGATTTTCAGGTAAACTTAATACTTTGTTGATAGCTCGCCGGTACATTTCATTGAGAGAGTTATAAAATTCCTCGTCAATGTCGCCAAAACCTATCGTGAAATTGTTACCGCATTCCACGAAATAAACCATAAGTTCAACCTCACCGAGGATATCTCCAGCTGCTTTCGTGTAGTTGCTGATAGTTTTTTCTGCTTTTGAGATTTGAATTGTTTCCTTGCTGCAAAGATCTAGATACATACATTCATCGATCGTTTTTTTATATGGCTCAAGTAAATCCTTGCCAATTCCAAATCGAGAATGAAGAAATATTTGGTTGTCTTTGGAAAAGCGATACATATCTGCTACCAATTTTACCAGTTGCTTACGATCCATGTTGAGTATGCATGGTTTCAATTTCGACCATGTTGACCCGTTAGATTTTTGTTTTGCCATTAGAGTATGTCCTTAATTATGCTACCGAACGCTTTGCATAACTTGCACAGTTATGACAGTAACCTGTTGGCACATAGGCGACTGAGACAAGTTCATGCAATTGATATGCGTAGTTTTTCTGTTTCTAATACCTTTCAAATAGGCAAAGAACCCCTTCGGCAAAGTTCCTGGCCACTAGTCTATTATTGTTAAGGCTGGAAACAAAGTTTATGCTTGAATCCGGTAAGCAATAGCTGTCTAAATAGTTACCATCCCAGTCGTACCGGTCTACAGCAGAAACGGGAGCAAAATCAAGATACTCGGGATCAGAAATGAATGAACCATCATCCATGTAGTTGCAGACAATAACATTCAACATGCCTTCGGGACCAAGAAAAGCATTCCCACCAATTGGGAAGAAAACAGTATGGGTTTCTCCGTCACTACCGGTGAAAGGAGTGGGTGGATTGATGGTTGATGGATATTCTCTACTCCCGCTGTAAAGGCACTCTTCTGTCTCAATGTCATAGATAGTTAACAATCCCTCATACCTGTTGAAGATTGCTATTCTGCCATGACCTCCAATGCACAGCCTCATTAGATCCGGTCTTAAAATCCCATCATAGTGATCCACATTCACCTGGCCAAAAGACCTTTCAATTCCCCTGTTTACATTGACTATGTGAAGATCGCCTCCCTGCTCCTCTGTTGATGCAACAATGAAGGTTGTGTCATCCAAAGCGACAATATCTTGAGATCTGGTAACCTGAATACTGTGAGCGAAGCTACCGTCCCTGTGGAAGAGTTCAACTCTTCCGAGATGAGTATTCAGTGCTGCAACATACTTCCCGGATACAGCCAGCGTTGTCATCATACTAAATTCACCAGGGCCTTCCCCTGCTCCACCGGCTTTCCATAACACTGAACCTTCGTCGTCCATTGCAACGATTTGCTTTGTCGCTACATCAGTAATAAAAATGGTATCTGAATAGCAACAAAGGGCAAAAGGTGAGTAAACAGGGATATCCAGATCCTCTTCGTCATAAAGATGGCCTAGATATCTATAGGAAAGAGTATGTTCAGTACTGTCTTCCCAGAGACCGTCATCACTTGATTGCAGGTACTCAGTCCACTCATCAATAATTGTAATACTTACTCCGTTATCCGAAACTTCAGCGTTTTCGTGAGCTGAATCTATATTAGCGTTTTCTTTCTCGCCACACGCAATAGAGAAAAACACCAAGGCAATGATTGTGATTGTAATAGATTTCATTTCTCTCCCATGCAACGCTCTAAATCAGCAGACTGCAATAATATAGGTACTAATAGACAGAGCCGCAGTTCTGTTGAATTTAGTTGTTCAGTATTTTGTCGTCTTGTGTCTTTCTTTGTCTACCAGAGAATGATAATGCCCAATTTTATCAATCACAAGGGTTTGCTGGAGTATCATTCGGAATTTGCCTTGATACATGAATCAGCCGAGGTTCTGCGCAGCACCACCAGAGATTCTACGATATGCACGGGAATTGCAGGAGGGTATAAATTACTATTTCCTGAATACATTTCAGAATGATCTTGGTCATCGAGAAGCAAGTTGTTCGATAGTCAGATCATGCTTTTTTATTATTGAAATAATAGACCTGAGAGCCTGATTCACTGCATCATGATCTGGGAAATATGCCATGACATCTTTGTCAATAACAATAACATTGGTGCCCTCGGAGTACCTGGCAGAATATTTGCCCTGAACTGCATCTCTGAAATCATACTCTTCTAGAATTGTTGGATCATTTGGCATTGTTTTCATAATATGTTCTCTCGTTGTTTGTTGCCTTTCTTGCACTGATTATTCTGATCTTGTCAATACGTTCTGTGTGAACGACAAGTAGAAGACGGTTACTTACTGATATTCCGAGCAAAACAAATCTATCCTCTTCATCAGAATGCAGAGGGTCGTGAATAGTTAGTGAAAGCGAATCACTAAAAGCAGTGCTGGCTTCGTTAAAAGACACTCCGTGTTTTACTTGATTCTCTTTTGCTTTGTTTTCATCCCACTCAAAATAAAGCATACCATTCTCCTGCCCAATACTAGGAATTCTATGCTATAAGTATATCATTTTGGGAGCGTGCATTCAAGCCTAGATTTCTAGAGTTCTCGTCATGATTCATTTTTATGAAATTGACCGAGCTTTGCGAAGCTGAGTATTTGTATGGATTTGCCCGGGGAATTAGCAGAGCATCCCGAATTCATTATGTCTGAATATGCGCTTTGGGATCCATGAATTAATCGAAATATTACTGACACTACTGGAAAGATAACTCCGGCGAGTTTGTAAATGTTCGACCGGCGAGAGTGGAAACTTAACTCCGGTATGCGTAGTTTGGTAACAATGGCAAGGAGGTGGCAAGTTTGCCCGGAATCAGTGGTAAGTTTGGTCCGGATTATGCACCTGGCGGGGGGAGGGGGTACCAGTGAACAGTTCATTCATGCCTTCAATCACCGCATAGTTGGATCTGCCTTGGGAATCAACCGAGTTTCTACGAAGCATCATCAGAGCATTTGCCCGGAAATTTTTGTTAAGTCAGCCAGGGGTTATTGATGAACTGAACGCTCTAAATCAGCAGACAGCATTCACCAATTCCTTACTGCCATGCTGCTGTTCTGCTGCATTTTGTTGTGTACGCCCGTCATGGGCATGAACTCATGGGGTTAAAGTTCCCTACAGGTGATCCAGTGTTAAGTGAGAACTTAACATGGACGCCTCCGACAAAAGTACCACCCATCAAATATGCATCTAACATCATAGAATGCAGTAGTTTAAGACTCATTTACCCCTTGACAATGGATATCTCATGAATTAGGTTAAAGGCATACCTAGCAAGGAGATAAACCATTATGCGGAACATTGGAGATCTTGCGCCACGAGTTCAGC